>NZ_CP139873.1:623318-934978 GCF_034422975.1 Idiomarina sp. PL1-037
ATGATCTCGAATTGCGCCATGGCCGGTTTCCAGTTGCGCATGGGCATCGTCCACTTTTTCGATGCCTGATGCAAGGCTAAGTACAATACCTTCATGATGGCCTCATCATTCGGGAACGACCGGCGAGTCTTGGTAATTTTACGCAATGACGCGTTCAGCGACTCGATGGCGTTAGTGGTGTAGATAGCCTTACGTATCTCCGCCGGGTATTCGAAGAATACGCTTAAGCGTTCCCAGTTTGCCCGCCATGAGCGGCTTATGGTCGGATGCTCTTCACCCCATCTTTCAGCGAACTCTTCCAGCGCCTGCTCTGTTGCAGCGCCATAAATTAGCTTTAAGTCAGCTGCGATGATCTTGCGTTGCTTCCAGTTTACGTAACGCAGAGAGTGGCGAATTTGATGCACAATGCACAGCTGTACCTGAGTCTTCGGGTAAACCGCTTCAATGGCTTCGGGGAAACCCTTCAGGCCATCGCAACAGGCGATAAAGATGTCATCGACGCCGCGATGTTTAAGCTCGTTCATCACAGATAACCAGAATTTAGCGCCTTCGGTTTGCGCCATCCACAGGCCAAGGAGCTCTTTTTCACCGTTGGTGCTACGAACGGCCTTCTTGGTTTTGCCGTTACGGGAATTGCCGCTGTTATTGCCAGCCGCATCATTTGGGGCGTAGCCTAAATGGGCTTGCATCTCGGCTTCTAAAGTGCGTTCAGCGACTTTCTTGGTAAGCTGCTTGAGCAGCCCAGCTTCACCTAAAATGTCTTCTGGCGAGTCACAGCCATCAAGCAGCTGATCGATGAGTTTGTTTGATATTGGCCTTATCTCCCACAGCTAGAGTGTGCTCTCACAAACTTGGGCTTTATTTTTTGTTAGCACTGCCTATTTTGCTCTCTATTCCTAGTCGGAGAGTAATATTCATGAAAAAGCGGCCCATGATTGGGCGCGTTAACAGGGTAAACCGGCCCTTCATTAGGAGAGAGCAACCGAAATCTGTCGTTATTTATCCGTTTTCCCAATGATGGGCCGTTATTCTGGCTATATTGATTGCAAGTAGCCCAATATTGGGAGCGTTAACAGGGTAAACCGGCCCTTCATTGGGAGAGAGCAATTGAAATCCGTCGTTATTTATCCGTTTTCCCGATGATGGGCCGTTATTCTGGCTATATTGATTGCAAGTAGCCCATCTGTGGGAGTAATTTACCTTTTCACTCCCACAGATGGGCCGCTTTATTCCACGGCTGGGTGTGCTCTCACAAATTTGGGCTTTATTTTATTGTTAGCAGTGCCTATTTTGCTCTCTATTCTTAGTCGGAGAGTAATATTCATGAAAAAGCGGCCCATGATTGGGCGCGTTAACAGGGTAAACCGGCCCTTCATTGGGAGAGAGCAACCGAAATCTGTCGTTATTTATCCGTTTTCCCAATGATGGGCCGTTATTCTGGCTATATTGATTGCAAGTAGCCCAATATTGGGAGTAATTTACCTTTTCACTCCCACAGATGGGCCGCTTTATTCCACGGCTGGGTGTGCTCTCACAAATTTGGGCTTTATTTTATTGTTAGCAGTGCCTATTTTGCTCTCTATTCTTAGTCGGAGAGTAATATTCATGAAAAAGCGGCCCATGATTGGGAGCGTTAACAGGGTAAACCGGCCCTTCATTGGGAGAGAGCAATTGAAATCCATCGTTATTTATCCGTTTTCCCGATGATGGGCCGTTATTCTGGCTATATTGATTGCAAGTAGCCCAATATTGGGAGTAATTTACCTTTTCGCTCCCACAGATGGGCCGCTTTCTTCCACAGCTGGGGTGTGCTCTCTATGTAGCGTCAATAGCCTTGCCGTATTACTGGTACACCTAAAACTACTGAGCTGGTTTAAGCATTCACAAAAGGTTGAAGAAATCGGAACTCAGCTCTGCCGAAGAGTTATTTTCAACTTCATGATCTTAACTAAAAATTGCACCAAAAGTTGAGATAGTGACACAAAACCATAACAATACAGCAATAGAGTGGTCATAGAAGATGTCATTATTTGATCACAATTTTGCAATTAAAAAATTATTAAATGTAATAATTTGCGTTTAATGTACGTTCCTGATTTTAATAAATTAAAGAAGGAACTTATGACAAAAAATAACTTAACGATTGCTATCATGGCGGCAATGGGCCTGAGTGTCCCAGTTATGGCTTCTGCAGATGTGTTTATCTCAGAATTCATTGAAGGAAGCAGTAATAATAAAGCGATTGAGCTGTATAACAGTGGTGATACTGCAATTGACTTAAGCACATACACACTATCATTTTACTTCAACGGCAATACTGAATCCGGAAATGATATCAGCCTGTCCGATACCCTTGAACCACAAGCAACCTATGTTATTGCGAACAGCAATGCAGTAAGTGCCATCACCGACAAAGGCCAGCTTTTAACTGGCGGGAGTTGGTACAATGGCGACGACGCTATTGTGTTAAGCCAAGAGGGCAACGTTGTTGATAGTTTAGGGCAAATTGGCACCGATCCAGGTTCTTACTGGGAAAGCGACGGCGTGCGCACGCAAGATCGCACATTACGCCGTTTAAACAGCATCACGAGCGGTGACACGACAACGGATGATGCTTACGAGCCGCACACGCAATGGCAAAGTTTTGATAAAGACACCTTTGATGGCTTGGGTAGCCATTTAGATAGCAATCCGGTTGAGCCTCCGCCAACATTAGCTATCGGTGAGTGTGGTGACAGCGCAACATTAATTTCTGCTGTGCAAGGCAACACCGACGAAAGCCCTTTGAAAGGTGAACAAGCGATTATCGAAGCTATCGTTACGGCAAGCTTCCAGGGCGATGAACAGTTAAGTGGATTTTTTGTACAACAGCCTGAAAGTCAGTACGACAACGACCCGGCAACATCTGAGGGTGTTTTTGTATACCATAACGCTGATACGGTCAGTGTCGGCGACAAAGTACGTTTAGTTGCAGAAGTTGACGAGTATTATGGCGCCACCCAACTGGCTACCGTTTCAGACTTTATTTTGTGTGATGAAGGCCTGTCGGTAACGCCAACAACGGTTGAACTCCCGGTTGAATCGCTGAATAACTTAGAAGCCACCGAGGGCATGTTGGTTAGCTTACCGCAAGAGCTCACGGTGACGGAAAACTATGGTTTAGGTCGCTACGGCGAGTTTGTCGTCGCAACAGGACGTCAATTTAATCCAACGCAAATTGCAGAGCCTGGTGAAGCGGCTCAGGCAGTGGCGGAAGCTAATCGCCTGTCACGTATATTGGTTGATGATGGCCGTACCGGTCAAAACCCAGAAATTGTCCCTTACCCTGCACCTGAGCTCAGTGCCATGAACAGCCTTCGCGTGGGTGATAGCGTAACGGGGATCACGGGGGTGATGACTTATGGTTTCTCAGCGTACCGGGTACATCCTACGGTTGCACCACAATTTATTGCCACTAATGCTCGTGATGAAGCGCCGGTCAAAGCAGAAGGTGCGACAGCGCGCGTCGCAAGCTTTAATGTTCTTAACTACTTTAATGGCGACGGCACTGGCGAAGGTTTCCCGACTGAACGTGGGGCAGACAGCTTAGTTGAGCTTGAGCGTCAACAGACGAAATTGGTTACTGCCTTAACGGAACTGGATGCTGACATCATCGGTTTAATCGAAATCGAGAACGATGGTTTTGGTGAGAACAGCGCATTAGCAACCCTTACTAATGCGTTAAGTGATGCTTCGGGCAGCGAATGGCAATACGTCGACATGGGCGGAGACAACGTTGGCACAGACGCAATCACGTCGGCCATTATTTATCGTACCGAGCAGTTCAGTGAAGTAGGCACACCGGCATACACAACCGCTGAACCTTTTGACTATGGTAACCGTGCTCCGGTAGCGCAAAGCTTTACCCACACCGAGAGTGACGAAGAATTCACATTTGTAGTGACACACCTTCGATCGAAAGGAAGTTGTGGTAGCGCCGAGGGCGATGACGTTGATAGCGGCGACGGCCAGGGTTGTTGGAATGCCACTCGAGTAACAGCAGCTAATGAGTTGCTGGCCTGGTTAGATGGCTATCCGACTGGTGTTGAAGACAGTGATACTCTTATCTTGGGTGATATGAATGCCTACACCAAAGAAGATCCTATTGCTGTGTTCACTGATGCTGAGTACACCGATCTGAAAACCTCGATGATGGGTGATGAGCACTACTCGTACATCTACCGTGGAGAATCTGGTAGCCTTGACCACGCCTTTGCCAGTGCGTCGTTGCAAGAAAAAGTTGCTGCTGTTGCAACTTGGGCAATCAATGCCGATGAACCTCCGGTGCTTGACTACAACCTCGAGTATCAATCAGAAACGCAACAGGCAAACTATTATGCGCCGGATGCCTACCGCAGCTCCGATCACGATCCGGTCATCGTTGACCTGACATTCGAGGCGGAAGAGTCTGAAGGGCAACCAGAAGACGAGACACCAACAGTAGAAGAAGACTCGTCGAGCAGTCACTTCAGTTGGTGGTTGTTGTTATTAGTACCGGCTCTGCGTTGGATGCGCCGCCGCTAAAACGATAACGTGTTAAGAAAAAGTCAGAGCGCTATAGGATGTGCTCTGGCTTTTTTTATTTAATGCTGCCGAGAAAATCCCGTGATCAGATCTAAGCGATGCCGCGGGGTAGTTCACAAAGTTAAGATGGGAGGAAGTACCATCTTTAGCATCGAACATATAAAAGATTTACGTGCGGCGTTGAAACGCTACTTAGCAAAACCCCGCGTAAACGCTCGCCCACTCGGGCGGGGAGCAGTCACCGCCTTATGATAAGTTTCGATAAAATCTTTCAAAGTCCGACTACTTAATAACTTGCTGCTTGCTAAGCTGCGAATATAAAAGTGCCAATGACACGCCGCTGAGTGCCCCGCCCAAATGGCCCATCACCGCCACCCGGTCAACACTACTGAAACTTACGATCGGCTCTCCGATAAATGCCTCGATCATCACCTTGCCAATCACCAGCAAGAGTAGCGTCCAGCCAAAAGGTTTACGCTTTAAAATATCTAACGTCGAACCCCAGGCAAAAAAACCATACAACGCGCCCGAAAAGCCGCGGTTCTCGACTACCGTTATAGCGTAAAACGGCGGTTGCGCAAACCAATGTTCAAATAATACCGAACCCAACGCTGTCGCCGCTAGCATCAGCCAAACCGGTGGCGGACTTAAATGCTCATCAAACAATAACCACATCACCAATAGGCCCACCAAACTGGCCAAGTAATGACTCAGCTCAAAATGAACCCACCCGGCTGTTATAGCATCCCACCACTGGCCGTTGTCCCTCTGATAAGCCAAAAACCGGAGTGTCTCGTCCGGCAGTAGCATCAATACACTCAATAAAAGGGCAATGGGAAATAGTGTTAAAGGACCTTGTTTTATCTTTTCTCTCACTTAATTTTAGGCACCCGACATTAATTAAACTTCGGTGACTGCTCCCCGCCCTGCCGGGCGAGGCCTCCAACTTCTTAGGCAGCAACCGGCGTGTGTCCGAATTTACGCAAGCCTCCATTGGCAGGAACCGACAGTCCTTCGGCTCTTAGTTTGATAATACCCTGCTGCCGAATATTGATCGCGGCGTTGATGTCGTGGTCAAGCTCTGCTGTACAAGCCGGGCATGTCCACTTGCGCACCGACAACCGCAAAGAATCGGCCTTGTGGCCGCAGCATGAGCAGATCCTGGAGCTGGCAAACCATTGGTCGATCTTGACCAGATGTTTGCCATGCGCTTTAGCCTTGTACTCCGGCTTCTGAATCAGGCCGAACCAGCTTGCGTCAGCGATGTGCTTGGATAGCTTCCGGTTCTTCAGCAGGTTCTTCAGTTTCAATGTCTCGACCACCACCGCTTGGTTGTCGTCAATGAGTTGTCGGGACAGGTTGTGCTGGAAGTCAGTACGGTTATTCGCTAGGCGCTCATGCGCCTTAGCCAGTTTCAAGCGTGCTTTCGTACGACCTTTGCTGCCTTTCTGGCAACGGGATAAGACTTTCTGCTTGCGTCGTAAGTTAGACTGGGCGTGTTTCAGGAAACGGGGATTCGTCGTCTTGCTATCTTCGGAGTCGATAGCAAGATGGGTTAGCCCCATATTAATGCCCAGAACGGTATCAACGCTATGCAATGGGGCAGGTGTTTGCAAGCCGTCTTCGACCAACAGCGAGGCGTAGTATTTCCCTGTTACCGTGCGCGATAGCGTTACGCTCTTGAGCTTTCCGCCCAATTCACGGTGAACTCGCGCCTTAATTGGTTTCATCTTCGGCAATTTTTTCCAGTTTTCGCCAGCACTCACACTCATGCAGTGGTAGCTGGATTGTTTACCATGTTTGCGCTTAAACTTCGGATAACGAGCGGGAAGCTTCGGGTCAAAGAAGCTCTGGAAGGCTTTATCAAGGTTGATGCACGCTTGCTGGAGTGCAATCAAGTAAAAATTCTTTAGCCAATGGTACTTGCGGGATTTTTTCGCCACCGCCAACAGCGGCTTAAGGTCTTTTTTGGCCTTGAGCTTCAGGCCGTGGCGTTTGTACTGTGAGCTGATGATATGCAGCACCTTGTTATGCACGAACCGCATAGCACCGAACTGGCGGTTGAGAAACTCTGCCTGTTCAGGTGTCGGGTAGATGCGTACTTTTGTGACCGCTAACATTTCAGCGCTCATTGAGATATTTCAATCATTATAAGCCAGTAAGATCACACTTCAAGTGAGCATCCATAATAAAGCGTTGCTGTCAGATCACCTCCGAAACCGCCACAGGCGGTAAATAATTCGATCAGCTATGCGGCGTTTGTAATTGTAATGACGCTGTCACTAATCTATTTCATATTTCGTTGACTTTCACCCGATTATTAGCTTTAAGGAGCAACCAGAATGGGCTGACGAAGCATTAACTGAGCATACCGAAAATGCAAAAGAGATCGGTGACAAATGAGAATTATTTGTCACCGATCTGTTAAATTGGGTAAACTCACGCAGACCGCCTATATCGAACGGTTTAATCAGACGGCTCGGCATGAATGGCTGGATATGCATCTTTTTGACAGCATTGCTCATGCACAATTATTAACCACCCAGTGGCTGGGGCAATACAATAGCGAGGCTTCGACTCGGCCATTGGCGGAAAACCGCCAGCACAGCTGCTAAAGGCAGCTCAACCCTCTACTTATTGGGCAGGTTATAACTGGGGGATTAACAACCCACCATAGTATTTAAAGAGGAATAATATGAAAATTATTATAATGCTTTCTATGTTTTTTGTTGTTACGGGCAATACTTGGGCGTCATCTTATACAGATATGGTAGAAAGCAAAAGGTTTGAAAGAAACAAAAGTGTCGTTTTAGATACTTTTTCTGGAATTACAATATATAAAAGGTATAAAGATTTTTATTACAACAATGGTTGGAATCACGCTTCTTATGACACGGCACAACATTATTGTGAAAGTTTAGATTCACATGGCCACAGTGATTGGAGGCTGCCATCAATCGACGAAGCAAGATATTTATCTGATATCTTTGATTGGACAGCCAATTTGTGGATCCTTCCAGTGGACAATAAGTTGAAAGCTTTTGATTATGAAGCAAGAACAACAGTAGGCGGGAGCGGATTTTATTTCACTTGTATTAGAGGGGGGAAATATGGGAGTTATGATGAAATCAAAAACAAAATAAAAAAAACGCTGACATCAAAAGTCCAGAGTTTATCAAAAAAGCATCAAGCCGCGTTTAAAAATGCTAAGCGTAAAGATTCTATAGAATCCTATAAGACGTTTTTGCTTGAATACGCTGATTCACCAATAGTTGGCGAGGCAAGAGAGCTTCTTTTGGAACTTGAATATGAAAAGGCAAAGGAGTCTAACTCAATAAATGGTTATTCACTTTTTATTAATAATTACCCAGGGTCTAAGCAATCACCAGACGCGATTAAGAAGATATATCAACTAACTCAAGATGAAAACAACATCGCGGGTTACCAGTGGTTTTTAAAGACACACCCTGATGCTAAGCAATCGCGTGAGGCCTTACAGAACTTGCATAAACGTGCATTTGAGTTGGCGGATGATATAGGCACGATTGCTTCCTATAACGACTTTGTTATTGCTTACCCCTTTGCGGAGCAGGTAGAGCAAGCTAATAAAGAGGCTTATGCTTTAGAAGAGGATGAATATTCCAGCTTTTTCACCAGTGATGCTAAGCTTTCCAGAGCTTTATTAGTTCGCTCCAAACAAATAGAACGCAAGGCGCGTGACGGTAGCCGTGCGCAACGACCAGGTTATATGTTGGTGGTAAATCGCATGAATGAGCTATTGCAAGAACAGTTTCCTGCTGAAGAGGCGACCTTGCGTTATTTGGAATCGGAAGAATTTAAAAGTTTTTATCGCGACTTTAAACGAGCCTTAAATCGCATTGAACGAAAACTGGCCGATATTCGCTCTAACACTTCAAACCTCACCAGCCTAATAAATGAGCAAACCCGTTTAATGGATAATCATTTTGAAAAAGCCGTCGAATCGCGTGAAATGTCGGCAGAACTAACAAAGCAACATCGTTTTTGGGAACGTTATTTGGCCAAGAATGAATAATTCGTCCACTCACATAAAAGGGGGCGGTGGCAAATAAGTCTCATTTGTCACTGCCCCCCCCTTAAATTCCTCAATTTAACGTCGCATAAACCACACAACCGGCCGTGATAATTGTCGCTCAGATGATTTTGGTGCCCCAAGGTCACGCGTTTCGGCTTAATCCGATCACCGATTTCGGTCTATCCGAACAATCCGTGGTAGGTCAGTTTTATTGACCGTTTTTGTCGGCGTTGTGACCTTTCCCCTGAACTAACACCATCTTATCGATGAAATTTCAGTTCGGAGCCACCAAATCACACAATTGAAAAACAATCTGCACATTATAACTTTCAATTGGACGGGCGTTTGCTTTCAAATGGACGCAGGTTTGGCGAAGGGGTCAGTAGATGGCCGATAACTTATTCCCGCGAAATACAAAACAAAATCTAATCGAAGCCATTGACGATACGCCGGTCGTATTAATACATGGTTTGCGGCAATGCGGAAAAACAACCCTTGTTAAGTTTGTCGGTGAATTACTCGGCTATACCTACATTACCTTTGATGACGAAAACCAGTTGGCTGCAACAAAAGCCGACCCTGTGGTGGCGTTGTATTTTATGATGGCGACCAGGTACTACCTTTTGGTGAAAAACTCTATGCCGTTCCAATATCTCACCTGATGTAACCCTTCTAAGAATCAGGCTGGCCACCGTAATTGTCGCTCAATACATTACCAGAGTTGTAATAACTAAAATATACAATATAAAAGTTGTTTTTATTTTATGAAGCGTATAAGTTGAATCTAGGAATAAAAACAATTTTTGGATTGTGTTATGAAGACATTAAATGAAATGAGCGAACTATTAGCCAGAGAGCGTAAGAAAAGAAAGTTGTCACAAAAAGACATGCGCATGCTTATTGGGATGTCACAGCAACAGTATCAACGAGTGGAGTCTGGGCAGGATTTAAAAGTCTCAACGCTATTGCGCATTCTTGCTGGCTTAAATCTGGAACTGTCGGTTGTAGATCCCTCAGAGATTGATGGCAAAAGTACAACTTCAGCGAACTCAGAGACAGAGAGTATTTGGGCTAGCAGACACAAGCAACTTGAGGACTAGGAAAGATGAAGACGAAACGCTCAGAGCTCGTCGAAGGCCTCAGTCTCAGTATTGATAACCAGGAAATTGGTGTCATATCTCATTATTCGGGCGGTAAGAACATTTTAGCCTTTTCGCCTAATTATGTGGCGTTGCCTGCAGAGAAACGCAACACATTTACGATGTCGCAATTGGTTAATGAACGGGCTCTTCGTAAACCACTTATCAGTTCGCAACGTTTACCGCCGGTATTATCCAATCTTCTACCCGAAGGGGGCATTAAGACACTGGATGGCACAAGCGCTTAAAGTCCATCAAGACAATGAGTTCCCTTTAATGGCGCACATGGGCCGGGGTTTGCCCGGAGGTCTTATTGCATCACCGATAGTTGCAGGTCAGCTACCAGTTTGGGCGCTTGATCATCGTGAACAGGTCGAAGCTATACAAATTGACGTCGCCACCCAACAAAACAAGTTTTCCCTTGCCGGCGTACAAATGAAATTCTCTTCAGTTCGTCACAAAGACGGCAGATTTAATATCGGCACTGATGCCAATGATGACAGCTGGATCATTAAAACACCATCCACTGTGCATCAGTTTGTGCCTTTTAATGAGTTCTCCGCTATGCGTCTGGCGGAGGCTGTAGGCGTTGATATTCCAGAGATAAAATTGGTTAAATTATCTAAACTGGATAATCTACCAAATATTCAATTGCCGAACGAAGAATACGCATACGCAATCAAGCGATTTGATAGAGACAATGGGAAACGAGTGCACACTGAAGATTTTGCTCAAATATTCCAGGTATACTCTCATGAGAAATATGAAAAATACAACTATGAACAGATTGCGGATGCGCTCTACTCCTACAGCCACCAAGGCTTAAAAGACGTCCAGCAACTGGCTAGGCGTATACTTGTGAATATATTACTTGCCAACGGTGATGCACATCTTAAGAACTGGTCGGTGATATATTCCAACCCTCAACGGCCCATGTTATCTCCCGCGTATGACATAGTTTCAACAATACCTTACGTCAAAGGCGTGAGTGAATTCGCGTTAAATATGGCCAAAAACAAAAATTGGTATGACGTGAGCATGGCATCGTTCGAAATTTGGTCTAATCGTGTTGGTTTTCCGTGGCAGGCTGTCAAAGTACACATAACGGATACATTAGATAAAGCTCGGTCTGTTTGGCCTAAATTATTAACCGAATTGCCGATGCATCGAGAGCACAAGCAAGTGCTAAGACATCATTGGTCGAAACTGCATGAAGATTTTAGGCTGTGAATCGGCATTTCTCTTTCTTGCGTAGCTGGTTAGTTCACCTGGCGCCTAACGCAAAGTCAGCTCCAATGCGCGACCGCGCTCACGAATACGGTCTGTTATGATCCCGTACATATCGTCGGGTAGTGGCGTTCGAAAGCCACTTTCGACCACCTTGAATAGCTTGCCGATGAGCTGTTTTAGTTGTTTTTCCACCAGAGCCTTCGGTAAGCCTACGTTCACCCCAAGCTGCACGAAGTCGCTTTGGGTATAAAAACCAAACTGCTCGTAAGCGTCACTGAAATAGCCGTCGTCTCCCTCTTCTGTTGCGAGAACGCCAATCGACGTGAAACAGGCGTGATCAAACATGGGATAGGGCGCTAAACTCAGTACGTCATAGATAGGGGTTAACATATCCATTGTTGAATCTTTTCCAGAGGGCTTGCGCATTAAGGAAAAATTCTTCAAGTGTAAATCATTGTTCGCAACAAGGTATGAAAAAACGACGTGTAAAAATAGGTTGAGCGTCACCGCTTTACTGTTTCCTGCGGCCTCGCTTAGTCTTTTTAAAACGGTTTCATAACTTAATGCGTCGCTGTCCTTATGTTTTGGGTGGACGTCACATAATGACGCGCCGTCCTCGACAAAGTATCGCTCACTCTTGCTGAGAATATCGAAACGCTTCGTCACATAAGCCAACTCTCCGTCTTCAAAGGGGACAAGGCCACATTCAGCGGTTTTGAGTCCAACCTTATTGGCTAGGCTCATAACGAAAAACTCATTCTCGGGGCAATGCGGTACACCTTCCGGTGCAGGCTTTACAATGTATTGTCCGCCGCGAGTCGTTGGCACGAGTTGATTACCTTCCAACTTCATCATCAGTTTGCGCTGCACGCCCGATATGGAATGACCGTTTGCATGATCGACTGCATAGTCATTGAATGATCGTGACGTGCCAACAATGCTGACGCCTTTGTCTTTCAAAATACTGGGCTTAGGAATTGGTATTTGAACAGAGCGCTGGCCTGGTAAATCGTCAACCTCACCGGCGACCACAGAAATAGAGCCAATTAGCTCTTCGCCGTTGGCGCACAACAAACCAAACTCATCGCTTTTATCAAGTCGTGCTTTTTGTGCTTGGTGGGTTCTTAACCATCCCTCTGAGAGCAAATTAGTAAAGAAGGGCGGTAGAGCATCAAACCCATACTGGGTCTTTGTAAGCGGAAGATGATGACCAATTGGTGAGCCGTTTTCTAGGTAGTCTGCTGCATACGCAAATGCATATGACTCACGAGCAGATAAGTCGTGCGAAGCACGATATTCGGTGAGTATGCCCGCCTTCACACCATTGACGAATACGGTTGCGATACGATTAACGTGCATCGGTGCGGCCAACATACAGTGTATAGTTACCAAACACAGCGATAATGGACTCAATCGTTGAGCACTTCGCTGAGGCTGGCGAAGTAAATGCAGCGTAGAGTGTTGTTTTGCTGATCATCGCTAGGTCGCAAAAAGTGTCGATGGTAATATCGTTTTCTTTCACGTATTGAGTCACACGCTCCTTTAGCTCTGCGAGTGGAAAAAGCTCTTTTTCTTCAAGCTCTTTTGCTTCTAGTCGCTCGATTTCACGCAAAAGCGCATTAACTTGCTGCTTTAACTCTGTGATGTGACTTTTCATGTGCTTCACCAGTGATAGTTCTTTTTACTGAACTTTTTAATATCTGAATGACAATTTGTTTAATTTAGCATACTTTTATAAAGTTAATCACGCTTTAATGAACTTTTGGTGGAAAATATCTCAATTAAGTTTTCTATAGTGAACTTATTATTTTTTCTTCTTTTGCTATCACACTACCGTTTGACCTAAACTTGTGATCAAAATAAATAACAACTTCAAACCTTGGCGGATCAACTACAGTCTTTGGTCACCAGTGACTGAGATGGGGATGTGACTCTCCCAAATTCCGACAAGCTCAAATTTACATCCGGTGCCGCTAGGTGTTGTAATTTATTAATTTTTTAGTTTACACTAGGTTAATATCTTTATTAACCTAGTGATTACCATATGGGCGCGCATGAGCTTAGATTAAAGTTACATGAACTGCAAAAGTATACACGCCATGCGCTTTTATCAATGGCGCAATTCAGTATGATCATGCCGGAATACTCGAGCAGTGCATTGAAAGTACGCCTGAATTACCTTGTTAAAAGAGGCGTACTTCAAAAAGTTTGCCGCGGAGTCTGGGCATTCCCTGAAAGTCATTATTACCAATCAACCAGCATTTTACATTTACCGTACTTAGTACGTCCGTCGAGTATTAACTATCTGAGTTTAGAGTCGGTGCTTAGCAAGTACAGTGTCATTAGTCAGCAGATGTTTGACTATATTACTGTAATGACAACAGGCAGGAGTGGCATTTTCAAGACGTCATTTGGAACTCTTGAGCTTACCCATACGAAGCGAGATCCTATGGCAATACTAACCGAAACACATCCACTTGGTGATTACCCATTGAGAGAAGCAATGGTAAAACGGGCTTACTCGGACTTGAAAAACGTGGGACGTAATGTTGAATTGGTTGATTTAGAAGCGCTACACGAGGCTCTTAATGAGCAAAGCTCTCTTTAGGATGGCAAATATGAACATTAAAGCACTCGCACAGATGATCTGCGCTGATTCGACCGAATTAGCCGGTCTTCAAACAACAGTTGAAAAAGAACTTCTCCATTACGAAGTACTGGCATCAATGGCAAAATCCGGCTTTCTAAAGCAACTTATCTTTCAGGGCGGAACATGTTTGCGCATGATGTATGGATCCAACCGTTTATCTGAGGACTTAGACTTTGTTGGCGGAACGAACTTTGACTTTGAGCAGTTATCTCACCTTCGTGATTGCTTGAAGGATGATCTCTCTGGACGTCACAACTTGAAAGTGAATGTCTCAGAGCCTAATTACGATAAATTGACCGACCAAAACAGGATCCGAGTAAGACGCTGGAAAATCTCTATCGAGACCGAGCCGGAGAAAAAAAGCCTGCCGTGGCAAAAAGTAAAATTAGAAGTAGCAACCGTCCCTGCTCATACGAAAATCCTGCGCCCTCTGGTAAAAACGTATCCGAGTGTGCCAGACGGTTACACCAGTATTTTCATTAACTGTGAATCACTCGAAGAAATTGCTGCAGATAAGTTCGTTGCGCTAGCATTGCGGCGCACGATAAAAGCCCGCGATGTTTGGGATATTGGATGGTTGAATCAGAGAAAAATAAAAGTCGATGCTGAGTTAGTGTGTAAAAAGTTCAAAGATTACCAGGAAACGGGCGGCTTCAAAGCACTTGCTGAACGATTAACCCAATTGCCCTCGTATATCGGAAGCGGTGACTTTGAGCGAGAAATGCGGCGCTTCTTACATTCATCAACGATTGAGGGTAGCATCGAGCAAGATGGTTTTATGGATTATCTTATCGATACAGTGGCTAGTGCAGGCCAGAAATTGTTAAACGAGCAACGTGACGGACCGGCTAAATTTAGCATGTAGGCATCTATTTAGCGATTTCACCGTAAACGTCCGCTCGGTTGGGGTAGTGAGGGGTCACAATAGACTATCGACTGGGCTGACGCAAAGCCGAGGTCTACGATAAGTTACCATAAAAGTAATAATTTGTAGACCTATGGGTAAGCGCAGGCTATTTGTATTCTAGGGTTAGAAACTGCTTGAGCTGGGCTTAGATTCATAGTCTGTCAAAAATTATTTTTGGTTGGATTTGTCTATTTTCTCTACCTCACCACAAAGAAATGTTGGTTATATTCTCTGACGGCAAGAGATTTCAACAAATACGGTTCGGCGGCCGTTGTTGAGTAGCGTGAAGGACTCGAAGCACGCGGACTGGCACCCTGATCACGTCACAGACTAAAACATAATTTTGATGAGCAACCAGCTCGCGAGTATCTGCCACGCGCCCAAGACGTCCTAGATTAGGATGTTCGGCTAATTGCGATGCCTTTTCTGAAAGCAGCTCATCTAGAGCTAAGGTCGCTGTGGGATTATCGGCTTCTATGTAATCATAAATGTCTTCGCGGTCTTGTATCGCCTCTGGCGTCCAAAGCAGCTCCATCATTCAGAGTTTTTGAGCCGACGCCGCGTTGAAGCCCGACGAGCCGCAAATTCAGCTTCTACCTCAGCGGCAGGCACCAACTTACCAGCATTGGCCGAAGTCAGGCCAATCTGCACTTGTCGTCGGAACCAATCATCATGCTCTGCAGTTTCTTCCTGATGCTGTACGAATTCGCGCATGAAGTCTCGAAGAAGCTGCGCCCCGCTGCGGTCGCGAGACTTGGCGGCTTGAGCAAACTGGCTCTTCAAAGTCTCATCGACCCGAAATGTAAAAGTTGCTTCATTCATGGCTGCACCCTCATGTATTACAAAATAAGTACAATGTAGGACTTTGGCTGTTTATTGTCTATTGCTCTATCTTCCAACCTCAGAATGCAAATAGCCAAAGAAAATTCAGAGGCTTATCAACTGCAACTTCGTCGACTGGAAGAGTTATTGGCAAGCTGATTTATCGCTCTGGCGAAAAGTTTTGTCTGCCATCTCCCGAACACGTGTCACTCTCATATAGGCTGCGTATCGCCACTCACGTTCCGTTGATGCTCTATAATGGCGTCTATCATTGATACCGCGCCTTTACTTAAGACGTACTTTGTCGAACTCACCTGAAAGATAAACCCACACCGTTTTAGCATGCTGATAACGTTAGACTTATCCTTGAACTTTAACGCTCGTAATACTTGTTGCAGCTCTTCGTCACTATCCAGCATATCAATGTCAGCTACCGTTAACCCCTGAGCCGGCTCGCCGAGCAAGTGGAGAGGCTGCCCACGTTGTGTTGCTATACGCGCAAACAATGTTAATACCGCCATAACTTTTAAGGCGGCCTCATTAAATTCATCGTCTTCTTCGTCTTTAATTTTTGATTTAATGTGGAAAAATTCACCTTCACCATCATGCGCGAGGACATATCCCAACTGCCAATACAGCGCTTCATAGTGACTATGATTGGTGACCAACTCTTGATACATGGAAGATTCTTTAAAGTCGGCAACGGACTGCACGTATTCGTGTTTGTTAATGATCCCGCCTTCAGCAAACATTTGATAAATGGCGCGTGAAAGATTAGGTGATGTTTGTGAGAACGTATTATTGATTTCCATCAGAACCCTCTGAATGTTGTCGGGTGGCGGTAATATGACGAACGCAGTAACCCATTTCAGTAACAACCCCGGTATCAGGATCTTCTTCACGGATCTGCTTGAATGCCGGTAGTGCTTTAATCGTATACTGTTTGGAGGTCACCAGTGTGCTGCTTATCTCCAGCAAATCAGGTACTTTGAATCCTTCAAACGTGTTTTTGAGCTGTTCATAAGCATGCGCGATAAAATCAACATTCTCCGGCCATGAATGCGATGTGACCCAGCGATTCAGACGAATTGAGTGCCGGATGGCAACAGCGCTGTCTTTTTGAATAACGTCCTCAAACACCAATTTATCGTCGATACTATGGGCGCTTTGTAGGGTCCGGCGTGCCAGCTCATCAAACACGTTACTTAAAAAGGCCGGTTTCTTATCAATCTGTATAGGGGCAGGGCGTTTGATTTTGCCCAGTGTTCGCTCCGGCGCTAAATCCTGCAGATCCGACAACTTGATATTTTTGAGCCGGCGATCGGCACTTAATGTCTTATTATAAGCTTGCTTGATGATGACATAAGCCGACTCAATGGCGTTGTGCTCTGCAATCGCCTCTTTGGTCTTTCTCAGATAAATACTGATATTGTCGGCGACCGCTTTTATTGGCTCGAATAAATCCAGGTATTGCAGATAGTAGTTCGTCATAAGCGCCTGGTACTCCAGATCGCCATTGCGGACAAAGACATTTTTTAACGCATCAATGGTCAGCAAAATACCATCACCTTTCTCGTAGCGCGTGTCTTTATCCAAAAATGAACTGAGCGGCTGCACTTCGCGACGATAGAGTTTCGAGGCGTGCTCGAATTTAAACTTCATAGCATCAGGTAGCTCGCGCTCAGCCTCCTCTGCGATATCCTCCTGGAATTGTTCGCCAATCTGCTCCAGCTTCGTAATGTTGGCTTTTATTCGCCCGAGTAACCCCGTGATGTGGGCATTCAATGTGTCGGTCCATTCGTCGTATTCTTCAGTTCCCGGGGTAAGTGAAAGCCGCTTCTCATTGATATCTGACAGTATGGACCATATTGGCGTCATGGCTGACAGTAGTGAGGTTTTGTTCAACGGGCGATATAGGCTGATTTTGCACAGGCGAAATAAATCAATGATAACCGAGTTAAACCATAACTTTGTCACGCCGTCGGTGGCGCGTCGATCATCAAGCACCTTGGCAGACAATAAATTTTTATGGTCAAAAACGATGGTTACCTCTTTTTTCTTCTCTGCTGACAAGCCTTTTTTATATTCAGCTACCAGATAAAAGAATTCCGCCTCAATCACGGCATTGCCCTGACGCTTATCAGACGTTTCAATAGCACGAAACATAAGCTCACGATGATTGAGCATTTTCAATATGGTTTCGATTGTACTGAAGCGTTTTTGTATTAAGTCCGCCATAACTTCACACCTCAAGCGATGATTGAGAAGGTGGTGTATCCGGATGCTCGACGTTCAAATATTCTCGAAACCTCGGAATAGCGGTATTACGCCGCTCTTTGCTGTATGGGTGTGTGGTTAGATTGTCGCGGGTGAACACCTGATAGCTGCCAATGGCTTCGAATACGGCACCGCTTTTCCCATCCACGGTCACGCCGATAAGGTAATGGCCTTTGTTGTTCAATGTGGCGATGAGCTCAGGGATCTGCGTTGTATCAATACTGCCAATTTCATCCACGATCAGCGGGAAGGCAATATGCGCAGATTGACTGGCCAGCTTATCAAGGAAGATGTCGCAAAAGTGGGTATTAATGAGCATGTGAGTCGATGTTGATTGTTTTTTGCTATCCCACGAGGCGCCAGCTTTGCGCGTTTCATATCGGGTGCCTTGAATGAGGTGATTAAGCCGCAATTTGCCATCATCGTCACTGACGGCCTTACTATCAACGAATTTTTGGAGCATGTTATACCACTCAAACGGTAACGTATTTTCGGTATTGAGCGAGTCGAAATTACGCCAACTGTCAACCAGGCTATTAAAAAGGGGCTCTAATTCAACAACAAGCCGGGCCTCTTCAATGTCGTTCATTGAGGCGCCTTCAATATCCCGGTTTATCTGGGAAACGGTGGTTTCGATCTTGTCTTTGGTTTTACTGAGCCGTTCCAGGCGGTTTCTAATATGCTCATTATGACGACGAGTATCTTGTGCCAGTACATCGCTGTTGTGTGATAGCAGCTCAAACTTTTGGGCCAGCATATTGAATGTATTAACGACGGCATCATCGCCATTGTCACGCTCAAGCAGTTGGTAGTCGTCACTTATCAGGCCGTCTTTGATCAGCTCGATAAGTTTCTGCTTGATTTCGTATTTGGCCTTTTCAGCGTCTTGCAGTGCATTTAATGTTCGTTGAAAGCTCTCCCCATCACCGACTTCGTCGCCGGTGGGGGCTTCTTCTTCACCTGCTAACACCGCGTCAAGACGTGTTTGCGCTGCTGGAAAGCGACAAATCGCGTTATGATACTGAGATAGCATCATGCTCAACGTTTTGGCCTTATCTTGCGTTGTGGATAATTTACTGCGTGCCTGGGTCAATTCACTATTATCTCGCTCGTAAGCCGTCTCTAGTTCCTGGTGTAATTCAGCATACTCATCCCGGTCTTTGATCCCTTGTTCATAATCAGCGGTTGCTGAATTGATTCTCTGGCAAGTCGCTGTATAACCCTCGATTTTTTCAATATCAGATTCGGCGCTTTTGATTTCTCGGGTTAGCACTTCAACCTTGTGCGAGCTATTGACTGCGTTGGTGTTGAGCTCTTTTAATTCCTTGAGCTCCTCTTTTAAATCGAACAGTTCACTTTCAATATTCGTGATATCTTTTTCTGTGATGGGCTGATAGGGCTCACTGAGCAGCGGAATTGATTCATCAAAAAAATCAAGTGATCCGCCGCGCTCTATTAAAAGCTCGCAAAATTGATTAATTCGCGACAATTCATCGGTGGTTAAATCGCGCCCAGGATTCGCTTTTGCAAGATTGCTATTGACTGAATACAGCTTGTTGTAAAGCGGCTCCGGTAGCTGGGCATGCAGGCTTTTCGATTTGTCCCGGATTTTAGCCTCTACTTTTTTTAGTTCTTGCTCCTTGTCTTTAATGAGCTGCTCAATCTCTGTAATGCGTCGCTCCCGGGTGTTTTGCTCTGTCCGGTTCTTGTAGTCGCTTTGTTTTTCCTGCAGGTAATCTTTGAGTGATTCCAGGACGAACGATATACCCTCATCGGGATACGATGCGATGATCTGATCGCATTGGTTTTTTATCACCGTTTTTTGTTCAATCTCTTTATTTAATCGACTGACTTGTTTCTGGCTAACCTGCATATCAGTTAAGGCATTTTGCTTCTGTTGGCTCAGCGTTTTGCATTTTTGACTCAAGGTTTCAACGCGACGACCAATGGCGTCAGCTTGTTCCTCAAGCGATTGACAATGTGCTTTCGTATTTTGGTACAGACTTATAAATTGTGAGGTTGCGGCGTTTTTTTGCTGAAGTCGCGAAAACTGCTCCTGAAGCTCAGTGAATTGAGGCTCAAGTGCACGTAATTGTGCTAACTGATCTTTGCGCTGGGTCAGCTCATGCTTTTTGCCGATAATTTCGTTGATATCGATTTCCAGTGTTTCATCAAATGCGTCCTGTGCCTCAACAGCAGTGGCTGTCATTAGCCTAAGAGAGCCCGCATCTTGATTAAACAGCATTTTGACCAGCGCCCTGACGGAGTCGACTGAATTCGCACGGATATTATTGAGTGGGAAGATAGCAAACGGTGTGCTTGCCGGGTCCATGGCATTGAATGTATAGAGCGCTTCTATCAGCTGGTCGCGCTGTGAATACTGCTTAGCATTTTTATTCACTTCACGCAGTCGAGGGACTAGGTCCGAGCCGACCGGACTCGTCGGTCGGGTACCGTTGCCGTCGTCTTTTTGCCAGAACAGATGCTCAATAGCTTCGTAAGGCTCCGGGATAAAGACACGCTGTATTTTGTAATCCCCGCCTCTGGAGATGATTTGGCAGTGACTCTGCGTCCCACCACCAAGAAGTTGATGCTCCACCTCAAGAATGAGGCGCGAATGCACGGTCGGGAAGTAGTAATTATAGAGTTCGTCCTTGTCGTAGTAACTCTCTTTGTCGTCGCTGTCTGCACCAGAGCGAAAGGCAAACTTATCTTTTGCCTGGTTTACGTTGGTATCCGGTAACAAGAAAAAGCGTACCGCATTGACCAGACTTGATTTACCGACATTACCAAGCCCCATCAGCAAGATATTGTCATTTAATAACGCTTCAGCATACGCCATGGATGATGAATCAACAGCGACGATACGCTTGATGATGATCTTGGTCGTGCTCGTATTCACTTGTCTTCTCCTATAAGGACTTCTTGCTCTAAAACGCCCTGACCGGCAATTAATAACTCAACCATCGCGTCAAAGTTGTGGTACCTGGCCTTTTCAATAGCCTTTAAATAATGGGCTTGGTGTTTTGGTTTTTTGCAGTAACGTGCGTAACTGACCAAATCATCGGGCATCACAAAGTGCAGCTTATGCGCTAGCGTTTGGCTCGCGGTTTCATATATTTCGATGCCAGCTAAGTCGTAATCCGGGCAGTAATGTATGCGCGGGAATTGAGATAAATAGGCCAGTGCGGCCGGGTGTGTGATGGCATTACCACCGGAGAGCAAAATAACCGTGTTGGGGGATAAGTCCTCTAAGCCAACGTTTAGTAAAAAGCGGCCATGCTGGGTATAGCACTCACTGTTCTCAATTAATACCAGCGTGGCATCAGCGGGGATGACTGTTCGTCCGGTAGAGGCGCCGCTGTTGCGACAGGCAATGGCAAAATGATGATCCGGATCACTCAGTAATTTGGCCGTAAAATAGGCTGCAGAGGTACGATGTTGGTGTGAATCCTTTGCGCGCCGGGAGGCATCGACACGCGATGTCGCCGGCGCGAAGCGCTCTAGCCACTGTGCCAGCAGTTCGTGATTGACTGACTCGATCAGATATTTTTTTCGACTCAAAAATGAAAGTTTCCCAAGCACCTCTAATGAGAGCCCTTGGTGATGTAAAAGCTCATCGAGCCGTATCGCGTTGACCGGTTTGCCGGCTTTTATCTGCTGTAGGTACTTATAAATGTTCATTGGCTGGCCTGCTCAAACAGGTAGGGGCTCAGTGCCTCAATATTGGCAACAATTAATGGATGCTGACGCGGGTCGCTTTGTAAGCCGTGACGACCCAGGCGGTAATATTGCAGGGTGTAATCAACCATGGCGCAGCGCGCTTTAATGACAAAGGGCGCCGTTTGACCATAGTCGTTTAATACCAGCATTTTCTCAGTTTCATCAAGCGCCGGATGTGGTGCAATTTCAATGGGCGCGTATTGATGCCACAACGTATCGATAGCCGGGAGAGTGACACCTTTTTCCGTCATAACAATGTCACTGATACGCCCAAGATTGAAATCGGAAAAACGCTTGCGCCGGCAGCAGTATGCTCGGCAGTGCCAGCGCAATCCATCATGACTTAATTGCTGTGGGATAATGTCTCGTTGCAGCCCCTGGGGATGCGTACGGCTTTTATACAGGATGGTGGCCTTTGCATTGTTACGGATGGCTTTTAATAACACCCGTGTAATAACAGGACTTGGCATCGCAAGCGGTGTGACGGCATTATGGAAGGCATCAGATCCATAAAGCCCCTCAATATAATGAGAGCCAACGGCGAGCATAAACTGAATGTAGTCAGCCCATTGTGGCCGAATGAAGTGCGTTTCAAATGCTTCTGTCGCGACAAACAGCTTCTCCGGATCGCTTGGCATATACACCAACGCATCGGGATAGTGTTTGCGATAGTTTGTAATCGCTTTGCTTATGACATTAGCCTGCACCCCAAATAACCTTGATAGTCGCGACGCATTAACACCGCCTTCCCAGAAAGCGAGGTATTCGATTGCTTTATATCGCTCGTACAGCTTCTCATCGATAGCGGGTTTATTATTTGGCATTGTATTATATATATTGTTTTCGTGTATACGATAATAGTTTATACGCATAGATGGGGCAATCTGTGTATTCGTACAGTATTATCTGTTTCTTTGTTCGACTATCCCCAGGCTTTAAGGACGCAACCATGCGCGGATCCGATTTACCCTTTAGCAATCAACTGCATTGGAACTACACAAAAAACAGTGCTAACCATGGCTGCATCGAAATCGAAAAATAAATAACGAGCACTTGCAGTATCATTTGATAGCACTAAACTCTAACTGTCATTTGATAGAGGTGTTGAGTCATGCACGCACAAGCATTAACGTTTGATCCTGCGCAGTTTCGGGAAAATCACGAAGGGAAAACCGTGGAGAAAGACCAGGTGGCTTTCAACATTGCCGTTCGTACCCTGGACTTTTGGGGATTTTCGGACGCAGAGAAAGCCGTTGTATTGGGAGATATTCCCATAGCAACCTTTCGTCGGATGAAAAGCGGCAGAATGCGATCCAAGCTGACAACAGACCGTCGCACGCGTGTTTCATTGATCCTCGGTATTCATGAAGCGTTACGAATTTTATTTTTACAGGACGCGCATAAACAGGAATGGATCAACAATTGCAACCGAGCTTTTGGCGAGAACTCACCGAAAGATGTCATGCTATCAGGCTCGCTCGTTGGTCTGTATGAGATCCGGCGTTATCTGGACGCCTCAAGGAGCTAATTGACGTTAAAGAGCAGGTTCGGTCCTTTGCCGTAGCAAGCTGTAACATCGGGGCGGCTGCGTTACTAAAACGCACTTTAATGCTTGTTTCCCCAATTTTTGGGGGAAATGATGACAAAAGCGTGCAGGTAATGATGATAACTGCTACGTACCAACATGCGAATCACATAAATGCCGCTGAATAAACGATCAGCGGATGAGAGAGAATGGCGTTTACCCCAGAAATTGTGCAAAGCGAATAAATCCCCCACAAATTGTGAGTGGTGATTAATAATTGTACGACCCTAAGCGTGAAAGCTTTGTTTTACCCCAAATTTTGTGATCAGCTCAGTGAAAAATCGTTAAAAAAGGCTTTTTCTGCACAATTAGTGGGGTAAGTTTGGGAGAGTTATTCCCATCACACCAAAGTGATCACAATTTTTGGGGTAAATTTCAAGTTCAGGAATTCAGTTTTGTCGGTTGTTCGAAATAGAATACCGAAGTCATCGTCTTTCTTGGTGCTTTTTAAACGAAAAATTTCGCCAATATCTAGAGAGCATGCATATGAGAGAATTTTTTAATAGTAATAAAAGGTGTCATTAATAGCATTTTAAATGTTTAATGTAATTTAATGTGCGCTTTAAATTTTCTGCTAGGGAAAGTTACACTCCTGGGATTTATTGGCTCGGCTCTGGTTAATTAGACTTTTTTACGCGCGACCTATAATATCAATTAAAGTGCACATTAAATATCTATGTGGAATTTATGAGAATAAAAGGTGACCTTATATGGCTTCATTTGATTCTATGTCATCGGCTGCGGTTGCTGAGGCGCTTGGGCAACGACTTAAACGTGCGCGATTGAATCAGAACCTTTCACAACAACAGGTCGCTGATACCGCAGGCTTATCTCGTCGTGCAGTCGCTAATTCGGAAAATACGGGCGCAATGAACCTTGAGACATTTATAGCAGTGCTGCATGCGTTAGGACGCGTTAGTGAGCTGGATAACTTCCTGGCAGAAGAGCCATTGTCTCCCGCTGAACTCTATAAGTTACGTGGTAAAGAGCGCCAGCGCGCTTCTGGAAAGGAGCAGATCGGTAAGACCAGCAACCCACACAGAATAAGTCATAAGGATGCTGACTGGTGATTGATGTAATTCGAGTTGAATACCAAGGCACGGTTGTTGGCTATGTATCTTATAATGACAATACTGGTTTAGGTGCATTCGAGTACGACCGACAGTTCGTTGATACTGGGATTGAGTTGTCGCCGTTAAAAATGCCACTGTCGAATAAGATTTATCAATTCCCTGGCCTGTCCGAGGAAACTTTTAAGGGAATGCCAGGGATGATTGCCGATTCACTGCCTGACGATTTTGGGAATGAGATCCTTAATGCGTGGGTTGCTTCGCAAGGGCGTGTGCCGAGTGAAATTACGCCGTTGGAGCGGCTTCAATATACAGGCAAACGCGGGATGGGGGCGTTGGAATATCTGCCTGTGAAACAGCGAGCAGGGTTTAACGGCTCTGAGCCCGTACAAATATCGCAACTCGTAGAGATTGCTCAGGAGATTGTCGATAGTCGTGAGAAGTTTAATCTTGAGCTCAGTGGTGATAATTCTGAAAATCAAGATGCCATGCGCACGCTGATGTCGGTGGGGATGAGTGCAGGTGGTGCGAGACCGAAAGCCGTTTTGGCCTTTAACGATGATTTCACGGAAGTTCGCTCGGGCCAGGCAAAGGTGCCGCAAGGTTTTACACATTACTTAATGAAGTTTGACGGTGTCAGTGAGCACAATGCAAATAAGGAAACCTTTGGCGATCCTATGGGTTACGGCGTTATGGAGTATGTGTATTACCTGATGGCGACCGATTGCGGTATTGACATGGAGCCGACCCAATTATTCACTGAGGGCGATCGCCGCCATTTTCTCACTCGTCGGTTTGACCGTCGTGGAAATGATAAGGTCCACATACAGACGCTGAACGGTTTAGCCCACGTTGACTTTAAGAAACCCGGCTCGTACTCCTATGAGGAGTTGTTTGGCGTTATTAGAGCATTGGGTTTGTCCAGGGATGCAGCGACCCAGCTGTTTCGCCGTATGGCTTTTAATATTGTCGCACGCAACCACGATGATCATGCAAAAAACTTTGCTTTTCAGTTGACGCAAGGCGGTTGGGAGCTGGCTCCAGCGTATGATGTTGCGTATTCCTACAAGCCAGGTAGTCGCTGGGTTAACAGCCATTGGATGACGCTAAATGGTAAGCGAGATAACTTTGTGAGAGATGATTTCTACAAGTTGAGAAAGTTGTCGCCACTGTTTAAAAAGAGTTTTGTGGATGAAATATTGGATGAGGTTATCAATTCAGTGAGTCGTTGGCCTGAGTTAGCAAAAGAGCATGGAGTTCCTCAGGAGCTCGCCGAGCTCATTAGGCAAAACCAGCGCTTGGCAATCTGAATTATCTATAAGCTCTTGAAATTCCGTACTTTTAGCTAAAAAGGTGTCCGGGTTTTGTTAACGACTAAAATACTAAGCGTGGAACCTCCGTTTTCCCTCAAGTTTTGTGATCAGCTCATTGACAAAAGCGTTAAAAACCTGTTCCTGCGCAATTTTCGTGATAAGTCCGGAATCGCTGTTTCGAATCACCGAAATACGCAGAGTTCATTTAATCTCTGAGTTGGCAGCTCTGTTTTCATATTTAAGTGATGAGTTAATACAGTTGTAGGCAGCATAAGTCACCACTTGTTCGCGTCAACTTTATTAATACTTATTTATTGCTGTAGATGCAGTCTTTAATTTTGTATTTTTCAAAATGTTCGCAACGATAGTCAAGGTACTCTGTTTCGTCTGCAAGTCGAAATAGAATACCGAAGTTACTGTTTTTTTTCGGTGTTTTCTACACGGAAAATCTCGTCAATATCTTCAATCGCGTACTTATCAGACTCTATATGATTTGCGAAACGCGGAATGATGATCGATATCCTATTTTTGACAACACCTTCTACTTTAGTAAGTTCAACGGCTCCCCGCAAGGTACCAGCTAAGTACTGATTTGTAACTGTGTACTCGTCATCAGCATCCGTATTTTTTTCTTCAAAGGTTAGTTCAACAATAAACCTTTCTGCGTTAACGGTGAGTTCGACAAAGTTAAAGCGCATGAGATCTTTATCATCGAACGCAGTCGTGAACGCATCGTTAATTTGCCATGTTTTATGCACTGCAATAAACATTTTGTGAGCCCTTTTTTCAAATTTTCGTCAATGGGGTCGGGCTCTAATTTGCTGAAAATTCAATCAGTTTTTTGAGCTCCCGATTGAGTCTATCGATATTGCTTTTCTTTGTCAAGTTGTTGTTTTTTAAGGAAAATAATCGCGCGTAAACTACTAAAAAATATTTTTTTCGATTAATTTATAATCACAAAAAGATGGCTGTATTCGCTTGTGATGGCTGGGAGAGATAGCGTTGATTTAATTTCACTTGGCTAGCTTCAAAGAAGACAATCCAAGTACATACTGACAAATTTACTGGCATCTGCTATAACAATTAAACAAATATTGTAAATCAATGCATCCAAGCCTGCTAAAACTTGTTGATTTTATTAAATAATTCATAAATAACAGTTTTTTATAGTTATTTTAATGCCTGCATTATCTATGCGGAATTTGATTTTTTTACCGTATTATTAGTAATAACGAGAGCTATTTAATCCATGAATGAGGTTGCCGATAACATAATTTTATCATTGAAGTCTGAACCGATGTCGGCGGCTGAGCTTGCTCGTGGTTTACGGGTTGATGCAACAACGGTTACGCGGCGGCTGAATCGATTGGGCTCACAAGTGGTGATAAAAGCAGGCGAAGGCCGTGCTACTCGCTGGCTACTGCGACGTACCTTGCCTATGCTTCCGGGACAATCTGTACTGCCAATTTATCGTGTTAATGATAATGGAAAGGCGGAGAAAATAGCGCTGTTACATATCGTATATCCGGATGACAGTTATTTGGTGGAATATTTTCGTTCGGATAACGATAACAGCAAGGTATTGTCAGAGTGGAAGTTCTATGAGTCTTTGCCATGGTGGTTATCTGATATGAGACCGCAAGGGTTTCTGGGCCGCTCCTTTGCTAAACAGCTAAGGGAGCAAGGCGAGCGTCTGGAGCCTGATCCTAATAAATGGTCGGAAGATACGGCACTTGCGGTACTAGCGAAGTTTCCGCAAGATCATGTTGGTAACCTCTTACTGGGCGATGAGGCATACTCCCGATGGTTAGAGCGTCCGCAGGAAACTGTGATCGGTCATGAGCAAGCAGGCACCAAGGCTGATGCTATAGCCCGTGGTGAGCATTTTGATTCATCGGCTAAAGGTGAACAGCCTAAATTCATTGCAAACCTTGATGAGGGAGAATGTATCGTTAAATTCTCTGGAAGGGTGATGCAAACTGAGGTTGATTCAGTCGCGAATCGGTGGGCGGATTTACTGAACTCAGAAGCACTAGCAGCTGCAGCGCTTAATGCTGTGATTTCCGACGTTGCTGCTCATAATCGCACTTTCAATATTGATGGAAGAACGTTGCTCGCTTCTCAGCGATTTGACCGAACTCGGCAGGGTGGACGAGTTGGCGTGGTATCCTTTGCGAGTTTGGATTTAGAGTTTGTGGGGCAGGCTAATGGGCATTGGCCTGACATTGCAGACGCTTTGAATCAGCAAGGTGTTATCACCGAAGAAGCGATGACGCGATGCAAGGTTGCCTGGGCTTTTGGACAACTTATCGCAAATTCCGACATGCATTTAGGTAACGTTTCCGCGCTGAATTTTGACGGGCGACCTTATGAGTTAGCGCCGGTTTATGACATGCTGCCAATGCATTACTCGCCAACCAGTGCCGGTGATTTGCCATCGGAGCCGTTTAACATACGTTTTCATCCGAATGTCCCACAGATTTGTTGGCAAACCGCCTATGCAGCGGCACATGACTTTTGGTCTCGTGTGACAGAAAGCAGTGTTATTAGTTGCCACTTTAAAAGCCTGGCAGAGCAGCAATTAAAAGTTGTTGAGGACTATGCGGCTTCGATAGAGAGGATGGCTTAAATTAAATATACCGTCAGTTTGAACGATAGGGATTTTACCTTTTCAATTAGCGGCTTCATTTAAGCTCTCTGAGCAATGGTGTCAACAACCCAAACTCTCAGCTTTTCGCCTGGTGTGAATCGACAAATGAGCCGGAATCAAAAACCGCTGGAGATTTACGAATAACCAACTTCTTTCTGATGTCGAACTGCAAGAATAATCGTTTTAATGCCATCGTAACGGTACAGTGCGACATAACCGCTCTGGCCAAAATCAATGAGCCACTCTCTAAATTCAATAGGCATATCATCCAGCGGACGGCCAATCTCAGGTTGGTAAGCCAAAATATAGACGTTCTTACGTATGCTTTTAACGGCCTCGCGAGCCACTATCGGATCGTTATCTCGCAAAAAATCATGCAGACGCTGAACATCTGCCAAGGCGGCCGGAGACCAGATCACCTGTGACACGTTGGCAGCTCGGCATCGTCACCCGATTCAAGTTTGGACAACCATTCATCGGTTTCCGTTTGTGTCAAGTGCAAGCCATTACGCTGATAATCTTCCCAGGCACGAAGTGCGTCCTGCTTAAACGCTTCTCGTTTTTCTTCTCGTTCAACATAATCCTGGATCGCCTGACGCATGATCCAATGTGCTGAACGATGACGAGTATCGGCTAAATGCTGAACGCGTTTTTTCATATCATCATTCAGTTTTACGGATGTTGCCATTCCTAACCTACCTAAGTATTAAAAGGTAATACCTTCCGATACTATCGCATAAATGTCGTGTTATCCAATGATGTTTACTGAATACCATATCAGTGTCTTTGCCGCATAATTAACGAATCGGTCTGCTCGTTACGCCTGACGGGTTCTACCCAGATTTTACGAACACATCTAAAACGAGGCGTAATATGTCTATTAGGAGTGTTCATGACCAAGGCAAAAAACTGTACACATTCGGACATCTTGCGCTAAACTACTTAAATCTGTTGTTGTGCTTGAGGAAGCAAAAGTGAATACGCTCGAAGCGATTTTTATCGGTGCCGCACCATTTGTCTTGGTAGTCGCGGTTGCACTAACACTTTTCGTTTTTCCGGGAAGTCGGAAAAGCAAAGATTAAGACACGCTCTTATCTTGATAAGGCCGGTTAAGTAGCATTTCTCAGCGCTGCGAATAGACAGCAAACACACTCGATATCAATTCTACTCATTATCAGCAGAACTATTTCTCTCAGCTTACGTTATTGCCCTCAATAATCGGGCCACTTAACCATTGCTTATCTTTAGAGTTGAGTTTGAAACTGCCAGCCGGACTTTTTGATAATAACTCGTCAAGGCTGTACTTGTTGACATGTCCCGGCTTCTCGTCTCTCGTTTTTTGTTCACTATTTGGGGGCTGACGGTTCATTCGACACTCCTTCTGTTTCAAGAGTTACCTCGGCTAGCTCTTGCGCCTGACTGGTATATTCATTGAGCCTAAGCAAAAGCTCCGACTCTTTGTGTGAAGGCTTTAATTTTTCTGCCGTTGTCTCATTCATTCCCTGCGCCTCTTTTCTAGGCAACGGATTATCGAGCGTTATTTTTAATTACCTCATTAATAGCGAATAGTCATCAGCGATGCTGTATTGGATAGTATGATGCGTCTTTAAGCTTTTCGCAAAACTCAGACTAAGTCGGTATACTCAGAGTTAAATCTAGCTAATACTCTGTTCGTTGAGCGACTATTCATAAATAGGATGAAACACTATGACAACTGGACAATTATGGCTACTGTTGATGCTAATTGTTGGATTAATAATCTTTTTTGGTATCGGTATCTGGGGTATCAATCGACTTGATGCGTCAGAGAATAACTCCCAGACGTGATTCATACGTTAACGCACTTACGGGTAAGCTTCTGACCAAAGGTACGAAAGAAAAGCCCATCAGGCCAGATAGGGGCTCTCTGTCTTCGGAGGGCTGCGTAGACAGTGATGGCCGAAGCCCTTAACCCTCTCTGAGGCAATTATTTTGGCCGGTTGTGTGGTTGGAGTTACTTTCTTACAGATCAATGGCGTTCTATGGACAAATCCTGACGGTATTTGAGCGTAGAAAAACTTTTTTCGAAGAAGTTTGTAACAAAATGTTACTTTCGGAGAGTCAGTCTAAGTAATCATTTAAAAAAGCAATAATTTTAAATAACCCTTATAAAATTAGGGGAGGTGTTAAAAGTGAGCGCTTACCATCGACTTTCATAAAAAATATTTTGTTATATACGCTGCACGATACCGTTTTCGAAAGCCGGGACTAGGTCGGCTAATTTAGCCAGACCTACGGACTTCAAAAAGCTCAAAAAAGCGATAAGCTCGTTGCAAATGCAGTTTAAAAAAACGGTTGCTATGAGACAAAAACGTTTGAAATTGAGTGAGATAACTTTTGACGTACGAAAATTTAATTTAGAAGCGGTCGCGCGCGTTAATCGCTTTATTGACGAAATTGTTGAGCGAGATTTGCTAGAGCGCATTTGTAACTCGCTGCATTGCGTGCGAGTCGCGAGACTAGGTACGAGATATATTGCGCTCGATGAAGCATTGTTACTTCGCCAACTCAGCCTGCGTTTTCATGACTTAAAGCTGACATTTGCGGTCATCAACTTTGATGACGAGCACGAATTTCACGCAGTGCTGATTGATAGCACGATCACGCAACATCTAAGTGTCACAAATTCATTCGAACTTTATGCTCATCAGAAGTTTGGAGTTAAACAATTTAAAGTAGCGGCCTTACTCCGCCTTAACCGTTGGTCCTGTGTAATTGGAGGAAGCACTGACAAGATAACGTCAGCAATCAAAAAGATGCGATTCCAAGGTGGAAAACTGTCGGTATCGAAAAATCAGGCGAGGCCGCCGCGAGCAAGTTTAAAAAACACACTTGAGGCAAGCGAAACTTTTGGCAGTGAGTTGTTTGACGATGAGTAGTGTTGGCGATAGCTTGCTTGATGAAATGATTGCGCACTTTCACTACCCACCCGAGCGCATCGTTGAGCATGCCGGCAAACTAAGCATCTTCTGTCGCTATTTTATCGACGTCAATTTAAGTTTAAGCGCATACCAGATGAATCGTTATCGCGCATTTATTGAGCGACTCGAAGCAGAGAAACAAACGAGCGTTGTAAAGCAACGCGTTAAGCGCAAAGACTTGCATTCACAGTTGCAGGAGCACCCATTTTTCTCGACCGTGTCGTTATTGCCTGATGTGTCTCAGCAATACACTGAGACACAAGACACACACCTTCTTTACGTCTTACTCGCGCACCTATGCAGTGCGCGCGGCTTTAACGACTACGCATCTTGCTTGCAGTTTTATAATGCGTTTTTAAAAGTCGACTCGTCTGAATGCTGTCGTTTTGATGAATTAAAAGCGCAGGGTATCTCGATACAATTTGCGCTTGATAGCACGTTATCAGAAGTGCGACACGAGCTGCTGGGAGTCGCGTTTAAAAACGGCAATAAAAGGTTAGACAAAGCAGCGCGCTATTTTCAGCCGCCACAGCAGCGACGAGTCGATTTAGCCACGCTTCGTAAGAATAGCATCATTGATACGGCAAACAGGCACACCCTCGCAGAAGACCGTGTTGACGGAGCTGATATTGCTTTGGTGCAAACAACAAACCAAGCGGGTGAGGAAATTGGTTGCTTTACTCAAGTGACACCGCATCTTGAGCGCACGCAATCACAACGAAAACGGGCTTATAAGGCTCAACAGTCCACTATCAGCAATGCGTTGAGAAAGCATGAGTTAGCACTTCCTTTCTCGTTTCCGAGCGCAACGGTTGGCGAGCTGCGCACAGCGCTAGAATACATCAGTCAAAGTTTTGTTTCCGGTGAACTGGAAGACGTCGATGCGAAATTAGCAAGTATTCTTTTGCGTTTGATGCTCAAAATTCTGACGTTATCGGATGTCGATGCGTTTTATTTGCAAAACGTGAGCGCGAGAAGCTCGAGTAGAAAACGTGCTGATGCGCATGACATGAAGGTGCTGCGTTACGATTTCGACAGAGCGCGAAAGCATATATTTGCGCAGCTGATATTGCCTGCCACGCTCATTGATACAAGCCTCCCTGATGCTGATTATTTATATGAAGAGAGTCGGAAGAGCTTAAAGCTAACGTTGCCGCGCCCCATCGGCAGCCTTTTGAATATTGTTTTACGCAACAAAAGCAACTCGACGGAGCGTAATGACGCTGCGCTCAGTCAAGTACTGCCTGTCGATGAAAAAGATTATCGCCGTTTTATTAATCATGCACTTAATGAAACTGGATTGAAAAAAAGAGGCGTCACACGACGCGCACTTGAAACAATATTTTTTCAGTTCGCACGAGAGCAAACACCCGAAACGTTTCTTAACTTTTTAAAAAATCAGAGTACTGTGCAGAGTCACTATATCAATGTGACGAATAAGGAGCTCGAGACAACGCTCTTAACCGCCTGGGACAATTTTGTCGGTAACGTCGGTATACGTGTTGCTGAAAAGGATACACACGAAAATAAATCAAACTCACGCTTTTCTGACTTTGCGGATAATGAGCGTCAAGGATCGGTTCGCTCTATAAAAGATGACGCGTTAACGCTTTTATACGAGCAGTTAATCAACACACTGTCACAGCAAATTGATGATAGAGCGATTGTTGACGCATTCAATAATGTCGCGCTTTATTGCTATATGCGTATCGCGACAAATGTGGCGCTAAGACCGGTATTAAAGCCCTTTCCGGCACACCATCACTTTGACAAAAGAAAAGGGTTATTAAGCGTTCGGGATAAACGCGTTCATCATAAAGACGAGCGGCGTCTTATTGTACTAAACGACGCATTGTGTCAGCTACTTTGTGCAACCAGTAGATTGTGCGACGAACTGTCTGCCCGTTTAGCGATCAAGCGGCCACCGGCTTTAGTGATGTTATTGTCTGTTGACGAGACTGGCACATTTCGCTGGGAGCATTTGTCAAAAACGCGCGTTGATGCACAAATTAAAACGCTTATTTATGATGAGGTATCCAGCCAGGCATTTCGCCATGTCGCGGCGAACGCGTTTCTTAATGCATCGCTTAATGACTTTTCTCAAACGGCGCTCAACGGCTTTATGAATCACTCGCGCTCTGGCGCCGGTTTGTTGTCGAATTACAGCCTGTTTGATATCCACCATATCACCGCTCAGCAAAGGAAGCGTATGCAACTGGACGGTGAACAAATAACAGCAAACGATGCATGCGTTCTCGATCTAATAAATCGTTTGGGAAGTGTGTTATGAGCGATTTTACTCAAACAAATATCGCCAGTGCGCTAAGCAGCTCGCATAAGCTGGTGCGGAACGAACTCGACGTTGTTTCTGCGGTATTAAATAAGCATTGCCGCGATGCGCTTAGCGCAGATACTCAGGTTGCAGAAAATTATCTACAGCGCCGAGCGCTGAGTGTTTATCAATATGCCAATACAAACGAGTTGCTTGAAGCGCTGTGGCTGAGTATGCGTGCGCTTTATCGCTTTAAAAGCGAACATCAGACGTTAACTCAGCCTGTCGAATTTCGACCTTTGAAGCAACGAGAAACGATCATTAACGAGCATAACCCTACCTTTTTGCTCCAATCATTGCTTGAGCGAGAGCTTGAAGACACAATCGCCTCATCATCGTTTCACCAATGCAGTGACACTCAGCGTTATTTGTTACACGCCTTATCAATTGCAAAGCGATCGCACATCAGCGATAGCAAAACGTTAGTGTCGGTGCTTGAGGCTAAGCAGAGCGATTTATTGTGCTTCAGCGATTTAAACAGAGCATCAGTACTCATAGAAGCGCCGCGACGTCAGCGGGTATGGTTAGACGCAGAAAGTTTGTTGCACCTACGCCAAGCGCAGTCGATTAAGGCTTCAAAAAAGCAACTTTTAAACAAGGCATTTGAGCATTGGTGGCAGAAGATAAGAGCGACAGAGCCGGCGATGGCGTCTACCGCGCTGTCGGTTGATGATGCGTTATTGGCACTTAACTTTCAGACAACACCGCTTGCTGCAATATCGCTATCAACGGTGACCACAGTATTGTCTGACGAGTCGTTGATATTGGCGCTATCAGGTCAAATTAATGAGGAGGAAATCGAGGCTCAAACGCATCATGTCAGTCGTAAACGACAACGCAAGACAGCGATTGCGGCGTTGATAGCGAATGCGTCCGGCAAAAAAAAGTTGAGTGCTGATCCTGGGATTAGACTTGCGTTTTCGCCTGAGCACCGCGCCGAGAATGTCGATCGACAGTTGATTGATGCACTGCGTCGCATTTTATGGACGTATGAAGTGCAAATGTACACACCTGGCAGAAGCGAAAAAGTGTTCAAGAGTGCGCGCTCTGCGATAGAGCAACTGCTTTCTAACGCGTTGGGTGAGGGCGGCGAGCAGGCACCATCAGTATTAGCACAACTATTAGCGCTGCATTGCGCGGATCTGTTCCTCCAAGGCAGCGCGAGCAAAAAGAAACTAAAAGCAAGCTCGATACGAAGCTATCTGTCGACGCTTACTGTGTTTTTGGTTGACACATTGAGCGAAGAAACATCGTTAGCTGACGCGCAGTCGAGTATTGATGCGCTCTATGAGCTCACGCACATTCTTGGTGATGCAATCTGTGATCTTGAAGCCGCTGATAAGCAAAGCACGGTGCTGCGATTTTTGCAGTATGTTCATGAAATATCAGAGCTTCGATTGTATGACTTTGATGAGCTTGAGCTTGCTGGTGTAACGATAGAGAGTGTCAGAGCGCACTTCATTCCAGCGCAACTATTCGACTCGACTTGTCATGCGTTTCTTGCGATGCGCTCAAGCGCGCGTGAACAAACTGCTTTAATGATGCAACTTTGCTATTACGCTGGATTAAGACGCAACGAAGCGTTATTGCTCGCAGTTGATGATATCAATGTCGAGAGCGATGTGCTTTATGTCACAAAATTTGCGGGTCGAAAAACGGCCAATGCGCCACGTAAATTGCCTCTGGCGTTACTGCCAAACTCGTTGTATCTGTCGCTTTTGAATTACGTTGAGACGCGCTCTAAAATCCATGAACGGCTTTTTGATGCGCAAGCTGTGCAAGTGCATGAGCGTGAGTTTATGGAGCTTTTGCGGAAGCAAACTCAAATTCCTGATCTCGTTGTACATTCGCTGCGTCATTGCGCAGCTAATAATTTACTGCTTGTTTTAGCGCAAGGTGCGTTTCCGTCGATCCCGGCTGCCATTGGTCGATATTTTTTGACACAACAGAATTCAGGTGGAAGTCTAACCAAAGAACGGCACGAACTTCTGTCTTCTAAGCAGTTAGAGCGCATAAAGCAGGCTTTGTTAGCGGAAGGGCGAGCGCTTAATAGTTATTTTCCAATCCTTGATTTTTTAGCGATGGCCTTAGGTCACGCGACGCCAGGGACCTCAGCGGCAAGCTACCTTCATTTTTTTGAGCTAGTGGCATTTGAATTAAGCTCTATGCGCACCTCATCGACGGATAAGAAAGTATTGCTTAATTTGTTGCCGCGGACGAACGCGCGCTTCGAGACGATCAAGCGCGTGTTTACGAGTAACAACGCAGAAAAAGCGCTATTCAAAACAGCGGCTTTTGGCTTGGTAGATGCGAGAAAATTCAAGACGCAGGTGCAACAGCCAGTTGAAACGGTAGATACGGTTATTACGTTCAGTGACTTCATTGATGCGCTCTATGATTACCAATATCGTCCCTCAAGTGATTTATCCATAAGTAAGCACTTACAACGCTATTTTGATGGATTAACTGAGCTCCCCAACCTACGTTTTTTACATGAGTTATCACCGAGAGCTTTTCCGACCTGGATCCGTTTTCAAGAGAGGATGACAACGCAGCGTTGGCTGTCGGTCGAACAAAATGCTATCAGCACGTTGAAAAGGTGTTTAGAAAACGAGACGGTCAGCAATAAGCGCGATGCCGAGCAGACACTTCGTGCATTAAGAATCTTGGGCTTAGGTGATTGCATTATGGAGCTAAATTGTGATGATGGCTCGTGGAGGTCACTTATTGAGAGAGCTGACCATCAAGTTAGGATCAAAGAAATAGAGCAAAATAAGGAGACGTTACAAGTTGAAATGCGGATAAAACCTTACCGCTTACGCTGGCCGCTCTGGGACAAGTTACAGAGTATCTTGTGCTCATTGGAGCTTTATACTGTATTTCGAAACGTTGATGATGAGACGAAGAAATGAAGTTAACGATAAACAACGATAACTTAGTGCAATCAATAGAGCTTATGATGAAGCTCTCTGAAAAAACGAGAAACAATGTTGACGTCGACTATTCGTCTGTCATGGAAGTCGACATTGAGGACGATTGTCTAATTATCGCAACCCCTAAGGGATTGGAAAAAGGCTTTTCTGAAGTTAAGCGCACACTTCTTCACAAAGAGGAAGCAAAGAGCGCATTACTTAAAATCGATTTGGCAGCCATACAGCGCTTTAGCGCACAGCTAAAGAAGCTACCGTATCTAGAGCTCGAGGTTGACTTAGAAAATGAGCAGCTGGTGCTCTCTGGTGCAACTAATTTGTCAGAAACGCTCATGCAACGGGGGCTTTTTGAAGATGAAACCATGCATAGTGAGCAGGCCGTTTATCGTATGAACGTTCAGGTGATTGAGCGTAACGAGCGGATGGAAGCAGTCGCGATGAGAGACGAATATCAGTTCTCTTATCAGATTGAGCACAAAGACATTATGTTGTTCGAACGAACGTTAAAATTAACGCGCCATTCTACCGGCGGTAATTCTGCGGTAGGAAACATATCCTTGTTTCCGCAAGGGGTAGCGTTGCTCGTCAAAGGAGAAGGGTTTCAGGTTTTCGCACGCGCATTTGCCGCTGAGTCGCACGACAATGTCAATAAAGAACCACTCCGGCTCACGCTGAGGCGGGATAAACTAGGCCTTCTGGATCATGCGCTATCGATTGTTGCCCGCCAGAGAAATAGTGGTATTAGCTTCTCTCGCTCGCAGATTGTTGTCTATTCATACTCAATGAAGTTTAGGATTGATTTGGGGGGGGCAGATAAGAAATTAACGCCGCTGAGGCTTTCAAAGCAAGACGGTAAGATCGTGGTAATGGCGAACAAGTTAATTCATGCCTTAAAAGAAATTGATGTTGCTTCTCAAAAGTACCCACTGAATTTGAAGTTAACCGGAGAGAGGGTACTGGAAGTATCGTTAGCAAACAAATCTCGTTATGCGGCTCACCGGGTCGCATTGAAAGTTGATGATGCCGCCGCATTTACTCATAAAACGATAGAGGTCAGTCGCGCGTTGATGTTTCGAGCAACCGAATTATTTGCCGACGAGGATCTGTTAATGACCTTTGAGAAAGAAAAAGAAGCGCTCATGGTAGAGTTCTCATCGAAGCAATCAAAAAGCATTGTGTTGTTAGATGCTCGACTGATCGATTCCCTTAATAAGCTCAACTAAGAAACAATCTATGTGCTCAATGGTTCCATAAGGCTTTGTTCGAAATTTGACCTTCCCTTAAAATGCTGTATATTTATACAGTATTAACTGATATATGAAGGAAGCCTGGCCATGATTCACTTGCGCACACGCCATGACAATATTCTCGAATATGATATTTGCTGCTTTGGCACGCGATTTAGAGAGTCATCACGACTGCTCGCAACGCCTGCGAATCAGAAAAAGCTGGAAAAGCACGTAAAACAGATGAATGCGGAGTTGGCCTTGGGAGTTTTTGATTATACAGAGCACTTTCCTGAGTCAAAGAAGTTAGAAAAATACGCACGACTGAGACGCGCAAAACAACCCGATCAGGTGGCACCATTATTTTCTGATTACGCGCAGCAGTGGTTCGAGCGAAAGCGTCACGAGTGGAAAGTCAGTTACTGTGAAAGCTTGGAGTCGACGTTATCCCGCTATCTTTTACCGACATTCGGTAACACCATTGTCAATGATATTACGTTAGCTCAAGTACAGCGGTTTAGAAGTAAGTTGTGTGAGCGTGTTAATAATGAAGGTGGTCGATGTTTGTCTAATAAACGAATAAATATCATTCTTGTCCCACTGATCAGTTTACTCTATCTGGCATCCGAAGAGTGGGACTTCGAGTATCCGCTAAAAAAGCTTAAGCCGCTGAGAGAAGAGCCAAGCGATCCGCGGCCCATGACCCAACAACAAGTGAAGTCGTTTCTGAGCGCAGTGCCGAGAAATTGGCACGACTACTTTTTAGTTCGTTTTCATACAGGAATGCGAAGCTGTGAAATCCATGGATTACAGCTGGAAAATATCGATTTTGAGCATCAGTTGATCCACATTCGGTTTAATTATGTGCGAGGCCGGCTAACCGACGTAAAAACACCAAAGTCCCGCCGAGACATTGTAATGACGCCAACGGTTGCCGCGGCTCTTAAACGAACAATGAATAGTAGAGTCCCAAAAGGAACTTTTGTTTTTAATTCCCAAGGAGGCAAGCCAGTAACCATGTATGAAGTGTCCAATAAAGTATGGTACCCCACACTTGAGAAAATAGGCATTGCTCCACGGACGCCCTATGTTACCAGGCATACAGCCGCCGTATTGCATCTGGCGGCTCATGAAAATCCGCTATTTGTTTCCAGACTGTTAGGGCACAGCTCAACTCGCATGCTTTATGATGTCTATGCGCCTTACGTGGTGGATGCGGTACGGAATGATGGGAGTGCCTTTGAGCGGTTAATGCAATGAATATTAAGGGGGCTGTGAAACACAATATGTAACAGAGTTGCGACCGGTAACTCTATCGTCTTTGGAGGACAAGCTTTAGCGTCTTATTGTGAAAGACTACCGTAGCTTTTTTGTTAGTTAACTTATAAAATGCTGCGATTATTGAAGTGTTTAGAAAACGCATAAAGGGGAAATACTTTGGTCTCGTTGAAATCTTTCTTGTCTGGTTCGGCATTATACTGTGCGGTGCTGCTATTGGTTGCTTCAACTTTTGGAGTAATGAATTCGGCTAGCGCGCAGTCTATGCCAAGTCAGAGCCAAATAGAGCAATTTAAAAAGCTCCCCCGGGCCCAGCAAGAAGCTTTGGCACGTCAGTATGGTGTTGATGTTAGCATGCTTGACAGCTTAAGTGGCAATTCGTCTAGTTCATCTAACGATAGCCAGAAAAAGCAGCAGAACAATGTGGTGTTTCCTCGTGGTACCAGTTTTGATGAAAGCGGTAATCCGGTGATTCCTGACGATTTAGAAAGCCAGTTCTCGCGTGAAGCCGATGAATTAAAGCCTTTTGGTTACGAATTATTTGCAGGAGAGCCGAAAAGCTTTTCGCCTACTTCTTATGCGCCGGTTCCTTCCAATTACATCATGGGTGTGGGCGATACCATAAAAGTACAGCTTTTTGGTAAGGAAAACCGCAGTTACGATTTGACTATAGACCGCGAAGGCAAAGTGGTTATTCCCGATTTAGGCGAGTTAACCGTTGCAGGTTTAACTTATACCTTAATGCAGGACATGATTCAAAACCAGGTAAAGCAGCGCTTAATTGGCTTTAATGCTGCGGTTTCTATGGGTGAGTTGCGCTCTATTCAAATATTTATTGCTGGTGAGGCTTATAAACCGGGTTCGTACACGGTCAGTTCCTTATCGACCATTAGTCAGGCGCTTTATGTTGCCGGTGGTGTTTCCGACATTGCTTCACTACGTTCTGTTCGTTTAATGCGTGCGGGAAAGGTGGTTACTGAATTCGATTTATACGACTTGCTGTTAGAGGGCGATACTTCTGACGACAAAATGCTGCAAAGTGGTGATGTGGTGTTTATTCCGGCCCGAGGTGACATGGTTACCGTTAAAGGCCAGGTAAAACGCCCTGCGTTGTATGAATTAAAAGGCGATGAAACGCTAAGGGACGCGCTCCGCTTTGCTGGTGGCAGCGAAGACGACGCCTACTTAGCGGCCGCTCAGCTTGAGCGAATTGTAAACGGCAAGCGGTTGATCAGTACCGTTGATTTAACTTCAGACACTCAACTAAGTGAAGCGCTAAAAGGCGGTGACGTGCTGACGTTGCGCCAGGTTTCTGAGTCACTTGAAAACAGTTTATTGCTGGTAGGTGCTGTAACGCGGCCGGGGCATTACGAATGGAAACCGGACCTTCGTATTAATGATGTGCTTCGTAGCAGTCGCCACGACTTATTAGAGCAAGCTGACTTGCGCTACGGCTTAATTCTGCGTGAAACCGGGTCCAAACGTGAGCTAAGCTTGTATCAGTTTAACGTTGCTGAAGCTATTAGCGGCATTGAGGGTGAGAACTTGTTGCTGCAGGAACGTGACCAGCTGGTTATTTTCAGCCGCTACCAAACTAAGGCGGAAGAAGAGCAACAACTGTCGCGCTATACACTGACAAAACAAGAACGCGAAGCAGAAGAACGCGAGGAATTGTTGAGTGAATATCGTCAGGCCTTTTTACGGGATTTAGTTAAAGACAAAGGAGTCAAGGTTCAGAAGCTGGCAACACAGGAACTTGCTGACGCTACCAGGCTCTTTGGAACACCGGACAGAGGCGACGTAACTATTGCTAAGGACAAATTAGCGCCTTACTCCCGTGAAAACTTGCTTGAACCGATAATGTTGCGAATACGGCAGGAACGCTCTAAGGCCGGCTCCGCGCCATTGGTTTATATTGCCGGAGAGGTTAACCACCCCGGGGTTTACCCCTTAGTTGAAAACGCCACCGCAAGCCGCTTAGTAGACGCCGCCGGCGGCGTAAAAGATTCCGCCTATTTAGAACGAGCCGAAATTACCCGCTTTAAATATGGGGAGAGCTCTGGTGAGACTGAGTATTTAACGTTGTCGTTAGACGACGTACTTAGTGGGGACGTTGACATTCCTATTCAGGGGCGCGACCGCTTGAACGTATTGAGTATTCCCGAGTGGCAAAATACCTATGAAGTGAGGTTGCGTGGAGAAGTTCGCTTTCCGGGCACTTATGCTATTAAGCGCGGAGAAACTCTGACTCAGTTAGTAGAGCGTGCGGGTGGTTTTACCGAGCATGCCTTTATAGAGGGTGCAGTATTCACTCGCGAAGAGCTGAAAGCCCGAGAACAAGAGCGTAAGCGCATGCTGGCACAGGAACTGCAAAGGGAAATTGCCGGTAACATGATGACCGGGACAGGCGACAGCCGTGTGTCTTACAGTGAAATGCGAACGCTTTTATCTGACTTGCTTAATGCCAAACCGGTTGGCCGGCTGATTATGGATTTACCCAAGTTACTCAGTAGCAACGGTGCCAACGATGTCCAGTTAAAAGACGGGGATACATTGCATGTGCCCTCTAAAACTGACTCGGTTAGCATTATGGGTGAAGTGCAGATGACAACCTCTTACCGCTTTGATCCTGAAGTGAGTGTGGGTGAATACATTGAACGCAGCGGCGGAACGAAAGAAAAAGCCGACGAAGAACGTATTTATATTGTTAAAGCGAACGGTGCCATTGAACCTTATGAGAGTGGTAGCAGCTGGTTTAGCTTTAGCAGTAATAGCCAATTAGCGCCGGGTGACACCATCATTGTGCCTATGGATACAACCTACACTGAGAATTTAGAGTTGTGGTCACAGGTGACCGGCATTGTTTATAATTCAGCTATAGCGATTGCGGCAATAAACGGACTTTGACTGTAAATTCGTATGGATGCTATTTGCATTTTAAGGTGCATAGGCATAGTATAAAGGTTGCTGTTAACTGGAATGTTTTCAGTCACAGCGATACATGTATCTATATCTCTGGAGTGAGGTGAATATTATGAAAACTTTAGCATTATCAGTTATTGCTGCGTTAGGTTTAGCGACCGCACCAGCAATGGCACAGCAAGAAGGTTCGACCGGTGCAGCCGGCGCATCTGCTTCAACTGCCGGTATTGGTGGTTTGTCTACTCAGGCATTAGTTTTTGCAGGTGTTGCAGGGGCAGCAACTGTGGCAGCGGTTTCTGACAGCTCTTCTAATTCAATTATTGATGACGAAGATCCTGAAAACCCAGAAGAGCCAGGTACAACAGTAACCGTTACTGGTACTGGTACAAATACTTACACAATTACTGTTCCTGTTCAGTAATTGTTTGCGGTTTAGTGTAAGTTGGTGAAGCGCTTCGCTGAACTTACTGAAAAGAAACTGTGATAAAATACCGCCGTAGGGCGGTATTTTTTTGTCCGGTGAACTTTACTTTTGACTTAAGCTGAATAAGAGACTCGTTCATGTTAATTCGCTATTGCCTGCTCGCTTTGCTTGGGGTTGTTACCTACGGATGCACCGCCGTTACCGACGAGGTTCGCGAAACGGTTGAATACGCTTTTAAAACACAGCAGGACGCTGAGCTTTCTTCTGAAGAAATTGAAAACTTTCCTTATACCTCGCTTTACGCACAGTGGGAAGAAAAGCCACGCACTTTAATAGTGCTGGGTTTTATAGATAAGCCGAACGACAGGCACTTTATTACAGCGGAGAAAGAGACGTTAGTTATACGTAATGGTCGGATTGTTCGAACGCAGAATTTAAACCGTGACTTACTAGCCGCTTCAAATTTAGAGCAAGATCCGTTGCAATGCATTGTAAATCAACCTAATGATTGCGAGAGCCGCTGGCAGCGTAACTACGACTACCAAATGCAGGAACGAACATTTAGCCGCACTGTTGTATCTCAGTTTTCGGTTGTGGAAGAGCAAACTCTGGAAATGCCTTTTGGCAAAGTGAACGCCACTTTAGTGCAAGAGAAAGGTCGCTTTGAGCTGAGCGGTGAAACCTTCACGAATCGTTTTTGGATTGAAAGCGACGGGCATGTGGTAAAAAGTGAGCAACAGCTATTTCCCGGTGAAACTTCTCTTACCTTAACTCAAGTGACCTGGATAGGTCGTGATTATTCTAATAAAGCAGCGAAATGAGTCCGTTCATGAAAAAAACATTGTTACTTCCCCTCCTGTTAGCCGCGTTTTTAGTCACTGCTTTTCCGGCAACCGGCGACACTCAGAAAATTGCGTTTGACGGACCGGTGCGCCTGCAGCAGGCCTTATCAGCATTGGAAGAGCGGGGCGAGTTAGAAAACATCTATTGGCCAACAGCGCGTTTGGTCAAGGTTGATGAACAAAAAGCGGTAGACGAGAAAAAGCGCAAAGTACTGGCAGAGTTAGCCGAGTTGGAAAACTATTGGCGTAACCGCAGAGAAACGAATAAAGCCGGTGCCGCCGCTATAGTGGCTCGTCAGATAAAAGCTTGGCGCTTAGGCAAGCAACTGGTAGGCGAAGTAAGTATCGAGGGCGCGCGTCAGAAGCTAGCTGATAACCCGTTGCTGCCGAAAGGTCGTTACGAGTTGGTAGTAAGCAGTAGACCAAATTTTGTTTATGCCTATGGTCTGTTTTCTGAGCCGGGACGATATGAGTTTCACTCAGGGAAAACTGTGGCTCATTGGATAAAGAGCATTGAAGACGAAGCTCAATTACTGGCCGCTTATAATAAAACTAAAGCTGTAAAAGTGTCGGTTGCGGGTGAAATTGAGAGTAACTGGGGTTACTTCAAACAGGATGATACAGAGCTTTTACCGGGCAATATTTTATGGTTGGGTTTTGAGCAAAACCAGTTGCCGCCCAAGTTTAAGAATTTAAACAGTAATATTAGGGGGCTTTTAACGCATTTTGTTGCGGATGAGTCTGTCAGAAGTAAAACGAATACGCCTTTATATACACTGAGTGATGCACCGACACCTAAAAACCATTGGTCGCGTATGGATTTGTCGCCTAGCTATAATAATTATGGCTCTGTAGGTTTAATGCAAAATCCAACTGCGCGGATGGCGAAAGAGGGTGAGTTAGCAATCACTTATTCTGATATGGACGAGTACCGACGCTACACAGTCAACTTGCAACTCTTGCCCTGGCTTGAAGCTACCGCATTCTATACACGATTCCCTAATCGTCTATACAGCCAGGTTCCAGGGTTTAGCGGTGACTCAATATTGACGGACAAAGGCTTTGATGTAAAAGCCCGCTTATGGCAGGAAAGTTACTGGTTACCTGAAGTGAGTGTGGGCTTACGAGACTTAGCGGGCACGGGGCTTTTTGATGCCGAGTATATTGTGGGCAGTAAACGTTTTGGTCCAGTCGATATTAGCTTAGGCGTCGGTTTTGGACGTTTAGGGACGTACGATGATGTGTCTAACCCTTTTTGCGAGATATCTGACGAGTACTGCGATAGAAAAACAGGATTTAGCGGAAAAGGGGGAGAGCTGGAATACGACCAGTGGTTTACCGGGCCCATGGCGTTGTTTGGTGGTGTTGAATACCAAACCCCCTGGGAACCTTTAACATTAAAAGCTGAGTATGAAGGCAATGACTATAGCCGTGACAGTGCCGGTGTGCCTATTGTTGCAGACAGCCGCTGGAACTTTGGAGCGAACTACCAGGTCACGGATTACTTCGACGTACAGCTCAGTTATGAGCGTGGCGATACGCTCATGTTTAACTTTAGTTTGCGCACCAATTTTAATGAGCTAAACCAGGTGAAAACCACTCCGCCTAAAACCCAGCCGCAGAAGCCAAACGCTAATAAGCTGAAGGATGTTGACTGGATAGCTATGCGGAGCGAAATGATTAAACAGGGTGTGTTTAGTGGCGCTCGTTTTGCCGCAACCGATGATGAAGTGACTATGTACGCGTATCATCGTCGTTTTCGGAACAGTGATGAGGCTTTCGACCGTGCTGCGCGTATTATGGCAGCAGAGCTTCCTGAGTCAGTAAAAACTTACAATATGGTTGATCAGGCGCTGTTTAACCCGAGTGTGAATACACAGGTTGATGCCGAAGAATTTAAACGGCGAATTCGAAACGAAGAGCCAGGTAAGGGCGTTGATGAAACCAAGGAGCTTTTCACGCGCTTGTATCCGGAAGAGCCACCGGTTAAAGACAGTGATAAGTGGAAACTTAACCCCGACTATCGTTTCAGTAACAGTTACGGGCTAAAACCCTTCTTCAAACAAGACTTCGGCAGCCCCGAAAACTTTCAGACGTATCAGTTGGGTGTCTTTGCTTTTGGACGCCGTTGGTTAGCGGAAAACTTAGAAGTGTTTGGTGAAGTTGGCTTTAACGTGGCAAATAACTACGACGAGTTTAACTTCCTGGGTGGTGGGCCGTCTGAATTACCCGAAGTGCGTACTCAAGTAAGACGTTACATTAAAAATGATATTTGGTTAGACTCTGCGCAGGCTACTTACCATAAACGGCTTGGTGAGGACTGGTTTGCGATGGCTTATGCTGGGTATTTAGAACGCATGTTTGGTGGCGTTGGGGCCGAGGTTCTATATCGGCCCATAGACAGCCCATGGGCTTTTGGTGCGCATATTAACCGAATACGACAACGGAACTATACTGGCGGTAGTGGCTTCTTAGATTACGAGGTAACTACTGGGTTTGTTAGTGCCTATTACCAAATGCCGTGGTTGTCAGATACTTTATTACAACTCGACGTTGGCCAGTTCCTGGCCGGTGACCAAGGCGTTAATGTGACGATGCAGAAGCGCTTTGACAGCGGTGTCATTGCCGGTGCATTTGCCGCCTTTACGGATGTGTCCGCTGAAGAGTATGGCGAAGGGAGCTTCACTAAAGGCTTTTTCATTAGTATTCCGTTTGACCTGATGAGCGTAAGACATACTCGTGAGCGTATTGGCTTTACTTGGGTGCCGCTGTCTCGCAACGGCGGTCAACAGTTGCAACGCAGAGCGCGTTTGTACGATTATACAGACGACAGAGCGCCGTTTTATAACCGTTAAAACAGTCTGAAAAGGATGTAGACATTGAAACTTTTTAAGCTACTAATGCAGCTGCCTCGCAACGTTAAGCGAGGCATTGGCCTGATTATGGATATAGGCTCAATAACTGTGGCTATGATTTTAGCATACTTATTAAGCTTTGATGCCATAATGCCGTTGCGCTGGTCGCAATGGATTATTCTTGGGGGTGTAGTTTTAGGCATTACGCTACTTGCTTTTATTCGTTTTGGTTTGTACCGGGCGGTAGTGCGTTATGTTGGCTTTAAAGTATTAAGCCTGGTGTTTTTCACCGTTATATTCAGTGGCGCACTGCTGGTAGTTGGTGCCTTGTTAATGGGTATTTCTTTGCCCGTGTCTGCTGTTGTGAATTATGTGCTTATTGCCTTTTTACTGACCGGTGGCAGCCGGCTTTTGGTCCGCGAAGGGTATCAGCGGGTAATGAGTCGGCAGAAGGATCGAGTCATAATTTATGGCGCGGGCTCTGCCGGACGGCAGTTGGCGCAAGCGATATCTAATGGCGATGAGTTTCACCCGGTGCTGTTTGTGGATGACGACAGCGGTTTACAGAATACCTCGGTGTTGGGGTTAAAGGTGATACCGCCAGAGAATATTGACAAGGCGATTCACGAACTTGGCGTTCAACGCATTTTACTCGCTTTGCCCAGCACGTTGCGCTCGCGTCGCCGTCAAATTCTGGATGCTCTGGAAGCCCTGCCGGTTAAAGTGCAAACCGTGCCGGGCATGGCCGATATGGTGAACGGCGACTTGTCGATTGACCAGCTGCAGGACGTTAGGGTAGAAGATTTGCTTGGTCGTGATCCGGTAAGCCCTGAGCCGCAGTTAATGGAAAAACACATTACCGGACAAACCGTACTGGTTACCGGGGCGGGTGGCTCTATTGGCTCTGAGCTTTGCAGACAAATACTTAAGCAGCGACCCAAGGCGTTGGTATTGTATGAGTTGTCTGAATTTGCTTTATACGCTATTGAGCGCGAGTTAACGCAAATTTGCCAGCAACAGGGCATTGGTGCTGAGATCATTCCGGTGATAGGCACAGTACAGCGGCGTAACCGTATTGAAACCGTGCTGAAAGCTTTTACCGTGGACACTGTATACCACGCGGCGGCTTATAAGCACGTGCCTTTAGTTGAGTACAACATGGTTGAAGGCGTGCGCAACAATGTATTTGGTACCTGGCATACGGCGGAAGCTGCTATTTCGGCTGGTGTTAAGCAGTTTGTGTTAATTTCCACCGATAAAGCCGTGCGGCCCACTAATGTCATGGGTACCACCAAGCGCTTGTCAGAATTAGTATTGCAGGGGCTGGCACAACGCCAAGGCGAAACGCGCTTTTCTATGGTGCGTTTTGGTAATGTATTGGGCTCGTCGGGCTCCGTGGTGCCGTTGTTTAAAGAGCAAATTGAACACGGCGGGCCGGTCACCGTAACGCACCCCGATATTACCCGCTTTTTTATGACCATACCCGAGGCTGCGCAGCTCGTGATACAGGCTGGCACCATGGGACATTCCGGCTCGGTGTTTGTGCTGGATATGGGTGACTCGGTTAAAATCGTCGATTTAGCTCGTAAAATGATCCGCTTGTCTGGCCTCGAAGAGCGTACCGAGAAGAACCCGCATGGTGACATCGCCATAGAGTTTAGTGGTTTGCGCCCGGGTGAAAAGCTATACGAAGAACTGTTAATTGGCGACAATGTGGAAGCCAGTGACCACTCGCGTATATTGCGTGCCAATGAGCAGTCGCTAAGTTGGGACGAAATGGAGAAACTGCTGGGGCTGTTGGATGACGCCTGCCAGCGGTTTGCGATAGACGAGCTGCGTCAATTATTGCTGGACGCCCCAACCGGCTATGCACCAGCTGACAACCAGATTTGTGATGTTATTTGGAATAAACACCGCACCTGTAGCGATGATGAAACCGATGTTGCCTGACGTATAAACGGACGAAATAATGATAAAAAACGGACCTTACTTAGCTTTAGATATCAGTTATCAGAAACTTTCAGTGGACGAGTTACTTGAAACGGCGGGCAAACGCCTACCTGAACACTTTGATGATCACCGCCAGCAATTGTGCCGCGGTGAATACCGCAACATAAGCGAAGATCGCCCGGTAACTCATGTACTCAGCCGTTCCGTGCATGCGGTGGCCAAACAAAGTAACCGCAAAACCCGCTTTGTGGATACCGTGCAAAAGCTGCGTTCTGGCCGTTGGCTCGGCAGCACGGGCAAACCCATTACCGACGTAGTGAACATCGGCGTGGGTGGCTCTGATCTGGGGCCGCAGATGGGCGCTTTTGCCTTGCGAGAATTTGCGGATGACGCCGCAGTGCACGATTTGCAGGTGCATTTCGTGTCTTCAATGGACGGTGGCCAGCTGTATGCCGTGTTGCCTATTGTTGACCCGGAAACTACCGTATTTATTGTTTCGTCTAAGTCGTTTGGCACGGTAGACACTTTTGCTAATGTGGACACAGTGCGCAAATGGGTAGAGCCTCAGTTGACTCAGGAGCAATGGCTGGCAAACCACGTGATAGGCGTGTCGGCCAATGTACAGGGAATGACGGATTACGGTATACAACCGGCGCAGCAGTTTACCTTTGGCGAAGGCGTAGGTGGGCGTTTTTCGTTGTGGTCGGCGTTAGGTTTGAGCATAGCGTTAACCACTGGCATTCGACCTTTTGAGCGCATGCTGGAAGGCGCAAAAACCATGGACGAGCACTTTTTAGGCGCGCCGTTGGAAGATAATTTGCCGGTATTACTGGCTTTGTATGGGGTGTATAACCGCGAGCAACTGGGCATTAATAACTTAGCCATTTTGCCTTACGACGGTCGCTTACGTATGTTGCCTAACTATCTGCAACAGCTGGATATGGAAAGCAACGGTAAGCAGTACACTGCGGAGAATGAGGCCATTGATTACCCCACAGGCCCTATTATTTGGGGCGGTTTTGGACCGAACGGACAGCACGCTTTTTTCCAGCATTTGCATCAGGGTTATGATCAGTTTACTGCGGACTTTGTCACCGTGCTTAAACGCGAAGCCCCGGGCTTTTCGGAAGCTACCCGCAGTGGTCTTGCAGAGCAGCAGCGTTTGGCTGTAGCTAACTGTCTGGCGCACCGGCGTTTAATGTGCGAAGGCAGCCAGAATGCCGATTCACCCAGTGACCATTATCCGGGCGGGCACCCGTCTAACCTGCTGATAATGGACGAACTGACCCCCGAGAGCTTTGGCGCCTTAATAGCCGCCTACGAGCACAAAGTGTTCACCCAGGGCGTTATTTGGGGCCTGAACAGCTTTGACCAACCCGGCGTAGAAAAGGGCAAGAAAATTGCCATGGACGTACTGCGCGTACTGGACGGCGAAAGCGACGAGTCCTTTGACGAGAGTACCGACGCCATTATTCAGCGGATGCGGTGAAGTGGGTATTGTTATCTCTTGATTAAATTTTGGTTATAAGTAAGTTAATTTTTTTATTTACAAAATTACAACAGTCTCGTTATAGTGTCGTTCCTTTAAGGGGAACAACAATAACGAGGTAAAAATGCCAATAAAACAATTTAAACTAACGGCATTATCAGCTGCTGTTGTCATGGGGTTAGCAGCCTGCGGTGGCAGTGACGATGATAATTACGCACCAACGGTTTCGGCAGAAGTCGCTGGGGAAGGTATGCAGTGGATGGCGGTTCATGGGCAGGTTAACGCAACTGACCCTAACGGCGATACACTCTCCTATTCTGCGAGCGTTGTAACCCCTGAAGGTGAAGATTCACCTCCAGGTACCGTAGAAATTAGCGACGACGGGAGTTTCGTCTATACGCCAATGCGCGCAGAACCAGCAGTCATTGATATTACTGTCAGTGACGGAGAGCTAGAAACATCTCAGCAGGTAACTGTTGAAAATGTTAAGGGCGACCCTCTTGCTGACCAACAATGGCATTTGCGCAATACCGGGCAAACTGGTTTTGCAATGGCCGACTCGGTATTTGAAGCATGGCGTGAACTGCGTATTGCCCAGGGTTGGACTGAAGAGGAAGCGAAAGCGGTTTACTTTTTTGACGAAAGCATTTTGGTTCCGGGCGAAGACTTAAACGTTGCTGGTGCATACCAAAAAGGTATCACCGGTGAAGGCACCATTTCAGTTGTAGTCGACCAGGGCTTGGCTGTTGACCATGAAGATTTACAAATGAACGTTCTGCCAGGTCGCTCAATTAACTTTATTGATGGCGCAAGAGACCGAACTGACCCAACGGTGTTAGGTAACGGCGGAGATCACGGAACTTCGGTTTCCGGTTTGATTGCAGCAAAAGGCTGGAACGGTTTAGGTGGGCGTGGCGTTTCCCCTAACGCAAGCTTGATTGGTATGAACTATCTGGGTGGGCCAAATACCCAAACCGACCGGAATATGATGATGGCTCACGGTATGGCGGGCTCTGGTATTGGCGTTAATGATAACGTTGTGACCTTTAACCGCAGTTACGGCTCGACCGCTCCTGTTATTTTTGCAACCGATGAAATTGACGAAACTATCGTTAGCTACCCGACTAAAGAGTTACGTAATGGTCTGGGTGCACTGAACATTAAGTCAGCCGGCAACTCATTTATTAGCTCTGGTAACTGGCCGGAAGCGTCTGAAATGTGTGATGCACAGCAGGCAGGCGTGATTGAAGGTGAAAGCCGTGTATTCAGTTGTTTTGATGGTAACTGGGATTCGAGTAATGCAAGTTTTTATACCCTTTCAATTGGAGCGGTAAATCCCGACGGCAGCCGCTCGAGCTATTCAACGGCTGGCTCAAACTTGCTGGTTGCGGCACCTGCTGGTGAATATGGTGACACAGAACCAGCCATGGTAACGACTGACCAGACAACTTGTACTCGCGGTTATGCGAGCTGGGCTGCTTATGACAGCTTTATGGATACCAATGGTGCATTTTTTGCTGACCTAGGTATTGATAACTTCCATGAACGTGTTTACCCGTTCAATAATCCAATGGGTGAGTATAACGACAGCAACTTAAGCTGTAACTATACCAATACCTTTAACGGAACGTCGTCTGCTGCACCGAACACGTCGGGTGTGGTTAACCTGATTGCGGAAGCTAACCCGAACTTAAACTGGCGCGAAATTCGTCACATTCTGGCAGCGACTGCGACTCAGGTTGATGCTGACGACGCTCCAATTGAACTGACTGTTGGAGATGGCACTTTTGTTGCGCACCAGGGTTGGGTCGAGAACGCTGCTGGTTTCAGCTTTAACAACTTATACGGCTTTGGTCGTCCTGATGCAGGCGCAGCAGTTGAACTTGCGATGTCTGATTCGGTCGAATTACCAGAGTTAGTTGAAACTGAATGGTTAGAAACCGTATTAGACACACCAGTTGCCGTACCAGACAACAATGCTGACGGTGCCTCAATTGAACTTACTGTTGAAGAAGACGTAACCATTGAAGGTATGCAATTTGGTTTGTCAGTGCGTAACATGGCAATGGCTGAAGCTTATATGGGTATGATTCCTGGTACGACAGCAGGTTCAGATATCGCTATTGAAGTCACGTCTCCTGCCGGTACTAAGTCAGTGATTGCAACTTCACGTACGTCGTTAGGTGCATACCTGGGCTTAGGTTCACTTGGTGGTGATTTGGATCATATTTATCACCCAAGCAGCCCGTTATTGACTAACGCGTTTTTAGGCGAGTCCTCTGCCGGAACCTGGACAATTCGTGTTGTTGATACGAATGGTCAAGATCGTGGTACGTACTTGAATAATACGGAAAACAGCCTTGTTGATCAGGTTAATGTCCGTCTGTTTGGTCATTAATAACAAGGCAAAGGAGAAAAAGTTATGAAATTAACAATGATGGCTTTAGCTGCATCAGGTTTATTGATGACAGGCTCTGTTGTCGCCCAGGATCAGGCTGTTGATGACCGTCTGACCAAAGATAGCCAGAAGAGTGTTGCCAAAGCGAAGCTTCCAGCCAAAGTATCTAACGAACGTGCGTTCGGTACTTACCGCATGATGGAAAAAAGCTCTGACGTTAAGGCACCTAAGTTAACCGGTGGTGCTGAAGTGTATAACGAAGTAACACGTAATGTTGGCACCATTAGCGGTAACTTAACCGTATTAGCTGGTGAGCAAGGTTTGGCTGCTATTGCACAAGAATTTGGCCTGGATATTGTCAGTGAAGATTCGCGTGCTGGTTTGGGTCTATTAAAAGCACCAGAAGGCGCTGACTTGAATGAGTTGGTTGAAAAAATGCGTGGAAGCGACTTGGTTCGCGCTGCGCGTATTGAGGTAATTGAACCTCGCAACGAATTACACGTTATTAAACGTTAGTTCTTGTTGTAGTGAATAAAAACCGCATTTGGGTTTTGCCTGAATGCGGTTTTTTATTTTCAATATAGCCGAATGTTCATGTCAGGCTCGATATCCCAGCTAACATAAATGTCAGATTACGTTCTATACTTAAGCTTTTAAAACCTACATGTAATTTGCTTATGAAATTACCAATAATGGCTTTAGCTGCTTTAGGGTTACTGTTGGCAGGGGGGGGCTTCGGTGGCAACAGAGGAGCCGACGACTCAGGTAGAAGAAGATGCTGAGGGGAAAATTTACTCGCAAATACTGGTGGCCGCGCTTATTGGGGCATCGGACAGTTTGCACTTACATGAAAATGTTGCAGCAGACTTTTCGGATAAAAAGTTGCATGACAATATAAGAAAATGGTGGCTCATATAGAGCAAAAGAACGACAGCTGCCAAAAAGAGCTTCAGGTGATTAAGCGCATGCATATTGAAGAAAAAATGAGGGCAGACTCCCGCATACCGGTAGCATCCATTCAGGACTTTGACACCGCAGGCTCAATTAGTGAACGCTTATCTGATTTATTGGATCGGACTCGCGACACCCGCTCATTTATTGAAATGAGAGACAGTATTCCTTCGCACTTCAAAGTGTTTTTTACAACCAGAGCGGAAAGAAACATGTGCAGGAGGGCTTTCGCTGCGGCTTATAAAGGAGGTATTGAACACCCGGAGCTGCAACAAGCGTGTGCCTCGTTTGACCAGCTTCGAAGCTGTCTTATTGAAATACGACATATTGACCGGATTTCTGAATACATGCGCGAAGATGTCTCCAACCAGTTTTATGACGGTAACTTAGAGCCCAGGGGAAAGTCGCTTTCCTCCAAAGTATCAGCGTCAATAGACAGTCGCTTTGTCATTGTATTTGATTACTGGAAAACAATGGAATAATTCATGCTTAAAGAAGTAAAGGAAATAGCCCGTGACGCTGGCGCTGCCATTATGGACATTTACCGAAGCGATGACTTTGATGTGCAGAAAAAAGCCGACGACAGCCCGCTGACAAAAGCGGACTTAGCCGCGCACAAAATTATTTGCGACGGTTTGCGCGCGCTGGATATTCAGTACCCGATTATTTCGGAAGAGTCTTCGGATATTAGCTGGGCGCAGCGTAAGCACTGGTGTCGCTATTGGTTAGTCGACCCGCTTGACGGCACCAAAGAGTTTATTAAGCGCAACGACGAGTTTACCGTGAACATTGCTTTGATAGAAAAGGGCGTGCCCATTTTAGGAGTGGTGTATGCTCCGGCTCTGAATGCTATGTACACCGGCGAGCGTGACCGCGGAGCGTTCTTAAACGACAAAGTTATTTCCGTTGCCTCGAGGAAGTCGGAAACCTTGCGCGTGGTTGGTTCGCGTTCACACCCTTCGCAGGAAACGACCGACTGGCTGGATGCTTTAGACAAACCGTATGAGATGCTGGGGGTAGGCAGTTCGCTAAAATTTTGCCTGGTAGCAGAAGGCAAAGCCGACATTTATCCGCGCTTAGGACCTACAAGTGAGTGGGATACCGCCGCAGCCCATGCGGTACTAGGTGCAGCGGGCGGAGAAGTTACAACCGTTGCCGGTGCCCCGCTGCTGTATAACCAAAAAGAAGACTATTTGAACCCGCATTTTATTGCCCGGTGAGGTAGCCTGACGTGAACGTCAGGGCCGGATCTGACCTGACATTTATGTCATTCACAACGCAGTATTAATGCTTGCTTGTCGATGTTGCTGCCGCTTGAGGATTCACAATGGTGTAACCCAAGTTGCTTGATTTATCTGTGTTAGAGACATCCACCTTTTCTAACTGAGACTTTGTTGCAGACTGAGGCTCATAAGGTTCAGACTCAGGGCGCTCTGCCAGCTGGTAGTGGTTGAAACGAGGCAGAATGTAATACCCGCCATTGGTGGCCTCTCCGTACTCATCATAGTACGTCGATATATCCCATTCTAAAACTGAGAATATCTCTTTTTCACTAAAGCCCAATGGCACCCAGCGTCTGGGGTTTGCGCGATTTAAAAGTAACACTCTTTTATTGGGAAAACGCCACTACTTAGTGATAAAAACACGGTTTCGGCCGTCTTTTTTGCCTTGATACATGGCATTATCGGCTTCGCCATAGAGCGAGGACCAGTTTGAGTTTTCGTCAGATAGGCTGCTGACTCCAATAGTGACAGAAAGAGAAAGTTGATTGTCTTTAAGTTGTATAGGTTGAGAGTTAACGGCTTCTTTCAATTCTTCAGCGAGTTTGAATGCGTCATTGATAGTGGTATCTGGCAACATGACAGCGAACTCTTCACCACCAATACGAGCGACAAGATCAGAGCTCCTAACTCTTTCGCTCATAATTTTTGCCAACTTCTCTAAGACGCGGTCGCCTGTACTGTGACCGAATCTGTCATTTATCTTTTTGAAAAGGTCAACGTCGATGACCAGCAGAGAAAGCTGGCTTGATGTTCTTTTTGAGCGTGTAATTGCGCGCTCAATTTGCTCAATAAAATAGCGCCGGTTGGCTAGGCCCGTTAACGAGTCAATACGTGATTGATTAAGTAGTTCGAGCTCCAGCTCTTTTTGTTGGGTAATGTCATGTATGGTCCCAACTAATACCTCTCCATCTTGCTGCCATTGAGCATATATATGAACCCATAAGTAGTGTCCGTCTGAGTGTCGGATACGGTGAGTCTTATCGAAGACTTTTGAATTAAATAAACGCTCTCGACTGTCCTCAAAAAGATTTTCATCATCAGGGTGTAACAGCTCTTTGAACAAGAACAGGGATGCTGCTGTTGTTTTAGGGCTGAGGCCAAGCATATTGAAAATAATGGGTGACCAGGTCAATGAGTTATCCGATAGTGTGAAAGACCAATAGCCCAGCTGAGCTATTTCTTGTGCAGTTTGAAGTGTTTTTTGGCTGCTTTTAAGTTCACGCTCTAACTGTTTTAGTTCTGTAATATCAATATGCGTTCCGGAGAACCACTCTGGCTCACCTTCTTCAGTGCGCGTAACAATTTTGCCGTGATCTCTGATCCATACCTCATGTCCTTGTTTATGCTTTAGTCTTAAATCTGCGCTGTAAAAAGATGTTTTGCCAAGAACATGCGACTGGAAAACTCGCTGAAACTTTTCATGGTCAGCTTTATGGAGGATACTGAGCCAGGTTTTAGTACTGATTGGTTTAAGTTCCTCGATGGTGTAGCCGACCATAGACGCCCATCGCTCATTAATAATGAGTTCATCAGTTTGTACGTTCCATTCCCAAGTGCCAGCATCAGTGCTTTCGATAATGCTATTGAGTCGATGAGAGCTTGGCAATGATAAGTAACAAGAACCGTGTGGGTCATTACTGAGAAATTCGACCAGGCAGCATGGAATACCTTCAATAGTCATTGGTGTCGCGGTTACATCAAACTGTTTATCTAATGCGTTTATATAAACTTCAACGGGAGCGTTTTTGTCTTGAATGAGAGTATCCCAGGAAACAGCTTCATGGGTATGTTTACTGTAAGCAGTTACGCGTTCAGGCGGCGTTCCATCAACATGGTTACCGTTGCACTGACCTATGACGCGACCGTCGTTATTGACGATCAAATAACAACTGTTTCTTCTCAATTTAGACATGAAACCTACAGAATGCGCTGAAATTAACTAAATACCTAGATTACTTATGAAGCATATATTATTTAAATGTTAACACAGAGGTTTTTTTGGATCTTGGATAATTTTAAGGGGAATAAGGCGAGCAGAGCAGTTGACCATGCAAAGTGCTTTTAATGTTTAAAGCGCAACTTGGTTCAGTGGCGGTTTAGCCACTGAACCAAGCGTAACTGGAAGGGTATTATTCTTCGCCGTTGTCGTTTTCGATTTCGGCTTCTTCTACTAGGATGTAGCTTTGTTCAACCCAGCGGCCTTCTATTTCAATAACCGTGCCGACTTCAAGGGCTGCGATAAATGTTGCGACGTCGATTTCTTCATCGTTGAATTCAAGCTCTGCGTCTTCAGCAAAGCGAAGCTCTTTGCCGTTCACAAAAACAGAGTCACCTTCAATAGATTCTACGGCGCCCTCAAATTCTGCTTTGCCTGTGTTGTCAGGACGTTCATCGTCACTATCGTCATCCTCTCCGCTAACGTTTTCAATCTCAACTTCAGTGGCCAGTAGCGAGCCGTTAACGTATTCACCTTCGGCTTCCACAATAACCGCATTACGGCTTTCGACTAATGCAATAAAGTCATCAATAGAAATTGTGTCGTCATCGTCTTCAAATTCTACGTTGTCGGCAAAACGTACGGCGACATTTGCGACACGCATACCGTCGGTCGTAACATCCGTCACGCGGCCTTTCACTTCGCCGTCACGGTCATCTTCGTCAATGCGTTTTACTTTCAGTGCAACCGTATCGCCTTCTTGGTTCTGACGCGAGACGACCTTCAGCCAGTCGTTAGCAGCAATGTTTTCAAATGTGAAGCGGCGCTCGTCTAAGTCCGATTCATCCTCATACTGAGTCTCTGGTGTGATACTAAAGGTTGTCCCATTAAGCACAAACGTCATGGCTTCACTGTCAATGTCTGTTACTTGACCTTCGACTTTACTGCGCGCGTTCCGGGCCTTGAACTCTATCTCATCGGCAACCAACTGCTCACCGTCAAACTCGGCTTCGACTTTTACGATAATACCGTTGGCTAAGGTATCGGCAGTGCCGTCTTCAAACTCAGTGCTTTCACCCAAGACGAAGTCGTATTGATTTACTGAGAACGTTCCGGCATCGGCGTCATAGTTTTTAACGATACCGGCAATGGTGATTTCATCGGTGTCTTCGTCGAGGCCATTCTGCTCTTTGTTCTCGACCTCGTCTGCTGTTAGGGTCATGGACTCATTATCGTAAGCTTCGCCTTCGACTTTCACGAACAGTCCGTCAGCAAGGTCGTCGGCGTTCATATCGTCAAATTCTGCTGCAGAATAGTTAATGGTTAACTCACCCAGCGTAAACGTTTCAGTGTCTGTGTTTAAATTGGCAACGTTGCCTTTGAGCTTAATTTCCGTTTCATCGTTTTCCAGCTCAACCAGGGTAGCGTAAAACGCACCGTCTTCATTGACGTAGCCGCTTATTTCGACAAAATCGCCAATGGTTAAAGTGTTAATATCGGCTTCTTCAAACTCAGTTAACTCATCATAAATAACCGTTTGACCCAGTACCTCAATTTGCTCTGCTTCTCTGTCAATGAAGGCAACCGGGCCTTGCAGGCTTTCTTCATAAGTGATTTGCTCTGCCTCCGGGTCGTTGCCGTCATCGGATGCAGAAGCGGCGACAGTGACTACCATGCCCACTCTTAGTTGCGCTTCATCGGCTGCTGGCGAGTTACCGACCGCGATAGTGGCATTGTCAGAGCCGTATCGCTGGCCATTGACATACACACTGCCAAAGCCTGTGATCACACCCTCACTGACAACGGTCGTTGTTGTGGTTGATGTGTCGCCGTTATTGTTTTCGCCGCTTGTATTGTCGTTGGTAGAGTCGCTTGAGCTTCCGCCACACGCCGTGAGCGCGCCGGATATTGCTAAGACTAAAAGGGACTGTTTAAAACGCATGGTACTACCTCTTATTGTTGCTAAAACACTTTTTATAAAAGTGTATGTACCTTCACTTTAGCTCATGATTTTGGGGCCTGCCAGCAACTCGATTGTGTTTTTTGAATGCTTGTTACGTTAGGTTTTTGTTATAAGATTTCGCTTGTGTAGATACAAGGCATACCATCTCCTTTTATTAACCGAATAAAGTGACTATATGTCGTTTTTAGTGTTTTTCAATATAAATTAATCGGTATCGGGTATTAATTGGTTTTTGGTGTAATTGAAATTATAAATTACTTAGTATCGGTGATTTTATGTTTCTGTCGTTGATGTAATATCTCATGACTAAATACGCTTTCGTCGAGTGATTTAGTAATGACGTTTTAATACCATTTAAGTTTAATTTTTATTGATAAATGGTATATATTTAATGTTGTTTTTCGAGTTTGATGGGGCAAAGAGTTTGTCAAACATGCAAAAGCATGGAATTGATTTTTACTCTGCTCAATCTCTTTGGAATGACCCGGAGTTAATTGAAATTCCGGCTAAAACTGAAGATGAAAAGCGTTATTTAGTTATAGCTAAGTACAAAGGAAAGCATTGGTCAGCTGTGATTACTTATCGAACAAGAGCAATCAGAATTATTTCTGTCAGACGCTCTAGGCATAGCGAGGTGAAGCTTTATGAAAGCGAGTGAATTTGACAAAAAGTTTGATTCAGATGAAGACGTTATGGATGAGCTTGAGCTGGAAAAGGCGAAAAGACCCATGCGCAAACAAAAGCGAGTGAATGTGGATTTTCCTGAATGGATGCTAGACTCTTTAGATGAAGAGGCTGCCCGCATTGGAGTAACAAGACAATCTATTATTAAAGTCTGGTTAGCTGAGCGGCTTGAGCAAATTGAAAGGAACCTATAGGTGAAACACATGAAACTACTTTTAGCTTTTGCAACAGCTGCGCTATTGGCGGGTTGCAGCACCGCTCAGTCAGCAACAGATACTCCGGTTACTATGGCCGATATTACAGAACTTATTGGTAAGCCGGAAGCGCAAAGTATAGATAGCTGTAAGGTACTGCCTGTGGGCAAAAAAGCGTGCGGTGGCCCGGAAGGTTATGTGGTTTACAGCAGAGAAACTGTAACCGATGAAAGAGCACTGCTAGACGCTATTCACCTTTATAATGAAAAAGCCAAAGAAGATGCAAAAACGGGTTACTCAACATGTGAGCATATACCTGAGCCAAAACCGCAATTAAAAGACGGCGTTTGCTGGATACCGTAACTAAAAAACTGGACCTGGGTACAATAGGATTTAGTTGAAAACTTGTTAACGTTAGCCTCGATAGTTCCCCAATTTAATCGAGGCATATAATGATAGCTACAATTGTTCGTATTGAAGGCAATGTTCAAGTTCAGCGCGCAGACGGATCCATAGAAAACCTGGCCGTTGGTGACCAGCTTTTTGAAGGCGACGTAGTTCTGACGGAAAGCAACAGCAATGTTGTACTGGAATACCCCAATGACGAACAAGTTCTGATTCAAGGCGGTGCGAGTTTTGCAATTACTCGTGAGCAATTGCCGGATGACGACTCAGTTGATGATTTAGAGTTTATCGCTGATGAGAGTAGCGCAGATGATATTCTTAATGTTCTGGATGAAACAGATGGGGATCTGTTAGAGCAATTTCAGGCTCCTGCCGCTGGTAATGCCGCAGCGGGTGGAGACACGGGCAGTAACTTTGTTCGCCTTGCGCGTGTTTTAGAAACGGTTTATGACACACCGATTGGTTTGACGCCTGTAGAAATTGCAGGCGGTGATATTACAGCGGCGGCAGCAGAGCAGCCTGACCCCGGTGCTGTCTCTTCTGGTACTATTAACTTAACTGCAGAGTATGATCAGGGCGGCTCAGGCCTGACTCTGAGCGGAACGACGACCAACTTGCCTCCTGCAAGCACAGTTTCCCTACTATTAACCGACTCGCAAGGGAATCAGTTTACTCTTACAACAACCACTAATGCCGATGGAAGCTATTCTGTTTCGGGTGTTGATCTTACCTCTCTGAACGACGGCAATATAACAATTCAAGCCTCCGCTGTTGATGCAACTGGTGAAACCATTACTGACAGTGATGCCGTGGTAGTGGATGAAACCGCAGGGAACCTGACGGTTACGAGTGACGTGACCGATGGCAACATCACGGTCTCCGGTACTTCCACCGATATGGCGGAAGGCACGGAAGTCGCTATTACCATTACGGATGCGAACGGTACGTCTGTTGAAACCACAGCGACCATCGCAGCCGATGGCACGTATACAGTGGATGCGGACATCTCCGGTCTGGTGGACGGTGACTTAACCATCAATGCTGTCGCGAATGACAACAACGGTACTGAACAGACTGCTTCGACGAATGATGAACTGGACAATGTAGCCGGTGATCTGACGGTTGCGAGTGACGTGACTGACGGTAGTATTACGGTCTCCGGTACTTCCACCGATATGGCGGAAGGCACAGAAGTCGCTATTACCATTACGGATAAGAACGGTACGTCTGTTGAAACCACAGCGACAATCGCAGCCGATGGCACGTATACAGTGGATGCGGACATCTCCGGCCTGGTGGATGGCCCGCTGACAATTAATGCTGTCGCTGACGATAACAACGATACCGAACAAACCGCTTCTACGAACGATGAGCTGGATAATGTGGACGGTGATCTGACAGTTGCGAGTGACGTGACTGATGGCAGCATCACGGTCTCGGGTACTTCCACCGATATGGCGGAAGGTACCGAAGTCGCGATCACTATTATCGATGAAAATGGTGAAACGGTTACGGCCACAGCGACCATCGCAGCCGATGGCACGTATACAGTGGATGCGGACATCTCCGGCCTGGTGGATGGCCCGCTGACAATTAATGCTGTCGCTGACGATAACAACGATACCGAACAAACCGCTTCTACGAACGATGAGCTGGATAATGTGGACGGTGATCTGACAGTTGCGAGTGACGTGACTGATGGCAGCATCACGGTCTCGGGTACTTCCACCGATATGGCGGAAGGTACCGAAGTCGCGATCACTATTATCGATGAAAATGGTGAAACGGTTACGGCCACAGCGACCATCGCAGCCGATGGCACGTATACAGTGGATGCGGACATCTCCGGCCTGGTGGATGGCCCGCTGACAATTAATGCTGTCGCTGACGATAACAACGATACCGAACAAACCGCTTCTACGAACGATGAGCTGGATAATGTGGACGGTGATCTGACAGTTGCGAGTGACGTGACTGATGGCAGCATCACGGTCTCGGGTACTTCCACCGATATGGCGGAAGGTACCGAAGTCGCGATCACTATTATCGATGAAAATGGTGAAACGGTTACGGCCACAGCGACCATCGCAGCCGATGGCACGTATACAGTGGATGCGGACATCTCCGGCCTGGTGGATGGCCCGCTGACAATTAATGCTGTCGCTGACGATAACAACGATACCGAACAAACCGCTTCTACGAACGATGAGCTGGATAATGTGGACGGTGATCTGACAGTTGCGAGTGACGTGACTGATGGCAGCATCACGGTCTCGGGTACTTCCACCGATATGGCGGAAGGTACCGAAGTCGCGATCACTATTATCGATGAAAATGGTGAAACGGTTACGGCCACAGCGACCATCGCAGCCGATGGCACGTATACAGTGGATGCGGACATCTCCGGCCTGGTGGATGGTGATTTAACCATCAATGCTGTCGCTGACGATAACAACGGCACTGAACAGACTGCTTCGACGAATGATGAACTGGACAATGTAGCCGGTGATCTAACGGTTACCAGTGCAGTGACTGACGGTAGTATTACGGTCTCGGGTACTTCCACCGATATGGCGGAAGGCACAGAAGTCGCTATTACCATTACCGATGAAAATGGTGAAACGGTTACGGCCACAGCGACCATCGCAGCTGATGGCACGTATACAGTGGATGCGGACATCTCCGGCCTGGTGGATGGCCCGCTGACAATTAATGCTGTCGCTGAGGATAACAACGGTACTGAACAGACTGCTTCGACGAACGATGAGCTGGATAACGTTGCTGGTGATCTAACGGTTGCGAGTGAAGTGACTGATGGCAGCATTACTGTTTCTGGTAGCTCGGTCGATATGGCCGAGGGTACGGAAGTAAGCATCACGATCATCGATGAGAACGGCGATACCGTCACCACGACAGCGATTGTGGATGGTGACGGCAACTACAGCACCAATGCGGATATCTCCGGCCTGGTGGACGGTGACTTAACCATTAATGCTGTCGCGAACGATAACAACGGTACTGAACAAACCGCTTCGACGAACGATGAGCTGGATAACGTTGCGGGTGATCTGACGGTTGCGAGTGACGTGACTGACGGTAACATCACTGTTTCTGGTGGCTCGGTGGATATGGCCGAGGGTACGGAAGTAAGCATCACGATTATCGATGAGAACGGCGATACCGTCACCACGACAGCGATTGTGGATGGTGACGGCAACTACAGCACCAATGCGGATATCTCCGGCCTGGTGGACGGCCAGCTGACAATTAATGCGAAGGCTAACGACAACAACGATACTGAACAAACCGCTTCCACGAATGATGAGCTGGATAATGTGGACGGCAGCCTGAGTGCTGATGCGAGCGTAACCGATGGTACCGTGACGGTGAGCGGTGGGTCGACGGACTTACCGGAAGGCGCGGAAGTTGCGATCACAATCACCGATGCGAACGGTGATACCGTTGAAACCACAGCAACGGTGGATGCGAACGGTGACTATACGGTTGATGCGGATGTGTCCGGTCTGGTCGATGGTGAACTGACGATTGATGCGTCGGCGACGGATAATAACGGTGAAACGGTTACTGCGACCGATACCGCTGAGCTGGACAATGTAGCCGGTGATCTGACAGTTACGAGTGACGTGACTGATGGCAGCATCACGGTCTCGGGTACTTCCACCGATATGGCGGAAGGCACAGAAGTAAGCATCACTATTACCGACGCGAACGGTGACACGGTTACGGCAACTGCCACTGTTGGTGCTGACGGTAATTACACCGTGGATGCGGATATCTCCGGCCTGGTGGACGGCCAGCTGACAATTAATGCGGTAGCGAATGACAACAACGGTACTGAACAAACCGCTTCGACGAACGATGAGCTGGATAACGTTGCGGGTGATCTGACGGTTGCGAGTGACGTGACTGACGGTAACATCACTGTTTCTGGTGGCTCGGTGGATATGGCCGAGGGTACAGAGGTCACCATTACCATTACCGATGAAAATGGCGATACGGTTACTGCGACAGCAGTTGTGGATGCAAACGGAAACTATAGCACCGATACCGACATCTCCGGTCTTGTCGATGGTGATTTAACCATCAATGCTGTCGCGAATGACAACAACGGTACTGAACAGACTGCTTCGACGAATGATGAGCTGGATAACGTGGACGGCAGCCTGAGTGTTGAAAGCACGGTAACGGATGGCAGCATCACGGTCTCGGGTAGCTCGGTCGATATGTCCGAGGGTACTGAGGTCACGATCACCATTGAAGATGAAAATGGCGATACGGTTACCACGACAGCGATTGTGGATGGTGACGGCAACTACAGCACCAATGCGGACATCTCCGGCCTGGTTGACGGTGATTTAACCATCAATGCTGTCGCTGAGGATAACAACGGTACTGAACAGACTGCTTCGACGAACGATGAGCTGGATAACGTTGCTGGTGATCTAACGGTTGCGAGTGAAGTGACTGATGGCAGCATCACGGTGTCGGGTACGTCGACCGATATGGCGGCAGGTACTGAGGTGGCGATCACCATCGAAGATGAAAATGGTGACACGGTTACGGCCACAGCGACCATCGCAGCCGATGGCACGTATACAGTGGATGCGGACATCTCCGGCCTGGTGGATGGCCCGCTGACCATTAATGCGGTAGCGAATGACAACAACGGTACTGAACAGACTGCTTCGACGAACGATGAGCTGGACAATGTAGCCGGTGATCTGACGGTTGCGAGTGACGTGACTGACGGTAACATCACTGTTTCTGGTAGCTCGGTCGATATGGCCGAGGGTACGGAAGTAAGCATCACTATTATCGATGCGAACGGTGACACGGTTACGGCCACAGCGACCATCGCAGCCGATGGCACGTATACAGTGGATGCGGACATCTCCGGTCTGGTTGATGGCGAGCTGACAATTAATGCTGTCGCTGACGACAATAACGATACCGAACAAACCGCTTCCACGACTGATGAGCTGGACAATGTAGCCGGTGATCTGACGGTTGCGAGTGAAGTGACTGACGGTAGTATTACGGTCTCCGGTACTTCCACCGATATGGCGGAAGGCACGGAAGTCGCTATTACCATTACGGATGTGAACGGTACGTCTGTTGAAACCACAGCGACCATCGCAGCCGATGGCACGTATACAGTGGATGCGGATATGTCCGGCCTGGTGGATGGTGACTTAACCATCAATGCGGTAGCGAACGATAACAACGGTACCGAACAAACCGCTTCCACGACTGATGAGCTGGATAATGTAGCCGGTGATCTGACAGTTACGAGTGACGTGACTGACGGCACCATCACGGTCTCGGGTACTTCCACCGATATGGCGGAAGGCACAGAAGTCGCTATTACCATTACGGATAAGAACGGTACGTCTGTTGAAACCACAGCGACCATCGCAGCCGATGGCACATATACGGTGGACGCCGACATCTCCGGCCTGGTGGATGGTGACTTAACCATCAATGCGGTAGCGAACGATAACAACGGTACCGAACAAACCGCTTCCACGACTGATGAGCTGGACAATGTAGCCGGTGATCTGACAGTTACGAGTGACGTGACTGACGGTAACATCACTGTTTCTGGTGGCTCGGTGGATATGGCCGAGGGTACAGAGGTCACCATTAGCATTACCGATGAAAATGGCGATACGGTTACTGCGACAGCAGTTGTGGATGCAAACGGAAACTATAGCACCAATGCGGACATCTCCGGCCTGGTCGACGGTGACTTAACCATTAATGCTGTCGCTGACGACAATAACGGTACCGAACAAACCGCTTCCACGACTGATGAGCTGGATAATGTAGCTGGTGATCTAACAGTTGCGAGTGACGTGACTGATGGCAGCATCACTATTTCTGGTAGCTCGGTCGATATGGCTGAGGGTACGGAAGTAAGCATCACTATTATCGATGCGAACGGTGACACGGTTACGGCCACAGCGACCATCGCAGCCGATGGCACGTATACAGTGGATGCGGACATCTCCGGCCTGGTGGATGGTGACTTAACCATCAATGCGGTAGCGAATGACAACAACGGTACTGAACAGACTGCTTCGACGAATGATGAACTGGACAATGTAGCCGGTGATCTGACGGTTGCGAGTGACGTGACTGACGGTAGTATTACGGTCTCCGGTACTTCCACCGATATGGCGGAAGGCACAGAAGTAAGCATCACTATTATCGATGCGAACGGTGACACGGTTACGGCCACAGCGACCATCGCAGCCGATGGCACGTATACAGTGGATACCGACATCTCCGGTCTTGTCGATGGTGATTTAACCATCAATGCTGTCGCGAATGACAACAACGGCACTGAACAAACCGCTTCGACGAACGATGAGCTGGATAACGTTGCGGGTGATCTGACGGTTGCGAGTGACGTGACTGATGGCAGCATTACTGTTTCTGGTAGCTCGGTCGATATGGCCGAGGGTACTGAGGTCACCATTACCATTACCGATGAAAATGGCGATACCGTTACCACGACAGCGATTGTGGATGGTGACGGCAACTACAGCACCAATGCGGATATCTCCGGCCTGGTGGACGGTGACTTAACCATTAATGCTGTCGCTGACGACAACAACGATACTGAACAGACTGCTTCCACGAATGATGAACTGGACAATGTAGCTGGTGATCTGACGGTCAACAGTTCAGTAAATGACGGTAACATCACCGTGTCCGGTAGTTCTGTGGATATGGCGGAAGGCACAGAAGTCGCTATTACCATTACCGACGCGAACGGTGACACGGTTACAGCCACAGCGACCATCGCAGCCGATGGCACTTATACGGTTGATGCGGACATCTCCGGTCTGGTGGACGGTGATTTAATCATCAACGCGATCGCTGAGGATAACAACGGTACTGAGCAAACCGCTTCCACTAACGATGAACTGGATAACGTTGCGGGTGATCTGACGGTTGCGAGTGACGTGACTGACGGTAACATCACTGTTTCTGGTGGCTCGGTGGATATGGCCGAGGGTACGGAAGTAAGCATCACGATTATCGATGAGAACGGCGATACCGTCACCACGACAGCGATTGTGGATGGTGACGGCAACTACAGCACCAATGCGGATATCTCCGGCCTGGTGGATGGTGACTTAACCATCAATGCGGTAGCGAGCGATAACAACGGTACTGAACAGACTGCTTCGACGAATGATGAACTGGACAATGTAGCCGGTGATCTGACTGTTGCGAGTGACGTGACTGACGGTAACATCACTGTTTCTGGTGGCTCGGTGGATATGGCCGAGGGTACAGAGGTCACCATTACCATTACCGATGAAAATGGCGATACCGTTACCACGACAGCGATTGTGGATGGTGACGGCAACTACAGCACCAATGCGGACATCTCCGGCCTGGTGGATGGCCCGCTGACAATTAATGCGGTAGCGAATGACAACAACGGTACTGAACAGACTGCTTCGACGAACGATGAGCTGGACAATGTAGCCGGTGATCTGACGGTTACGAGTGACGTGACCGATGGCAACATCACGGTCTCGGGTACTTCCACCGATATGGCGGAAGGCACTGAGGTCACGATTACCATTACCGATGAAAATGGCGATACGGTTACTGCGACAGCGGTTGTGGATGCAAACGGAAACTACAGCACCGATACCGATATCTCTCATCTGGTCGATGGTGACTTAACCATCAATGCTGTCGCGAACGATAACAACGGTACTGAACAAACCGCTTCCACTAACGATGAACTGGATAATGTGGACGGCAGCCTGAGTGCTGATGCGACCGTCACTGATGGTACCGTGACGGTGAGCGGTGGCTCGACGGACTTACCGGAAGGCACGGAAGTGGCGATCACGATCACCGATGCGAACGGTGACACGGTTGAAACCACAGCGACGGTGGATGCGAACGGTGACTATACGGTTGATGCGGATGTGTCCGGTCTGGTCGATGGTGAACTGACGATTGATGCGTCGGCGACGGATAATAACGGTGAAACGGTTACTGCGACCGATACCGCTGAGCTGGACAATGTAGCCGGTGATCTGACAGTTGCGAGTGACGTGACCGATGGCAGCATTACTGTTTCTGGTAGCTCGGTCGATATGGCCGAGGGTACGGAAGTAAGCATCACGATCATCGATGAGAACGGCGATACCGTCACCACGACAGCGATTGTGGATGGTGACGGAAACTACAGCACCAATGCGGATATCTCCGGCCTGGTGGATGGTGACTTAACCATCAATGCGGTAGCGAGCGATAACAACGGTACTGAACAGACTGCTTCGACGAATGATGAGCTGGACAATGTAGCCGGTGATCTGACGGTTGCGAGTGACGTGACTGATGGCAGCATTACTGTTTCTGGTAGCTCGGTCGATATGGCCGAGGGTACTGAGGTCACGATCACCATTGAAGATGAAAATGGCGATACGGTTACCACGACAGCGATTGTGGATGGTGACGGCAACTACAGCACCAATGCGGACATCTCCGGCCTGGTGGATGGCCCGCTGACAATTAATGCGGTAGCGAATGACAACAACGGTACTGAACAGACTGCTTCGACGAATGATGAACTGGACAATGTAGCCGGTGATCTAACGGTTACCAGTGCAGTGACTGACGGTAGTATTACGGTCTCGGGTACTTCCACCGATATGGCGGAAGGCACAGAAGTCGCTATTACCATTACCGATGAAAATGGCGATACGGTTACCACGACAGCGATTGTGGATGGTGACGGCAACTACAGCACCAATGCGGACATCTCCGGCCTGGTTGACGGTGATTTAACCATCAATGCTGTCGCTGAGGATAACAACGGTACCGAACAAACCGCTTCCACGAATGATGAGCTGGATAACGTGGACGGCAGCCTGAGTGCTGATGCGAGCGTAACCAATGGTACCGTGACGGTGAGCGGTGGGTCGACGGACTTACCGGAAGGCACGGAAGTGGCGATCACAATCACCGATGCGAACGGTGATACCGTTGAAACCACAGCAACGGTGGATGCGAACGGTGACTATACGGTTGATGCCGACGTTTCTGGTCTGGTTGATGGCGAGCTGACGATTGATGCGTCGGCGACGGATAATAACGGTGATCCGGTCAGCGCGACCGATACCGCTGAGCTGGATAATGTAGCGGGTGATCTGACTGTTGCGAGTGACGTGACTGACGGCAACATCACGGTCTCGGGTACTTCCACCGATATGGCGGAAGGTACTGAGGTCACGATTGCTATTATCGATGCGAACGGTGACACGGTTACCGCTACAGCAGTTGTGGATGCAAACGGAAACTACAGCACCAATGCGGACATCTCCGGCCTGGTTGACGGTGATTTAACCATCAATGCTGTCGCTGAGGATAACAACGGTACCGAACAAACCGCTTCCACTAACGATGAACTGGATAATGTGGACGGCAGCCTGAGTGCTGATGCGACCGTCACTGATGGTACCGTGACGGTGAGCGGTGGCTCGACGGACTTACCGGAAGGCACGGAAGTGGCGATCACGATCACCGATGCGAACGGTGACACGGTTGAAACCACAGCGACGGTGGATGCGAACGGTGACTATACGGTTGATGCGGATGTGTCCGGTCTGGTCGATGGTGAACTGACGATTGATGCGTCGGCGACGGATAATAACGGTGAAACGGTTACTGCGACCGATACCGCTGAGCTGGACAATGTAGCCGGTGATCTGACGGTTGCGAGTGACGTGACTGATGGCAGCATTACTGTTTCTGGTAGCTCGGTCGATATGGCCGAGGGTACGGAAGTAAGCATCACGATCATCGATGAGAACGGCGATACCGTCACCACGACAGCGATTGTGGATGGTGACGGCAACTACAGCACCAATGCGGATATCTCCGGCCTGGTGGACGGTGACTTAACCATTAATGCTGTCGCGAACGATAACAACGGTACTGAACAAACCGCTTCGACGAACGATGAGCTGGATAACGTTGCGGGTGATCTGACGGTTGCGAGTGACGTGACTGACGGTAACATCACTGTTTCTGGTGGCTCGGTGGATATGGCCGAGGGTACGGAAGTAAGCATCACGATCATCGATGAGAACGGCGATACCGTCACCACGACAGCGATTGTGGATGGTGACGGCAACTACAGCACCAATGCGGATATCTCCGGCCTGGTGGACGGTGACTTAACCATTAATGCTGTCGCTGACGACAATAACGGTACCGAACAGACTGCTTCGACGAATGATGAGCTGGATAATGTAGCGGGTGATCTGACGGTTGCGAGTGACGTGACTGACGGTAACATCACTGTGTCCGGTAGCTCGGTGGATATGGCCGAGGGTACGGAAGTAAGCATCACGATTATCGATGAGAACGGCGATACCGTCACCACGACAGCGATTGTGGATGGTGACGGCAACTACAGCACCAATGCGGATATCTCCGGCCTGGTGGACGGTGACTTAACCATTAATGCTGTCGCTGACGACAATAACGGTACCGAACAGACTGCTTCGACGAATGATGAGCTGGATAATGTAGCGGGTGATCTGACGGTTGCGAGTGACGTGACTGACGGTAACATCACTGTGTCCGGTAGCTCGGTGGATATGGCCGAGGGTACGGAAGTAAGCATCACGATTATCGATGAGAACGGCGATACCGTCACCACGACAGCGATTGTGGATGGTGACGGCAACTACAGCACCAATGCGGATATTTCCGGCTTGGTGGACGGTGACTTAACCATTAATGCTGTCGCGAACGATAACAACGGCACTGAACAAACCGCTTCCACGAACGATGAACTGGACAACGTGAACGGCAGCCTGAGTGCTGATGCGACCGTCACTGACGGTACGGTAACGGTGAGCGGTGGCTCGACGGACTTACCGGAAGGCGCGGAAGTCGCGATCACAATCACCGATGCGAACGGTGACATCGTTGAAACCACAGCAACGGTGGATGCGAACGGTGACTATACGGTTGATGCGGATGTGTCCGGTTTGGTTGATGGCGAGCTGACGATTGATGCGTCGGCGACGGATAATAACGGTGATCCGGTCAGCGCGACCGATACCGCTGAGCTGGATAACGTTGCGGGTGATCTAACGGTTGCGAGTGATGTGACTGACGGTAACATTACGGTCTCGGGTACTTCCACCGATATGGCGGAAGGTACTGAGGTCACGATTACTATTATCGACGCGAACGGTGACACGGTTACGGCAACTGCCACTGTTGGTGCTGATGGTAATTACACCGTGGATGCGGACATCTCCGGCCTGGTGGACGGCCAGCTGACAATTAATGCTGTCGCTGACGATAACAACGGTACCGAACAAACCGCTTCCACGACTGATGAGCTGGACAATGTAGCTGGTGATCTGACGGTCAACAGTTCAGTAACTGACGGTAACATCACTGTGTCCGGTAGTTCTGTGGATATGGCGGAAGGCACAGAAGTAAGCATCACTATTATCGACGCGAACGGTGACACGGTTACGGCAACTGCCACTGTTGGTGCTGATGGTAATTACACCGTGGATGCGGACATCTCCGGCCTGGTGGACGGCCAGCTGACAATTAATGCTGTCGCTGACGACAATAACGGTACCGAACAGACTGCTTCGACGAATGATGAGCTGGATAATGTAGCGGGTGATCTGACGGTCAACAGTTCAGTAAATGACGGTAACATCACCGTGTCCGGTAGTTCTGTGGATATGGCGGAAGGCACAGAAGTAAGCATCACTATTACCGACGCGAACGGTGACACGGTTACTGCGACAGCGGTTGTGGATGCTGACGGAAACTACAGCACCGATACCGACATCTCCGGTCTTGTCGATGGTGACTTAACCATCGATGCGGTAGCCAACGATAACAATGGCACTGAACAAACCGCTTCCACGAATGATGAGCTGGACAATGTAGCCGGTGATCTGACAGTTACGAGTGATGTGACTGATGGCAGCATCACGGTGTCGGGTAGTTCCACCGATATGGCGGAAGGTACAGAGGTCACGATTACCATTACCGATGACAATGGTGACACGGTTACTGCGACAGCGGTTGTGGATGCTGACGGAAACTACAGCACCGATACCGACATCTCCGGTCTTGTCGATGGTGACTTAACCATCAATGCTGTCGCGAATGACAACAACGGCACTGAACAGACTGCTTCCACGAATGATGAGCTGGATAATGTAGCCGGTGATCTGACAGTTACGAGTGACGTGACTGATGGCAGCATCACTGTCTCTGGTAGTTCTGTGGATATGGCGGAAGGCACAGAAGTAAGCATCACTATTACCGACGCGAATGGTGACACGGTTACGGCAACTGCTACTGTTGGTGCTGACGGTAATTACACCGTGGATGCGGATATCTCCGGCCTGGTGGACGGCCAGCTGACAATTAATGCGGTAGCGAATGACAACAACGGTACCGAACAAACTGCTTCCACGAACGATGAGCTGGATAATGTGGACGGCAGTCTGAGTGCTGATGCGACCGTCACTGACGGTACGGTAACCGTGAGCGGTGGCTCGACGGACTTACCGGAAGGCACGGAAGTGGCGATCACGATCACCGATGCGAACGGTGACACGGTTGAAACCACAGCCACCGTGGATGCGAACGGTGACTATACGGTTGATGCGGATGTGTCCGGTCTGGTCGATGGTGAACTGACGATTGATGCGTCGGCGACGGATAATAACGGTGATCCGGTCAGCGCGACCGATACCGCTGAGCTGGATAATGTAGCGGGTGATCTGACGGTTGCGAGTGAAGTGACTGATGGCAGCATTACTGTTTCTGGTAGCTCGGTCGATATGGCTGAGGGTACGGAAGTCGCTATTACCATTACCGATGAAAATGGCGATACCGTTACCACGACAGCGATTGTGGATGGTGACGGCAACTACAGCACCAATGCGGACATCTCGGGCCTGGTTGACGGTGATTTAACCATCAATGCTGTCGCGAACGATAACAACGGTACTGAACAAACTGCTTCCACAAACGATGAACTGGATAACGTGGACGGCAGCCTGAGTGCTGATGCGACCGTCACTGACGGTACGGTAACCGTGAGCGGTGGCTCGACGGACTTACCGGAAGGCACGGAAGTGGCGATCACGATCACCGATGAGAACGGTGACACCGTTGAAACCACAGCGACAGTCGATGCGAACGGTGACTATACGGTTGATGTGGATGTGTCCGGTCTGGTCGATGGTGAACTGACGATTGATGCGTCGGCGACGGATAATAACGGTGAAACGGTTACTGCGACCGATACCGCTGAGCTGGATAATGTAGCTGGTGATCTAACAGTTGCGAGTGACGTGACTGATGGCAGCATCACGGTGTCGGGTAGTTCCACCGATATGGCCGAAGGTACCGAAGTCGCGATCACTATTATCGATGAAAATGGTGATACGGTTACGGCAACTGCCACTGTTGGTGCTGATGGTAATTACACCGTGGATGCGGACATCTCCGGTCTGGTGGACGGTGATTTAATCATCAACGCGATCGCTGAGGATAACAACGGTACTGAGCAAACCGCTTCCACTAACGATGAACTGGATAATGTGGACGGCAGCCTGAGTGCTGATGCGACCGTCACTGATGGTACCGTGACGGTGAGCGGTGGCTCGACGGACTTACCGGAAGGCACGGAAGTGGCGATCACGATCACCGATGCGAACGGTGACACGGTTGAAACCACAGCCACCGTGGATGCGAACGGTGACTATACGGTTGATGCGGATGTGTCCGGTCTGGTCGATGGTGAACTGACGATTGATGCGTCTGCGACGGATAATAACGGTGATCCGGTCAGCGCGACCGATACCACTGAGCTGGATAACGTTGCGGGTGATCTGACGGTTACGAGTGACGTGACTGACGGTAATATCACGGTCTCGGGTACTTCCACCGATATGACGGAAGGCACGGAAGTCGCTATTACCATTACCGACGCGAACGGTGACACGGTTACGGCAACCGCGACCGTAGATGCGAACGGTGACTATACCGTTGATACTGACATCTCCGGCCTGGTGGATGGTGACTTAACCATCGATGCTGTCGCGAATGACAACAACGGTACCGAGCAAACCGCTTCCACGAATGATGAGCTGGACAATGTAGCCGGTGATCTGACAGTTACGAGTGACGTGACTGATGGCAACATCACGGTCTTGGGTACTTCCACCGATATGGCGGAAGGCACAGAAGTCGCTATTACCATTACGGATGCAAATGGCGACACAGTTACGGCAACTGCCACTGTTGGTGCTGACGGTAATTACACCGTGGATGCCGATATCTCCGGCCTGGTGGATGGTGATTTAACCATTGATGCTGTCGCGAATGACAACAACGGTACTGAACAAACCGCTTCCACTAACGATGAACTGGATAATGTGGACGGCAGCCTGAGTGCTGATGCGACCGTCACTGATGGTACCGTGACGGTGAGCGGTGGCTCGACGGACTTACCGGAAGGCACGGAAGTGGCGATCACGATCACCGATGCGAACGGTGACACGGTTGAAACCACAGCCACCGTGGATGCGAACGGTGACTATACGGTTGATGCGGATGTGTCCGGTCTGGTCGATGGTGAACTGACGATTGATGCGTCGGCGACGGATAATAACGGTGATCCGGTCAGCGCGACCGATACCGCTGAGCTGGATAATGTAGCGGGTGATCTGACGGTTGCGAGTGAAGTGACTGATGGCAGCATTACTGTTTCTGGTAGCTCGGTCGATATGGCTGAGGGTACGGAAGTCGCTATTACCATTACCGATGAAAATGGCGATACCGTTACCACGACAGCGATTGTGGATGGTGACGGCAACTACAGCACCAATGCGGACATCTCGGGCCTGGTTGACGGTGATTTAACCATCAATGCTGTCGCGAACGATAACAACGGTACTGAACAAACTGCTTCCACAAACGATGAACTGGATAACGTGGACGGCAGCCTGAGTGCTGATGCGACCGTCACTGACGGTACGGTAACCGTGAGCGGTGGCTCGACGGACTTACCGGAAGGCACGGAAGTGGCGATCACGATCACCGATGAGAACGGTGACACCGTTGAAACCACAGCGACAGTCGATGCGAACGGTGACTATACGGTTGATGTGGATGTGTCCGGTCTGGTCGATGGTGAACTGACGATTGATGCGTCGGCGACGGATAATAACGGTGAAACGGTTACTGCGACCGATACCGCTGAGCTGGATAATGTAGCTGGTGATCTAACAGTTGCGAGTGACGTGACTGATGGCAGCATCACGGTGTCGGGTAGTTCCACCGATATGGCCGAAGGTACCGAAGTCGCGATCACTATTATCGATGAAAATGGTGATACGGTTACGGCCACAGCGACCATCGCAGCCGATGGCACGTATACAGTGGATGCGGACATCTCCGGCCTGGTGGATGGTGACTTAACCATCAATGCGGTAGCGAACGATAACAACGGTACCGAACAAACTGCTTCCACGAACGATGAGCTGGATAATGTCGAAGGTGATCTGACGGTCAGCAGCACGGTTACCGACGGTAGCATCACAGTGTCCGGCAGCTCGGTCGATATGGCCGAGGGTACAGAAGTCGCTATTACCATTACCGATGAAAATGGCGATACCGTTACCACGACAGCGATTGTGGATGGTGACGGCAACTACAGCACCAATGCGGACATCTCCGGCCTGGTTGACGGTGATTTAACCATCAATGCTGTCGCTGAGGATAACAACGGTACCGAACAGACTGCTTCGACGAATGATGAGCTGGACAATGTAGCCGGTGATCTGACGGTTGCCAGCTCAGTGACTGATGGCAGCATTACTGTTTCTGGTAGCTCGGTCGATATGGCTGAGGGTACGGAAGTCGCTATTACCATTACCGATGAAAATGGCGATACCGTTACCACGACAGCGATTGTGGATGGTGACGGCAACTACAGCACCAATGCGGACATCTCGGGCCTGGTTGACGGTGACTTAACCATTAATGCTGTCGCGAATGACAACAACGATACTGAACAGACTGCTTCCACGAACGATGAGCTGGATAACGTGGACGGCAGCCTGAGTGCTGACTCGACTGTCACTGATGGTACCGTGACGGTGAGCGGTGGGTCGACTGACTTACCGGAAGGCGCGGAAGTCGCGATCACAATCACCGATGCGAACGGTGATACCGTTGAAACCACAGCAACGGTGGATGCGAACGGTGACTATACGGTTGATGCGGATGTGTCCGGTCTGGTTGATGGCGAGCTGACGATTGATGCGTCTGCGACGGATAATAACGGTGAAACGGTTACTGCGACCGATACCGCTGAGCTGGATAATGTCGAAGGTGATCTGACGGTCAACAGTTCAGTAACTGACGGTAACATCACCGTGTCCGGCAGCTCGGTGGATATGGCGGAAGGCACAGAAGTAAGCATCACTATTACCGACGCGAATGGTGACACGGTTACGGCAACTGCTACTGTTGGTGCTGACGGTAATTACACCGTGGATGCGGATATCTCCGGCCTGGTGGATGGTGACTTAACCATTAATGCTGTCGCGAATGACAACAACGATACTGAACAGACTGCTTCCACGAACGATGAGCTGGATAACGTGGACGGCAGCCTGAGTGCTGATGCGACCGTCACTGACGGTACGGTAACCGTGAGCGGTGGCTCGACGGACTTACCGGAAGGCACGGAAGTGGCGATCACGATCACCGATGCGAACGGTGGCACCGTTGAAACCACAGCCACCGTGGATGCGAACGGTGACTATACGGTTGATGCGGATGTGTCCGGTCTGGTCGATGGTGAACTGACGATTGATGCGTCGGCGACGGATAATAACGGTGAAACGGTTACTGCGACCGATACAGCAGAGCTGGATACCACGGCTCCAACATTGACGATAAACGCCCCGGATACCAACGACACAACGCCGATACTGAGTGGTACGTCGGATGAAATTGGTGCAACAATCAGTGTGACGGTCACCGATGCCAATAATCAAACCCAGACCTTAACGGCGATTGTTGCTGCAGATGGTAGCTGGACTGTGGATGTAGCGGATGAATTGGCAGAAGGTACTTACACAGTGCAGGCGTCGGTTGAAGATGATGCGGGTAATGAAGCGGTAGCTAACACCCAAGGCGAAATTGATTTAACAGCACCTACTTTGACCCTGGAAGTGCCAACTAACGTGAACGATACCACACCAACCATAAGCGGAACTTCCGATGAAATTGGTGGCACAGTCTACTTAGTGGTGACGGATGCGGACGGTAATGAACAGCAACTTGAAGCAACGGTTGATAACAATGGTAACTGGCAGGTTGATGCTGAAATTCCGTTAGCGGTGGGTGAGTATACTGTTAGCGCGACAATTTCTGATGACGTGGGTAACCAGGCTCAGGCAAGCCAGAGCGAAGGCACGATTGAACCATCAGTTACTATTGTTGATTTTGAGCTGAATTCAGAAGTAGGCGTTAACGTTACTGACTCGATTTGGAGCGGTGGAGTATCGAATAACCAGTTCGGTATCGTTTCGAATTATTCTGTAAATGAGAATGACTCTAATCAACGCGTTAATAGTCGAGATATTGACGACGATGATACTCGAAATTTAAATATTACCTCACAAGAAGGTAGTAACGAAACTTACTTGTTTGCGGTAGGTGATACGTACATAGTTTCTTATGACAAGTATGTAGGGAGAGAGTGGAGCTGGGACGAGTTTAAATGGGTTGAAGTTTGGGAAACTATTGAATTAGAAATGACCGTAACACGTTCAGATGTTCAGGGCTTTAACGGTCAAGATGCTGATTTACTGGTTCTGACTGGCACCCTCCCTGATGGAACACCTGTTACCATGGTTATGGATTCCGATGGTATCCAGAATAGTACCAACTATTACGTCAACGACCTTTACGACACTGACGTTGGCTTCAGAGAATTCACGGTCAATGGCGAAGCAGCTGTAAACTCAACGGTAACTATCGAGCAAGTTGACGAAAATGGTAATGTCATAGACTCAGCTACTGTTACGAGCGATGCTAATGGCCAGTGGAGCTACGATGTCGGTCAATTAGAAGGGCGCTCCGGCATTCTCAAGGTGACCTCTATAGACCAATACGGTAACGAATCCGTCGATGAGAAAAACTTCTTATTCGGTGAAACGAATAACGAGAATACTCTGGAAGGCTCTGGTAGCAGTGATCTTATTGTCGGTGGTCTTGAAGACGATAGTATTACTGGCGGACAAGATTCTGACGTCCTTATTGGCGGTGGCGGTAACGATACCTTCGTCTGGAACAACGACGACGAAGGAACCGTTAATATTCCTGAGGCTGATACCATTCAGGACTTCACTTTAGGTAATTTCTCCAGTGATGAAGATGCGGATCGCTTAGATCTTTCGGACTTATTGCAAGGTGAGAGCACAGGCACTATCGATAATTACCTATACGCCGAAGATGATGGTAACGGTAATACCGTGTTGCACATTAATTCTGAGGGTAACCTTGGCACTGATAACGCTGACCAGGTAGTGACGCTTCAGGACGTGCAAATGGCAGATGGTCAATCATCGAGCGACTTTATTCAACAAATGTTAAACGATGGTCAATTGTTGATAGACAATGGCAGCTCCGCTTCCACACAAAGCAGCAGCGAAGGAGCTTCCATTGATTTACATCAAACTAATAAGCTGTCTGGCTTAGAGTAGTTCTTATGACCTAGTACAAACGGGCTAGATCCTGACTTAAATTGGTTAGGACTCTAGCTCGTCTATTTTCTAGTCTAATAGTAAGTGTTATAATCTTTCGAAAATAAATTGTTACAATTGTACTAGCTTCTATTAGGAGAATCTCGTGAAACTATTGGTTAGACGGCTGTCTGGCTGCTTGCTTGCTGGCTTATTTGCATCTGCTGTATACGCTCAGGAAGCAGAACCGAATGACACGAAAGTGTTAGAAGCGGTTATGCAGGCTGTTGAAAACAACCCGGAAGTCTTAAAGCAGTGGTATGAAATGCGAGCGGTTAGCAGTGATGTGGCCAGAGCTCGGGGCGCTTACGGCCCTCAGTTGGACGCTTCTACTTCGTATAACTATACAAAAAGAGACTATTCGTTAAACGAGGAGTTTAGCGGTAACCGCGTTAGCCTCGATTATCGGCAGCTTTTATTTGATGGTTTTGAGACATCTAACTTAGTTGAGCGTTTTCAAGAACTTCAATTAGTTCGGTATTATGAGTTAAAAACAGTTGCAGAGAATGTTGGTTATGCGGCTTTTGAGGCGTACCTTGATGTTGCAACCAACCGTGAACTGGTAAAACTGGCGCGCGATAACGTTGAAAAGCATCGTGATGTTTATGAGCAAATAGAAGAAAGTGCTTCAGCCGGTGTCGCCCGAAACGCTGATTTAGAACAAATTAATGGACGCTTGGCACTGGCGTTAAATAACTTAGAAACTCAGCGCTCTAACCTGCATGATGTTATTAGCCGTTACCTGCGTATTGTTGGCGAATTACCGCCGCAACAAACATCCAACGTGGTTGTTTCTGAAACCTTCCTTCCGGCAGGGACTGAAGAAGCGATGAGCCTGGCGAATAGAACGAACCCTGAACTCCATGCAGCGCTTAGAAACATACGTGCAGAAAGAAAACAGTTAACGTCAAATAAGCGTGGTGCATACTCGCCTAAACTGAGCTTAGTTGCCAGCCAAAGCTATTCTGAATTGGACGATAACGGTTTTGATAACCATCAAAATGACACGCAGGTTGGTCTGCAGTTACGTTTTAATATTTTAAACGGTGGTCGCGACTACGCTGAGATTCGTCGTACGGTTTCTCAGGTGAACTCTGCGGAGCAACAAAGAAATTTAGTTTGTCGTAATATCAACCAAACCATTCAGGTTGAAATGAATCAAATTGAAAGTTTACGCGACAGAATTCCTCAGTTGCGTCAACACAAACTCTCTTCAGGCAAAGTACGTACTGCCTACAAAGACCAGTTTGATTTAGGCCAGCGTTCGCTGCTGGATGTGTTGGATTCTGAAAATGAGTATTTTGAAGCCAGTATTGCTCTTGCTGAAGCCGAAACCGACTTGGAGCAGGCAAAAGCCAAGCTTCTGGCGAGCATGGGATTATTGTTGAATTCTCTAAATATTGATTCAAGCAAACTAAACTCAAATAAAGACTTTGAAGTTCCTGATTTACAAGTTAACTTAGACTTTGCATGTCCCGTAAAGCGAGTGACCACAGCCTATTATGAGTAATACGCAGTCAGGCAAGCGCCCATTGGCGACTTGCCTGAGTATTATCGCTAACTATCATCAGCTACCGTTTTCATTCGATGCCGCCACGGCAGGGTTGGCTCAACAAGACGGTGATTTAACTCCTTCATCGCTGGCAACTTCAGCTAAGCGTTTTCAGCTTTCAGCAAAAGTTTATGAGCGTTCGCTCAAGAATATTAATAAAAATTTATTGCCGGTTATCTTACTGCTTAAAGACAGCAAAGCCTGTGTTTTAACGTCTGTTAACGATGACACTGCGGTAATAGTCGAGCCTGAGCTGGAGCACGGTGAAACCACACTTAAACTGGATGATTTAGAGCAACAGTATAGTGGCACCTTATTCTACGTTCGGCCTGAATTTAATATGGATAAGCGTGCGGACGACACGATAAAAAGAAAGAACGGCCATTGGTTTTGGTCCGCCATAAAAGAAAACAGAGGCACATACCGTTCGGTTATATTGGCATCGTTACTGATTAACTCCTTTGCGTTAGCTATGCCCGTTTTTGTTATGAACGTTTATGACCGGGTGGTTCCTAATGAGGCTTTCTCGTCGTTATTTGCGTTGGCAACGGGTATTTTTTTAGTGTTGACCATTGAGTTGGTGCTAAAAATAATGCGGGTGTGGTTTATTGATTTAGCGGCCAACCGGGCCGACGTCAAAATTTCCAGTAACATTATGCAGCGTGTTCTGGGCATGAAGATGAAAGATAAACCTCAGGCGTCAGGCTCCTTTGTTTCAAACGTTCAGTCTTTTGAAAGCATTCGCGGCTTTATTGGGTCTTTAAGTGTCGTCACTATGGTCGACATACCCTTCGTATTGTTGTTTTTGTTGGTGGTATCGCTCATAAATATTTATCTGGCAATACCGGTGTTAATTGCTGCGATATTGGTTTTACTTTATTCGCTGTTTTCTCAGGCCAAGTTAAAGGAATTGTCTGAGCATGGAATGCAGGCGGGAGCGGTTCGCAATGCCAATGTCTATGAGTCATTAAGCTCGCTGGAGACCATTAAAAGCTTTAATGCCCAGCACCGGGTTCAAAATCAGTGGGAAAAGAGCACGATATTTATCAGCCGCAATGCGGCGCGTATGCGTTTACTGGCCTCTTCTATCACCAATACGGCTAGCTGGATGCAGCAACTGGCTTCTATCAGCGTGATTGTTATTGGTGTTTATTTAATTTCAGAGCAGATGATAAGCCAGGGCGCACTTATAGCCGCGTATTTGTTAAGCGCACGAGCGTTGTCGCCGGTCAGCCAGGCTGCAGGGCTTTTGTCGCAGTATCACCACAGCTCTACGGCTATGGAGTCGCTTGAAAATATCATGGACCGCGACACCGAGCGTTACGACGACGCGAGCACGGTAAGTAAAGCCCGTATTGATGGACACATCGAATTCAAAAATGTCGGGTTCCGCTACCCTGATGTCGACACTGAGGTACTCAGTCACGTTAATTTATCGATTAAAGCCGGGGAAAAAGTAGCGATTCTGGGGCGTAATGGTTCAGGGAAAAGCACACTAGCACGCCTTATTCTAGGCCTTTATCAGCCCGAAAGAGGGCATGTTTTAATTGATAACGTTGATATTAACCAATTAAACCCGAATTTAGTGCGCCGGCATATTGCCTATGTTCCACAGGAGCCCGGACTGTTGTTTGGTACCTTACGCGACAATATATTATTAGCCAGCGTTACCCGCGACGACAATGACCTAGTTAAAGTAACCAACGAGATGGGGCTGAGCGCTCTGGTGAAAGAGCATCCCGATGGTTTTAATATGCAAGTAGGAGAACGGGGCGGCAATCTGTCAGGCGGTCAACGCCAGTCGGTGGCACTTGCGCGGGCACTGGTTAATGACCCTTCCGTTTTACTGCTGGACGAGCCAACTGGAATGCTTGACCATGCCAGTGAAGCCAAAATAAAAGCGCATTTAAAGCAAGTCACTGCCGACAAAACATTGTTAATGGTAACACACAAAATGACGATGCTTGAATTGGTTGATCGTGTTGTGGTCATGGACAGTGGCAAAATAGTCGCCGATGGTCCTAAAGCACAAGTGCTTGAAGCGTTAAAACAAGGTCGTGTCGGGGGAAGTCAGCGTGACTGAGCCGAAAAAGCGTACAACCGAGCAGCGAGGGTTCGACAAGCTTGGCAAAATAAGTAACCGAAGTGAGGCCGGAAAAGGGCTTATTGATCGGTTATTTGGCCGCTGGATAAATGTACCTGGCAGTAAAGACTGGGTTGTTGACGCTGAGTGGGCCAAAATTCAGCAGAACCCGATAAAGACAACCCGGCTGCTGTATACCGTTATTATTTCAGTACTTATTTTAGTCACCTGGGCTGCTTTTGCCGAGGTAGCCACCATAGCCAGAGGGGATGGGAAAGTTGTCCCCTCGAGCCAACTGCAGACCATAGAAACCTTCGATGGCGGTTTGATTGAAAAAATTCATGTGAGCGAAGGGCAACTTGTTAGCAAAGGGGATGTGCTGGTAGAGCTCGATTCAACCCGGTTTTTTTCAGAGTTTAATGAGAACCAGTCACGTATGTGGGCTTTGCAGGCGGATAACGCGCGTTTAAGAGCCTTGGTTAATGGTGCCGAGCTTGAGTTTCCAAACCCGCTTTCAGAAAACGCACCGGTGCTGGTCAAAGACACCATATCTGCCTACAAGAGTAATCTGGAGTCTTTAAAAAGCCGCACTCAGTCGGCTGAGGCTCAGCTGCGCCAGAGAAAAGAAGACTTAAACGAATTGCAGGCTGCATTAAAGCAATACAGAGAGTCACTTGCATTGGTAGAAAGGGAGCTTGCGGTTACACGGCCTTTAAAGCAATCGGGGGCTGTATCAGAAGTGGATATCATTCGGCTGGAGCGCGACCAAACGCAGTTCAGAGGTCAGATTAATCAGACATTAGCGGCCATTGAAAACGCAAAAGCCGCAATTGATGAGTCGGAAAACCGACTGAATGAAGTTCGCCTGGAGAAAATTAACGAATGGCGTCGTGAGCTTTCTGAGGTTTCCGCCGATCTTGCCGCATTTGAGAGCGTAAAGTCCCGGCTATCCGATAAAGTTCAGCAAAGTAAACTTCGCTCACCGGTGGGCGGTATTGTCCAAAAACTTCATGTGAATACAGTGGGTGGTGTCGTGACGACAGGGCAGCCGGTGGTCGATATTGTGCCGGTAAACGACGAGTTAATTATTCAGGCGCGCATTCTGCCTAAAGACATTGCTTTTATTAAGAAGGGGCAGGAGGCGATGATAAAGTTCACGTCTTATGACTTTTCGGTGTTTGGTGGCGCTAAAGCGACCGTTTCTCACATTAGTGCCGACACGGTGACAGACGACGACGACGTGACCTATTACATCGTTCGCTTAAAAACCAGCAAGTCTGAATTTTCGGAAGAGCTCCAGATTATTCCGGGAATGGTTGCTCAGGTAGACATAAAAACGGGCGAAAGAACGATATTGAATTATCTGTTAAAGCCGTTGATGAGAGCGAAATCTGAAGCTCTTACGGAGAGGTAAACTGATGGAACATGTTTTTCTTACTCATAACTTTATTTCCCCTCGGTGGGAGAAGCTCTCCGGCAGTGTTCATATAACCGAGAGCGCAGAAGAGTTAAAGCAGCTTGCAGCGCAAAAAAAGCTCTCTGAACTGACCTTCTGGTTAGCGGCAGAACATAGTAGTACGGCTTCGGTTGCCGCTTATTTAGCGAAAGCAAACAGCAAGTTCGTTGTTTTATACTCGGCTCCGGAAACAGAGGATCTAGTGGCGTTGCTAAGCCTCGGAGCGAGAGGTTACACCAGCCTTGCCGCTTCAACCTCGGTTATGGAGCGCATCACTGCCGTTATTCACCAGGGGGGCTTGTGGATGCCAGAGCAGTTTTTAGCCAATTTAACGGGGCTGTCGCAAAAAAGAGTGAATAATGGAAAAGGGCTTCCGGCAACCTTTGCTATACTGAGTGATCGCGAGCGACAAGTCTGTGAAAAAGTGCTCGCGGGTCTGACGAATCAACAAATTGCTGATGCCCTTTTCATATCTGAACGCACGGTGAAAGAGCATTTAACCAAAAGTTTTCGAAAATTAGGTGTGAAAGATCGCCTGCAGCTGGTTTTGAAAGCAAGAAATGAGGAAAGCGAAACGCTTAACGCCGGTGAATAAGATGCCTTATATAAAACGCGATGAACATAACCGTATTGTGGCCTTTAGCCTGACTGAAGAAGCTGGCTTTGATGAGTATTCAGAAGATACCAGCTCCGAGTTACAGGCCTTCCTGCAACAACAAATGGTGACTCCCGAGAAAAACTCGGCGCTTGAAGCTTCTGACCAGTCAATTATTCGAGTCCTGGAAGATTTGATTATGTTGCTTTCAGACAAAGGTGTTATTCAGTTCACTGAGCTGCCCGATGAGGCACAGAATAAGTTGATGCGACGCTTATCAATGCGCCGCGCTATCAACGACTTATCGGATTTAGTATCAATTGATGACGAAACCATCGATATTAAGTCTTCCGATTAAAACATTAGGTTTTGCTGGTGTAACCATCAAAGCCTGCGGCCAATACAGATTCAATGTCGGCTTCATTATCCACACCCTCTGCAAACATTTTAATGCCCAGCGACTGACCCAGTTGACACATTTTGGCTGGTATAGAGTCCTCAACTTCCCCTGCGTTCTGTGGTATCGCCTGAGTAATAGAACGATCAACTTTTAAGTAGTCGAGCCCGAAAGTTTCAATGTCGTACATGTAATCAAAAATGTGCGTACAACCTTGCAAGCCAACATGGCACCCCATGCGTTTCATAGAGAAGCAAAAGTCTGCAAACAGTTTTTGCTGAGAGTGGACTTCAAACTCATTAAGCTCAAACCAAAGTTTAGCCGGGTCACAGGCCTTTTTATATTGTTGGATGGACTTCATTAGTTGAGCCCGAGCCGGTACCGATTGTAAAAAGTTGATGGACAGGTTCATTGCAATATGACTGTCATTTTCGGCGCTAAACTGCATGGCTTTTTCTATCGCTTTTAGCTCTAGAGCAGACAAAAACTCAAGGCGTTGGGCCCACGGAATAAATTGATGGCCGTTTAGGATATGTCCGTTAACTTCCAGGCATAAGCTGTTTTCCAAGTGAACTAAGTTACCGCTTCTGTCCTTGGTTGAACGAAAGTTAAGCTGAACCTTGTCGTGTTCAAGTGCATCTTGAAATGTTTGAGACCACTGTTGTTTATCCGTGAAAAGCGGGGCGCTATTTTTTGTATGGCTTAAAATAAGAGCGGTGTTATTGTCAGTGGGGCGCGCTTCTGCATTGGTGATTTTTTCATCCAGGCGCATGAGCAGTTGGCCGACCGTTTCATCCGTAACGGTAAAATCAGCTGAAGCGTACCAATTGGCTTGCGCATCAAGCTGGGTCTTTTCATGGACTTGTATCGTGGATACGCAGTCATTAATTTTACGCTCTAACTGCTCTACGTCTGCTACGTTTTCAAAAAGCAGCCCGAAGTCAGACGCGTTCATGCGAGCCACGGTAACTTTACATGATAACTCCTGCTCTATTGATTCGGCTTGCTCAGATAACTTATCTGCAATGGCTTTTATATAGTTATCAACGTTTTTGCGACCGAAGCTCTTATTTAAGTCGGCTAACTTATCCAGATGAAGCATGAGCATGACTGCCGGTAGGCGCTCTTCACGCACACCGAAATGCGCAGATAAACGTTCTAAAACAAACGACCGGTTGTAAACGCCGGTATCCTGGTCTTTATATAGACGCGCTTGCAGCTGGCTCAGCTTGCGCAGTTCTTTTTGAAATTGCATGCGAATTTGTTCGGACATTTTATTCATAGCCTGAACAAGTTTTTTTAAGTCCTTTGTTTTTGGTGATTTTTTGTTGGTTATATACCGGCCCTGGCCGATAGCTTCAGCCTGCTGAACCACTAAGTTTAGTGGACGCGTCACATTTCTGAGTAAAGCCCGGCCACAAAGCCCGGCTAAAACGGCCGTTGATAGCGCAATAACGAATAGAGTAATTGCTCTGGACCATAACGTTTCCAGTGCATGGCGTTTCTGGCTTTGCACAGAAACCATACCAAACTGATTCCAGCCATCCTGGACAAGTGCCTCACCTGCCGGAACTTCCAGATCGAACCAACTGGCGAACCAGCCGGGTACTTCGCCTGTGCTGCTGCTGCTGTCAAAAGAGCGTTCGACAATAACGTCGCCCTGAGTATTGGTCAGTCTAATCGACTCATAGAAACCAGTATCAAACTGCGCGCTAATGGTCAGCTCTAATAATGCCGGGTCTTTACTGTTATTGCTGAGCGTTTGCGCGAGCATGTTGGCACTGTTGGTATTTTCCGTTGTGAGCTGCTGTTCAATAAATCGTGTTGCTGACAAACTGGTGACGATAAAGCTTGTAAAAAAGCTAATAAGCACAACAGCAACAAGGACATACCAAATCTGTCGGTTAAGTGTCATTAATTGTTCCTCCAGGAAATACCTTCTTGCTCTAAACGAGATAAAACATCTCGCCAGCGTGATAATCTATCAAGTGGGTTTGATTTTGCGCGGCGTTCACTGCTTCCGGCCCAAAGCCCGGCAGAATTAAAACTAAACACCGGGGTAAGGTCATTTCGTTTTGACGCCGGTAAGACCTTTTCAATTAAGCTATCAATAATAAGCGGCTCAGCGTCTGGTGACGAGTAATACCCTAAAACCATGTGAGCCTGAGTTTTTGATCGGTAAGAGTTGCCTATTTGAGCCTTGACGTAAATGAGTCGTAATTTTTCATCCGGTATGCCCAGGCTTCTTAACGTACTGTATTGTGCAATCGCAAAATCTTCACAGTCACCAAAGCCCTGCCCGAGTGTTTCGGCGACAGAAGCCCAGTAATCAGGGGTGCCATACAAAACGTCGTCAGTTTTGTAACTCACGTTATCGTGGATGAACCGGTTCATCTTTCGTATTACATCGACGTCCTCTGTGCCAGAATCTACATTTAAGTCGCGGGACAGTTCGTCCATCAATCGGAACCATTGTTGTGCTTTTTGGCTGGAATTGTCAGGTGTATAATTGGTTATTGCCTGACTGAACGTCTTTTTATCAACTTGCCACGCGTCACCCGCCTTAAGCCATAGAGGAATAAAGATTAAACCAACGAGTAACCACAAAGACGCGCTTTTCATTGTGTTATCTTATCTGGTATCTGCTAGGGCGAAAAGACCTCGTTAGTTTATATTTTATTTGCTAAAAAGCGTACATTCGGGTAAAATCCACCCGCAACATGAATCCAGTCACGGAGTGTTGCACATGCTGCGAATTGCCCAAGAAGCCTTGACCTTTGACGATGTTTTGCTCGTTCCCGGTCATTCCGAAGTTCTCCCCCATACCGCTGATTTACGCACGCAATTAACGCGTGGAATTACCCTGAATGTCCCGCTGGTTTCGGCCGCGATGGATACCGTTACCGAATCGGCACTGGCTATTGCATTGGCGCAGGAAGGCGGACTTGGTTTTATCCATAAAAATATGACCGCAGAGCAACAGGCCGCGCACGTTCGTAAAGTGAAAAAATACGAAAGTGGCATGGTGACTGACCCGGTTACTGTAAAACCCACAACGACTATTGGTGAAATTAAAGAGCTGACTGCCGAGCATGGTTTTCAGGGGTTCCCTGTGGTTGAAGGTAATGGCGATTTAGTTGGTATTGTTACCGGTCGCGATACGCGTTTTGAAGACGACGACAGTAAAGAAATCCGCCATGTAATGACGGGCAATGACCGCCTGGTCACTGTGCATGAAACGGCAGAAAGCGAAGAAATTCTTCAGCTTATGCACAAACACCGCATTGAAAAGATCTTAGTTGTGGATGACGCGCATAAGTTGAAGGGCATGATCACCCTGAAAGACTTTGAAAAAGCCGAAAACAAACCGAACGCTTGTAAAGATGAACTAGGCTCATTGCGGGTAGGCGCAGCAGTTGGCGTTGGTGCCGGTACGGAAGAGCGTATTCAGTTGTTAGTTGAAGCGGGCGTTGATGTACTGCTTATTGATACTTCGCACGGACACTCTCAGGGCGTTTTAGACCGTGTTAAGCAAACTCGTAAAGACTACCCGGAATTACAAATTATTGCCGGTAACGTAGCAACTGCCGCTGGTGCTAAGGCATTGGTTGAAGCAGGGGTTGATGCGGTGAAAGTGGGTATTGGCCCGGGCTCAATTTGTACTACCCGTATTGTTACGGGTTGCGGTGTGCCACAAATTAGCGCCATTAGCGACGCCGTTGATGCCATTAAAGGTTCGGGTGTTCCGATTATTGCCGATGGCGGTATTCGTTTCTCAGGAGATATTGCAAAAGCGCTGGCTGCTGGCGCGCACAGCGTGATGGTGGGTAGCATGCTGGCTGGCACTGAAGAGTCGCCGGGTGAAGTTGAGTTGTATCAGGGTCGTTACTATAAATCATATCGTGGTATGGGCAGTCTGGGCGCAATGGATCAGCGCAATGGCTCATCTGACCGTTACTTCCAGAAGAGCGATGAAGCCGACAAGTTAGTGCCAGAAGGTATTGAAGGGCGTATAGCCTATAAAGGGCCTATTTCGGCTATTATTCACCAGCAAATGGGTGGGTTGCGTTCAGCCATGGGCCTAACTGGCTGCCCGACCATTGAAGATATGCGCACCAAGCCGCAGTTTGTGAAAGTCACTGCAGCCGGCATGGGCGAATCACACGTACACGATGTGCACATTACCAAAGAAGCACCGAATTACCGTAGCTCGTAACAGGATGACTAATGACTAGAGATATCCACGATCACCGAATATTGATTTTAGATTTCGGCTCTCAGTACACTCAGCTGATTGCCCGCCGTATTCGCGAAATTGGCGTTTACTGTGAGCTTTGGGCCTGGGATGTTGACGAAGCCGACATTCGGGACTTCGCGCCTAAAGGCATTATTTTATCCGGTGGCCCGGAAAGCGTTGCAGAAGAAGGCTCACCGCGTGCGCCGGAATATGTCTTTAACGCAGGCGTTCCGGTGTTTGGTATTTGCTACGGTATGCAGACCATGGCACATCAGCTGGGGGGCTCCGTTCAATGCTCACTGGAACGTGAATTTGGTTACGCGCAAATTGAACTGGTAGAGCAAAGCCCGCTGTTTAAAGCCATTGAAGACGCTGTGTCTGAGTCAGGTGCGCCGCTACTCGACGTATGGATGAGCCACGGTGACAAAGTGGAAATGATTCCGGAAGGCTTCCATACCGTAGCGAAAACCTCTTATTGTCCGTATGCCGCAATGGCTGACGAAGAACGTCAGTTTTATGGGGTGCAGTTCCACCCGGAAGTCACTCACACGCGGCAGGGACAGCGCATGCTGGAGCATTTTGTCAGCGATATCTGCGGCTGTGAGAAGCAATGGACGCCGGCAAAAATCATCGACGATGCCATTGAGCGGATCCGTGAACAGGTGGGTAGTGACAAGGTTATTTTAGGCTTGTCAGGCGGCGTTGATTCGTCGGTAACGGCTATGTTGCTGCACCGTGCCATTGGTGACCAGTTAACTTGCGTGTTTGTCGACAACGGCTTGTTGCGCCTGAATGAAGCGGAGCAGGTAATGGAAATGTTCGGCGACCACTATGGTCTGAACATTTTGCCAATACGTGCTGAAGACCGCTTTTTAGATGCTTTGGCGGGCGAGAATGACCCGGAGAAAAAGCGTAAAATTATTGGTAATACCTTCATTGAAATTTTTGATGAAGAAGCCGGTAAGCTGACCGAAGTAGACTGGCTGGCGCAGGGCACTATTTACCCGGATGTCATTGAGTCTGCAGGCTCTAAAACCGGTAAAGCGCACGTGATTAAATCGCACCACAACGTGGGCGGTTTGCCGGAAGACATGAAGTTAGGTTTAGTTGAGCCGTTACGCGAGTTGTTTAAAGACGAAGTGCGTAAAATAGGGCTTGAGTTAGGCCTGCCTTATAACATGCTGTATCGTCATCCGTTCCCGGGGCCTGGTTTGGGCGTTCGTGTGCTGGGTGAAATAAAGAAAGAGTACTGTGACTTACTGCGCCGTGCCGATGCAATTTTCATTCAAGAGCTGCATAACGCGGACTGGTACAACAAAGTAAGCCAGGCCTTTGCGGTATTCCTGCCGGTGCGTTCGGTGGGTGTTATGGGTGATCAGCGTAAATACGACTGGGTTATTGCCATACGTGCCGTAGAGACTATCGACTTCATGACCGCACGCTGGGCACATTTACCGTATGAGCTGCTAGAGAAGGTATCGAACCGGATTATCAACGAAGTGAACGGGATTTCCCGTGTAACCTACGATATTTCAGGTAAACCACCTGCCACCATTGAGTGGGAATAAGCAGGTAAACATTGGCTGGCCGTTGCAGGGAATCTTCCGAAAGACGCCAGCCAGTACCTAACTTCCACCTCCCACTATTTTTTTGACATGTATATTTGTCATTTTTTACGTTTAGGCTAATATGACATATATAACTGTCAATTAGGCTGATTTATGACTCCCAGAAAAGAGATTGGCAAGCGATTACAGCTAGAGCGAAAGGCTCAGAGGCTGTCTCAATCGGAAGCTGCCGCGAAAATAAAAAGTAATCGGCAAACCATTTCAGCTATTGAGCGCGGTGTTTATTTAGGTTCACTTGCGACTTTTGAACGGTATCTAATGCTATTTGGTTATTCGTTAGCAATAACTAAAACTAAGATGCCGACATTTGAAGAACTTGACGACTTGTTTCCGCTGGAGGATTGATATGTCAGAGAGTCTATCGCAATACCCGTCACGTGTCAGAGAATTGGGCATAAAGCTTAACAGTCAGTCGGTTGGGCGGCTGGTACATGGCTCTCAGTACAGTTTTAGCTACGAGAGAGAAGCTCAGCCGGTTTCTTTATCTATGCCGAACAGGGTTGATCCTTACGTATCAGGTAAGTTGCCTCCAATTTTCACCATGAACTTACCTGAAGGTTTCGTCCGGCGTTACATCGAAGAGCGGCTGAGGCGTTATGCAAAAGTTGATGAGATGTACCTTTTGACTCTACAAAGAGATAAAGGAATTGGCGCGTTAAATTATCATTCCAATGAGCTACCTGAAAGCAAAACCGAAGCTGTTGCGCTGAATGACATTCTATCCTGGAATAGCCAGAATGAGGCCTTGTTCCCGCAGTTACTGGAACGTTTTTATCTTCAAACCGCAATTTCCGGAGTTCAACCGAAAGTTGTTGTTCCCTCAGAAAAAGCGACACTTGTTTATCCAGATCTGATTATAAAGGCGGCGGACGAAGAGTTTCCTAATTTAACGGCTAACGAGTTTATTTGCTTATCAGCAGCGGATTATTGTGGCCTGGAAAAACCGGAGTTTTGGTTATCGGATAACCGAGAACACTTTGTTATGAAGCGTTTTGATATCGACGGTGACAAGAAATATGCCGTGGAAGACTTTTGTGTCTTAACCAAGCGTGACTCAGCTGATAAGTATCGTTCCAGTTATGAACAAGTAATGAAAGTGGTGCAGTTGTTTACTCGAAGTGCCGAGCAGCTTCAGAAAGTGTATGAATATATTGTTTTTAACGTACTTATTGGTAATGGTGACGCGCATTTAAAGAACTTTTCAGTTTTATATAGTGCAGAAGTACCTGAGCGTATAACAGTGACACCAATCTATGATGTAACCCACACCATTATTTATCCAACAATTGATAATAATATGGCGTTAAAGCTGTTTGGCAGCAAAGAGTTTCCAACACAGCATTTCTTACGTAAATTGGGTGAAGACTTCGGCATTGCAGAGCCTCAATCGGTGATCACTAATTTTGCTGATAAATTAGCGACATTTATACAAGGATTTAATCAATGGGATGTCTTTCCTGAACTGAAGCCCTCAATGGAAAAACATTTGAGTTCAATAATGGTGTCGGAACCAATAGTGAGTGGTCACCGACACCATAAAAAACGTAAATATACGTAGAGCCTTTAGAAGTGGTAAGTCACACCTAAATGTACTTCGTTGTCGATGCTGTTGAAGTTTCCGCGGAAACCGGCGTCAGCAGAGAATTGCTCAGTGAAGGCGTAGCGTAAGCGGGCACCCACTGATGCAAAGCCGTCTAAGCCCCAGTCATAACCAACGTCAACAATAGCGGTGGTTTGCTGGCTTAATTTAGTCATGGTGCCGATGCCGGCATAAGCGCTGGTGTCATCGTCGTTACCAAAGTCATAGTGGCTAACACCGGCTTTCAAGAAAGTATTGAATTGCTTGCCTGCGCCCATGTCCATGAAGTATTTAGCACCAGCACGGATTGAGTAGTCACCCATGTCTGTAAACTGTATTTCACCCACCCAGTTCGGGGCGATGGTTTTGGAGCCTTCTACGTAGAAATCGGAATCGTGGAAGTCAGAGAAACCGCCGCTAACATAGTTTAGATCATCAGCTTTGCTGGCTGCTGAAAACATAAGCGAGCTGCTTGCGAGTAAAGCTGTTATTAGTATCAATTTTTTCATAGTTTGCCTCCTTGGATATGACATTTGTATTATGGCACCCAGAAGGCTGAATAGCAGCCCTTCAACTGTAAAGGTTAAGTAAAATAAAGGGCTGCGGGGGGGGGCGTTGTAGCCTGCCAGGCTATTTAACGATATCCAGCCAGACCAAACGGTGATCGGAAGAGGCGCTGCGTTTTTGCATTAGCTTACTACCGGCCTCATCACCGACAGGCCAGAACACGCCTGCGTCTTTTACGACTAAATCGTTAGACGGCAGCACGTAGTCGACGCGCTTGCGCCAGGCCGCGGTATGATACTGCGAGCCTTGTTTGTCTGGTGAGTGCTGTTCGCCGCCTCGGCTTTGGGGTTTAACGTCATTTACCCGAGGGTGCTGCAGTAACTGTTCTATCGCACCATCAATACCGCCAGAGCCAGCTTCCGCGTTCATGTCGCCTAAAACGATAAAGCTTTCATTTTGCTCAAGCCCGCCGCGTGTGCCTTCATCATCATAAATATAATTGTCTTTACCTGGCGTTAAGTAGTCAGCAAATAAGCGAATTTCATCATAGTTACGCATGCCGTTGCTGTTTTCCGGGCCGTCGAATGCTGGCGGTACCGGGTGAGCCGCCAATAAATGGATGACTTTGTCGCCCACTTGCACCGGAATGTCCCAATGCGACTTTGAGCTTAGCGGGTACTGCGCCATAACTTCCTCGGGGTACCATTGCTCGTCAGTAGCCTGTTTCTGTTCGTTCATCACGTAAGGAATATGGCGGCCTGGCATGTCTTTCCACAAGAAGTGCTGAAAGGTTCGTGCTTTATCGGCTTGCAGTGGGTATCTAGACAAAATGACCATACCGTACTGACCCGGATACCAACCAAAACCCCAGGCGTCGATGCCGGTGCCTTGTGCCTTGCCGTCACGGTTTAAGTCAAAAGGCGAGGGCACACCGGTATTTACCGGAGCAATATAAGCATAAGGATACTCAATTGCTTTTTGTCCGTTCTGTGAAACCGACAGGTACTTTTCCTGAAAGACATTTACGCCAATTTCTTTATCAACGTAGTCGAATTCGTTCAGTAAAACGATATCAGGTCGCACACGTTGAAGTATTTCGGCAATACCACGAATTTGCTCATGATCCTGCTGTAACACCTCTGGTACAGGAGATTTTTCTAATTGCGGGAGCTCGCTGTCGCTCAGGTAATTAGATGCGTCCATACTGACATTAAAAGTCGCAACCCGTATGGTTTCTGGTTCGCCTTTGCCGGAACCGGCGGTTGCATTAAAAGAGGTAGGAATCATAAGAACAACGAATGTTAAAATTAATAAAAACCGTATAAAGCCCATGGGATAACCGTTTGAGAGCAGCCTAAGACAGTGGGTGAGAATAAAGGTTCCCGGATGACTAGGCAAGAGCTAATAATTTGATTAAAATATGTCACATATCTGACACAAAAATGTCTTAGAAGCGTAATGAAATCAGCCCGATCCCATACAGCTCAGACTTCTTACTCTTTTTTGTTTTCGCAAAAAAGTTCCATTGCTTCTTTAACTTTCATTAAGTTGTCACATTTCTTCTTTATAACCTCTCGTCCATTTAAAGCTTTTTGTTTTATCGTTGCTACAAAACTAGGAAATCAAACATGAAATTGAACTCCAAGGTGAGTCGTATTTCTGCAGCTGTTGCTTTGGCTGTAGGTCTTTCGACAAGCGCTTTTGCTCAAGAAACATCATCATCTATGCGCGGTGTTATTAGTGGCCCTCAGGGTAACCCCGCTGCGAATACTAAAGTGGTTGTTATTCATCAACCAACCGGAACGGTGAATGAGTTTACTACTAATGAAGACGGTGTGTTTTCCGCCAAAGGTCTTCGCGTTGGTGGACCTTATCAGATAATTCTTGATTCTGATAAATACCGCGATGCAGTTTTAGAAGATGTGTATCTTGATCTTGGAGACACTTACCGGCTGACTCGTCAACTTGAGTCTGCTGATATGGAACGTTTGGTTGTTACCGGCTCTGCCATTCTGATGGAAAGCGGCGGAGCCAGTAGTAGCTTTGGCGAAGAGACCATCAACAACATGCCAAGCTTAAACCGCGACTTGAAAGACGTTGCGCGCATTAATCCGCTGGTCAGCATTAATGGTTCAGGTGAAATGACCATTGCTGGCGGTGACCCTCGCACAAACAGCATTACTGTTGATGGTATTGGCCAGAACGATGACTTTGGTCTGAATTATGGCGGCTACCCAACTGAGCAGCCTCCCGTTTCTCTAGGTGCCATTGAACAAATTTCTGTAGACGCCGCGCCATTTTCTGTGAAAAAAGGCGATTTCTCTGGCGGTACCATTAATGCCGTAACTAAATCGGGTAGTAACGAGTTTAAAGGCGAAGTCTTTTTCGAATACTCGGGAAAAGATTTAAAAGGTGACGTTGATGCCATTCGTGAAATTAAAGAGGATGGCAAGCCCGTACTTGATGACAACGGCTACCGTACTTATCGAGAGGAGACGGTCGAGCCAAACCAGACAGTAGAAACCTTCGGTTTGTCTTTGTCTGGCCCCATTATTAAAGACAAGCTCTTCTTTTTCACAAACTATGAAGAGTGGAGCAACGAGCTGGCACTGGACTACGGCTTTGAGGGCAGTGGTGCTACTAACGAGTTCTCAATTTCGGAAGAGACATTTAAGGACTTCATGGAAATTCTTGAAGGGCCTCGTTATAACTTGAGTGACTCTTTGGGTGGCGATCCGGAAGATAAAGACCGTAAGTGGTTAACCAAATTAAGCTGGAACATCAACCAGGCGCATCGCTTAGACTTAACTTATCAGTGGCAGGACAACTCCGACGAACGAAACTTTTCGACCGGTGGAGACACGGTTACTTTAGCTTCCAGCCGTTATACATTCCATACCCGTATGAGCAACATTAGCATGCGCTTATACAGTGACTGGTCGTCCAATTTTATCACTGAAATGGGTCTGACCTATAAAGATGTTGATACACGTTCTTTAACTAATTCAAATCTTGGTTCCGTCACAGTAGACCAGTATTTCAGAGGACCAGAGTTTGTTTTTGGAACCAATAAGTATCGGCATGCAAACGTTGCCGAAAATGATAACCTGACCTTTAACTTTGATGCTACCTACCTGATGGGCGACCATGAAATTGTGTTTGGTACTCAAATAGAAAAACTGAACCTGTACAACAAGTTTATTCAGGACGCTAAAGGCTCCTGGGAGTTTGATAACTTCGAGGGCTTTGCAAACGGTGAAGTCGGTAACTACGATGGTAACTGGGACTTCGATTACCAAAACGCTTATAACAACGTTCCCGAGCTAGCGGCTTTGGATGTGGATCGTACAACCTACGCCTTGTACGTTGGTGATACCTTTTATGTGACCCCGGACTTAGAAATTAATGGTGGCTTACGTTACGAGCGTTTAAGTTCAAGCGATACCCCTACGCTGAATGAAAACTTCAAAGAAGCATATTCCGATCAGGGGATAACGAACCAGGAAAACTTAGACGGGCTGGACATTATCCTTCCGCGCGTTGGTTTTAAATATTTCACGGACAGCAGCCTGGTGGTTCGTGGTGGTATTGGTCGTTTTTACGGCGGTGTTCCGAATGTTTGGTATACCAACCCATTCGCCAATGATGGTGTGACTTTAGTTTCAGCACCGAACAGCACCATTGCCGACTATTATGCTAATAATCAGGTTGATGACTTCTCGAGTGTTCCTCAGGAAATCAAAGATTCGCTGGAAAAAGGTGATGGTAGCATCAACTATACCGACCCGAATTTTGATTTGCCCAGCGACTGGCGTGCGCAGTTAGCCTTCGACTATGAATTAGACATTCCTTACGTTGGCGATATGTTCAATGCAACGACATCGTTTATGTACAAACGAATAGAAGACCAGCCCGTGTGGTATAACACCGCATTAGTTGAAGTCGGTCGTGCAGAAGATGAAGAACGGATCATCTATGAATCTCGTTATGAAGGTGACCGGGCTCGTAACTACGATATTATGCTGACCAACTCTCCGGACGATGGGCGCGCATTTATCTTCTCTCAGTCGTTGGCTAAACAATGGAATAATGGCTTAAGCTTTACTGCCAGCTATACGTATCAGGATGTAGAAGATAACGCAGCTGGTTCATCATCTCAGGCAGTGAGTAATTACAAGCACTATGTAGCAAAAAACCGCAACCAGGCTTTTACTGCAACGGGTAATTTTGAAACCGAGCACAGCCTGAAAATTACTTTAGGTTATAAAAAAGAGTTTTTTGCTGACTACGAGACACGTTTTAACTTGTTCTATGAGCGTCGCTCGGGTCGCCCATTCAGCTATGTAATGGGAATGTATGAAGACGGCGACTTCGGTGATACCGCCGCTGGTGGTCTTTATACGCAATCTGCGTACCTCCCTTACATACCGTCAGGGGAAGGTGATGATAACGTCGATTGGGAAAACTCGATCAGCTGGAACAAAATTAAAATGTTACTGGATAACGCTGGCATAGCGTACGGTGGAGAAGGCTACATTTTGGACAGAAACACCCATAATCAACCTTGGGTTACGGATCTAGATTTGAGCATTCAGCAGGAAATTCCGGGCTTTATGGATGGCCATAAAGGGATTCTGTACTTAACCATTGATAACTTTGCGAACTTACTGAATAACGACTGGGGAGTTGAGCGTCGCCTGACATACCCGCAAGTTGGTTTGTATGACTTCGGTGGTCTGAGTGATGACGGGAAATACCAAATTGATATGAAACATCAAGGGTACTACCCGAATAACTATGACACGGTCGATTTAAACAGCTCCTCCTGGAGCGCTAAGTTGGGCGTTCGTTACACCTTCTAAGAATGAAAGGCCTCACATTTTTGTGGGGCTTTTTTTTGGATGAAATTCATAGAGCTGTAATAAATGAGATATATCCTCACTTATAAATAAAGCCAAAACCAAAACTGGGAAGAACAAAACTATGTTTAACTCTACTTTCAAGCGTACAGCGGTTGCAGCTGCTATTGCTTTAGGCCTTAGCGGCACTGCTGTGGCTCAGGATACCTCGTCTAGCTTACGTGGCTCCGTTACCACTCAATCGGGTGAGTTCCTGCCAAATACAACGATTCAGTTGCGCAATGAGCGAACTGGAACGGTACAGACTTATACTACCAACGAACAAGGCGCATTCGCGGCGCGCGGATTGAGTGTCGGTGGTCCTTACACGCTAGTGGCTGAAGGTCCGGAAGGCCGGACTGAAGTAGTCAAGGACATTTATCTGACTTTGGGCGACTCTGAGTCTGTACGAGTTGTTCTCAAATCTGAAATGGAAAAAATAGAAGTTACGGGTGTTGCTAATACCAATAGCCTTTATGGAAGTAATAGTCCGGCGGCGAATTTTGACTTGTCAGATTTGCAGGATAGCCCCGCGATTAACCGTGACTTGAAAGATATTGTCCGTATTGACCCTAGAGTTTATGTTAGCTCAGGCGACAGTATTCAGTGTATGGGAGCTCACCCTCGCTTCAATAGTCTGACAGTTGACGGCGCTAGAATGAACGACAACTTTGGCCTTAACTCGGGTGGGTACCCAACCCGAAGCATGCCTTTTTCCTATGACGCCATTCAGCAGGTAGCCGTTGAGTTCGCGCCCTTTGATGTTCAGTATGGTGGCTTTACGGCGTGTAATATTAACGCGGTTACAAAATCAGGCCAAAACGAGTTGTTCGGCGGCTTTTTCTACGATTACGCGAGTGATTCACTGCAAGGCGACAAGCTAGAAGGTGAAGATATCACTATGGGTGACTTTTCAGAAGACCGTTATGGCTTTAACGTGGGCGGTGCTTTGATTGAAGATAAGCTGTTCTTTTTTGCCGCTTATGAAAAACTGTCTGGTGAGTCGGCATTCAGTTATGGCCCGGCAGATTCAAATGCCGGTACGAAAGTTGCCGGGGTTAGCCAGGATCAATTAGACACAATTCGTGAAATTGCTAAAGACGTTTATGATTACGATGTTGGTGATCCGGTAACCTCTTCTCCTGTTGAAGACGAAAAGTTGTTACTAAAACTAGACTGGAGCATCAGTGACAATCATCGGGCGTCTTTAACCTATAATAAGACAGAAGACTCTCAGTTAAACACTTCGGATCAAAGTGGCGACGAGTACGAGTTTTCGAATCACTACTACACCATCGGTAATGAATTTACATCTTATATCGGTCAACTCTACTCAGATTGGACCGATCGCTTCTCGACAGAGATGCGGATTGGTTACTCTGAACTCGATAACTCGCAGGTGACTGTCGGTCCCAAAAACATTGCGGACTTCCAAATTGAGACCAAGAACGACCCCGATGGCGATGGAGCCCCGAGTGAAGCGACGGTTTATTTTGGTGCCGATGATTCACGTCAGGCTAATGACCTGGATTACGAAACGATGTTCTATAAATTGGCGGGAACCTACTTTTTAGGTGACCACGTCATTAGTGGTGGTATCGAGCGCGAAGAGTACGATGTCTTTAATATGTTCGTGCAGCATTCCCGCGGCGGGGAAATCGATTTCGCGTCATTAGAAGACTTCCGTCAGGGTAACGTTCAGAAATATTATTATGGTAACGCAACGGGTACTGAGCAAGATCCGCGTGATGCTGCCGGCGAGTTCAGCTATGCAACCAACACTGCGTATTTACAGGACGAGTATTATCACGCGCCGTTAGATATGACGGTAACATTCGGGTTACGTTATGACTGGTACGAGAGCAGTGATTATCCTCAGCACAATCAGGATTTTGAAGATTTATACCAATTCAGCAATCGCGAAAACCTGGATGGAAAAAGCTTACTGCAACCACGTTTAGGCATAAACTGGAACGTGTCACCTGAGTTAGAAGTTCGTGGTGGCTTGGGTCTTTATTCTGGCGGCAACCCTAACGTGTGGTTGGCCAATAACTATCAAAAAGATGGAATTAGCCAAACGCAAGTCAGCAGAAAAAACTTTAACTTGCTTGAACTTGCAGAGAATGGTGGTTTAGTCGGTGAAGGCCGTCCGGGGTATGATGTACCGCAGTCGTTGTATGACGATGTTGCTGCAGGGCGGGCTACTTCGTTAAATGTGCTGGATCCGAATTTTGACATCCCAAGTGAGTGGAAGTACGCGTTAGGCGCTACTTATACCTTACCCGGCGATTATGTATGGATGACAGACTTGATGTATACCGTTCGCAAGGATGAAGCTTATATCAAGAATATCGCTGTCGAGGTCGATGGCTCTATGGCTGACGGTCGCCCTGTTTATGATGTCATCAATGAAGGCCGAAACACTGACTTAATGTTGACAAATTCGGACCAAGACTCAACTGTATCCTCTATTTCGACGTCAATCAGCAAGTCTTATGACTTTGGACTCGATGTATCACTAGCTTACGCTTACGTTGATGCGGAAGACGCGAGCCCAATGACAAGTTCGGTAGCTCAGTCGAATTTCCAGTACTTCGCAACGGATAATTTTAATAACCCTGCGGCTGCGACATCAAACTACGAAATTCCTCACCGCTTTACTCTACAAGCAACTTATGCAAAAGAGTTCTTCGACGGTTATGCAACGACGATTGGCTTATTCGCCTCTGCCAACAAAGGTAAGCCTTATAGTTATGTAATGGGGAACGCGACCTATAAAGATGGTAACGATACGCTTACTTACCCTAAAGTTCAGGGAGTCGATGTGGCCGGTAGAGGGCGACAGCTGCTGTATGTTCCAAATGGACGAGATGATGATAATGTTGTGTTCGGTTCGAACTTTAACCAGGACGCCTTTTTTGCATGGTTAGAAGAGTCGGGTGCTGACAAGTACGCCGGTGGCTCAGCTGGACGCAATGCTTTCAATAGTGACTGGTGGACAAAAGTTGATCTTCGTGTAACTCAGGAATTACCTGGGTTGATGGACGGTCATAAAGCGAGCTTGTTCTTTACCATCGATAATTTAACTAACTTGCTAAATGATGATTGGGGTGTGTTGAACGAATCAATCTACGGTACAGCGAAAGTCGTTGATGCTTATCGCGATTCTCAGGGGCGTTACGTATTTGATAGCTTCTCGGAGCCGAACCCGCAGAGCCGTATTACTAATTCTTCTCTGTGGCAAGCTCGTATCGGTATCGAATACAAGTTTTAACGACCGTAGAGTGTAGACTGACCTAAATGTTAGGCAAGGAATAAACCGCCGCTGGTATTGCCCGCGGCGGTTTATTGTTTTAACCTCCCAGTATCAGACATTTATAAACGCATCCTAATGGAACTGAGCTGGACCAGTCTTTTACCTTCCTTATTGGCAATTGTATTCGCCATAGTTACCCGAAAAGTTCTGCTGGCGCTTATTGGCGGTATTATTCTGGCCAATATTCTGCTGTTTTGGCCTGCTCCTGAAAATATTGCCTACGGCACTTTAAACAGCACCTGGGACACCCTTATTGACCCCAGTAATATGCTGGTCTGGTTTTTTACTCTGGGTATTGGTGCATTGTTTGGCGTGCTGGAAAACGGCGGAACGTTTAAAGAGTTTGTGCTGAAGCTTGAAAAAAAACAATGGATAGAAAACAAGCGCAGAGCCCGGTTAATGACCTGGATACTGGGCGTTGTGGTTTTTATCGAATCGAACGTGACTATTATGATTTCCGGCACCACCTCGCGGCCTATTTATGACCGCCTGGGTATTGCCCGCGAAAAGCTCGCTTACATTGTTGATTCTACTTGTGCTGCCATTTGTATTTTAATTCCGCTGAATGCCTGGGGGGCGTTTAATTTAACGCTCATTTCGAATCAGGGCGTTGAACAACCTCTGCTGGTGTTTATTCAGTCTATTGCTTTTAATTTCTATGCCATTTTTGCGGTATTGCTGGCGCTCTTTGTGGCGCTGTTCGACTGGAATATTGGGCCCATGAAAGCCTTTGAAAAGAATGCTGTGCCCGATCAGGTTTCCAAAAATACCTGGGGCGATGGCCCGGATGAAGAGGCCCGCTTTGGCAAAGGTACCGCGGTGGTCATGACCAGCTTGATTTCGCTGGTGGTGATGGTGCCGGTTATGCTGCTGGTTACCGGTAAGGGTGTATTGGTTGACGGTAACGGCACTTTAAGTGTGTTTGTCGCTATTTATGTGGCTTTGGGCATTGCCGTAGCCGGAACCCTGATGACACAGCCGGCAGGTTTGGCCGATGTTGGTAAGTACCTGTTAAAAGGCGCCTGGAATATTCTGCCACTGGCGGTCATTTTGTGGCTGTCTATAGCGCTGGGGGGCTTAACCCGCGACTTAGGTACGGGAGAGTTTTTGGCGGCCGCTCTGGATGGTTCGGTGGCGCTATGGATGCTGTTACCGCTGATATTTGTGTTGTCGGCTATTACGGGCTTTTCTATTGGCTCCAGTTGGGGAACCTTTGCCATTATGCTGCCTCTGGCGATACCGCTGGCAATGACGTTAGGTTTACCGGCTGCGCCCTTTATAGCGGCGGCAATTTCCGGGGGGATCTTCGGCGACCATGCGTCGCCCATTTCCGATACCACGATCATTGCGTCTATGGCCTCGGGTGTGGAGCATATTGACCATGTGCGTACGCAGTTGCCTTATGCCTTATTAGCGGGGCTTGCAGCAACGGTGGCTTACGCCGTAACGGGGATGCTTATTTAAGGTTAGCCGATTTGCGGCGGGCACGGAAAAAGCGACGTAATATATCGCCGCATTCTTCTGCCAAGACGCCGCTGTGCACTTCCACTTTGTGGTTCATAGAGGCGTGATTAATCACCTCAATGGCAGTGCCGGTGGCTCCGGTTCGCGGGTCAGTTGCACCGAACACCAGCCTTTTGACTCGTGCATGAGTAATTAAACCAGCGCACATAGCGCAGGGCTCCAGCGTCACGTACAGGGTGGCATTGACCAACCGATAGTTATCGATAGCCTGACCAGCAGAACGAATGGCTTGTGCTTCGGCATGAGCGGATGGGTCGGACAAAGAAATAACCTGATTGTAACCTTCGCCAACAATTTTATCGTCCATGACCAATACCGCGCCAACGGGTACTTCGTCTGCGTTTTGCGCTTGTTCAGCCAGCTCTATGGCTCGCTGCATGTAGATTTCATCGGTTGTCATGAGGGCGATTTTAGCGCAGGATATTACCCAGTACCAGAATAACAATCCGCACTTATGCAGGAGAGAACAATGAAAAAGCTCATTATTAGCCTAATGCTGGCCAGTAGCTTTGGCTATGGCGCTCAGGCTGCTGCTCAGCAGTCGCCGGTAACAGTCAGCAGCGACTTAGAAGCTCAGGTCATTGAATGGCGTCGCCATATTCATGCCAACCCTGAACTGAGTAACCGCGAGTTTGAAACCGCCAAAATGGTGGCTGAGCATTTGCGCTCTCTGGGCATGGAAGTGGAAACCAGTGTGGCGCATACCGGTGTTGTGGGCATGCTAAAAGGCGGTAAGCCGGGCCCAACCATAGCGTTGCGTGCGGATATGGACGCGTTACCGGTTACCGAGCAGACCGATGTGCCTTTTAAGTCAACGGTAACATCAGAGTATCGAGGCAATGAGGTGGGTGTGATGCACGCCTGCGGGCATGATACTCATGTTGCTATGTTAATGGGTGCGGCAGAAAAATTAGCCGAAATGAAAGACGAACTGGCCGGTAACGTGATGTTTATTTTCCAGCCAGCTGAAGAAGGCGCGCCTGAAGGCGAAGAGGGCGGCGCTGAGTTAATGCTTGAAGAAGGCTTGTTTGCCGACTTGATAGCCGAAAATAAACCAGAAAAAGTCTTTGGTATTCATGTCTGGGCAGGTTTTCCTACAGGTCATGTGGGCTATCGTAAAGGCCCGCTGATGGCGTCTTCCGATCAGTTCGAAATTAAAGTAAAAGGTAAGCAAGCGCACGGTTCTACGCCATGGGCTGGTGTTGACCCTATTGTGACTTCGGCACAAATTATTAATAACGCACAGACCATTATCAGCCGCCAGACCAATATTACCAAAGCTCCGGCCGTTTTGTCCTTCGGTATTGTGGAAGGCGGTGTGCGTAATAACATTATTCCGGACGAAGTGACCTTAATTGGTACTATCCGCAACTTTGACATGGACATTCGTTCGGATATTCACGAGAAATTAAAGTTAACGGCGAAAAAAATCGCTGAAGCAAACGGAGCAGAAGCTCACGTTCATGTTGATTTGGGCTATCCGGTAACCAGCAACGACGCAGACCTGGTTGAGCAAATGCTGCCGGTAACAAAAGCGGTAGCTGGCGCCGATAAAGTGCAGGAAGTGCCATTAGTAACCGGCGCTGAAGACTTCTCTTACTATGCGCTGGAAGTGCCGGGAATGTTTGTCTTTTTAGGGGTTACCCCACCGGAGCGTGATATGTCAGAAGAACCGAGTAACCACTCGCCGCATTTCTATGCTGACGAAGACGCACTAAAAACCGGTACAGAACTTTATGTGAACTGGGCTCTGGAATCTCTCTAATATGCCAAAGTCTGCAGTATCGCTGTTTGCTATTTTACTGTTGGCCGCTAGTGTAATAACGGCCTGCAGTCCTCAAACCCGCCCCGATGCCATGTCCGTCGTTCAGGAACGTCAGGTACTGCGGGTGGGAACGCTGATAAACCCAACCAGCTATTATTTTGATCATGACCGTGAGCAGGGCTTCGAGTACGATCTGGCTAAACGCTTTGCTGAGCGCTTAGGCGTGGAGCTGGAGATGGTGCCGCGATTTGATGTGAATGATTTGTTTACCATGCTGCGCCGCGGCGAGGTTGACATTGTTGCAGCGGGTCTGGATCGGACCTCGACACGCGCTCAGCTGTTCCGTTTCAGTCCGCCTTACGACATTATTAGCCAGAAAGTGGTGTTTAAACAAGGCTCGCGGCAGCGTCCGCGGGACTTGCAGCAGATTACCGACGGCGAAATTGTGGTGGTGGAAGGTAGCTCTCATCATGAGTTTTTGAGAAGCCTGGGTGACAGTATTCCGACACTAAAGTGGCGCGCGACCCGCGACCACGATGCGGTCGAGCTATTGCAAATGGTGATTAGTGGCGAAGTCGATTACACCATTACCGACAGTACGGCATTAAATATTCAACGCCGGTTTCATCCTGGTTTAAGTGTGGCTTTTACGGTAAAGCATGATCAGGATATTGCCTGGGCTTTACCGCAGGGTACCGATGACTCTTTGTTTGCGGCGGTTATTGAGTATTTTGGTGAAATTCGCTCCAGCGGGCGCTTAGCTCATATTAAAGAGCAGCATTTTGGTCACGTAAAACAATTTAATTATGTAACGACCAGTTTGTTTATAGAAGCGGTAGATCGTGTCCTGCCTGTTTATATAGAAACCTTTAAAGAGCATTCGGGGTCGCTTGACTGGCGGTTACTGGCTGCTATTTCCTATCAGGAGTCGTTGTGGAACCCGCGGGCGGTTTCTCCTACCGGGGTGCGCGGCATGATGATGCTGACATTGCCTACGGCTAAAGCGATGGGGGTTAAAAGTCGCCTGAATGCGGAACAAAGTATTCGCGGCGGAGCGCGTTATCTGGAGCGCATGCTAAATAGGGTGCCGGCAAGAATTCCGCAACCGGACAGAACCTGGTTTGCCTTAGCGGCGTATAATATAGGATTCGGGCATTTAGAAGATGCGCGAATAATAACGGAGCGTCAGGGCGGTAACCCGGACCGTTGGGTGGATGTGAAAAAGCGTTTGCCGCTGCTGAGACAAAAACAGTTTTATCGTCATACTCGCTATGGGTTCGCGCGAGGCGATGAGCCAGTGACCTATGTCGGTAACATCCGTCGTTTTTACGACACATTAAAATATTTAGATGAGCAAGGACGGCTGTAGCTGCCATAAAATTAGGTGTTTAAAATGAAAAAGACAGTCGCCGCAGTGCTAATAGCTTTAGCGCCGGTATTTGCCTTAGCACAAAGCCTGGGCGACAAAATTGAGTTGTCTGTAAACAACCAGATTATTGAAGCAACTTTGGCTGAGCGCTTGTCGTCTGGAAACAGTTACCGGCTCACTTATGAAGACCGCTATGGTGACACTCAGCATTTAGGTTTTTTGCATAAGCGCGGCGATAACCAACTTATTTATATTACGCACCCCGATGTTGGTGAAGTAAAAATTCGTCGCGTAGGCGGCGAAACCTATATTAATCAGAGAAACCGTACGCCTTCGCAGCCGTTAAAACCCAATAGTCGCATAGAACCACTAAAGGTCGAAAAGCAGTTTCAGCTAGCTCCGGCTCCACGTAAAGCGGCACTGACAAAAGCCAACGACGCTCAAATAACTTCTCTGGTGACTCAATTCGACAACAGCATTGACGTGCTTTTTCTTTACGATGAGCGTTTGCTGGGCTATGCCGATGACGAAGGTTACGATTTAGCCTTGAGCATTGAAGCAGCGGTGAGCACAAGCAACGCTATTTTTGAGCGCTCACAATTACCCGTCGAAATGTCTGTTGCCGGTGTTGGCTTTTTCAATCCTGACTCTACCAACAGCTTCCCCACAGAAAACCCTAATGCGATTGTTGATGAACTGGTAAATGATCAGCGGGTTCGTCGGTTGATGGATCGCTATCAGGCCGATGTGGTTCACTTTATTGGTGCCGATAACCCCAGTGTTTGCGGTTTGGCTTTTGTTGCCGCTGACTTTAATGTCAGCGATAACTTGGTGAACTTTGTGAGTGGCATTTCCGGGGCAGGTTATACGGCGTTGTCCTGCACTGGTTCGGGAACGGTTGCTCATGAGGTTGGGCACAATTTCGGACTCAATCATGACCGTTATACATTGGCGAACAATGCAAGCGGCGGCGGTGGTGAGCAGAAGGATTACCATATTCCTTACGGTTTTATTGAAGGTAGCGGACGCTTTTATACGACAATGTCGTACGGTGGCGTCTGCCGGAGCGAATTTGGTAGTCGTGCGGACTGTAATGAGGAACCCGCCTACTCCAGTCCTGATCTGGTCGACAGTAATTTTGGACTGCCCATGGGGAAAGCCGAGTCTGAAATAGATGCGGCAGATGCCAGCACGGCGGCGCAACGCAGTAGCGTGGTGTGGGCTAATAACGCGTCACGCACTAATGTGAATGCTATGGCAGCCAGCCGCACCGGAAATTCGGAGTTAACCATAAGCTGGCCGGCGGTTGCCAACGCCGACCGTTATGCGTTAGCCGGTGGACGTTGTGAAGAGTATGTTTCTGCCAGCCGTGAAGCGCTTTTGAATTTGCAAAGTTTTAGTGTGAACTCGGTTGCGTTAGGCGGAATACCTAACGGATCAACCGATATCTGCATTATCGCGATAGAGGAATTAACCAATGGAGCTTCACGCTGGCGTTTTGTGAGTAATAGTAGTTTTAACGGTAACTTCTCAAGTACCGGGACAAATTATTTGCTACTGGATAGCAATGTGATAGGTCTGGTGGAGGCCGGAGATAAGGCCAGTTTTACCATTGAGCTATCGGATGCCGATACCAGTAATCAGTCATTACAGATGGCAATTCCGACAACCGCCAGTGGCACTTCGGTGAGTCAGGAAGTCGGCATAGCAACTGCCGAACAATGGTTTGACTGGGTTGTGAGTGGCAGCGGCAGCACTCGTATGATGACGGTAACGTTAAAGACCGATATTGAAGAGATTGCGGCAAGCCTGGATAAAGACAATATTTATAATCCTTTCCACTGGCACTTAAAAGTGGTGAATACCGATTTTAACGATTTCAATATTTCCAGTGGACTGTGGAATGACCCTTCCGATATGGTTGGCTCACGCCCGCAGGCTTTTTTAAGTTCGGGTGATACGGTTGGCGAACTGGAGGAGCTTGATACTCAACTGAGCCTGTTTAATGTCAGTAATGATGTGGCTGTGTCAGTGGTTAATTTAGACGATGACCTGATTAATGGCTTTAGCTTTAACGAGGTGAGCGGTGCTGTTGATGGTGAGCGACGCTTTGCTATAGAAGGGACGGCAGGGATTGTTGATTCGGAGCAGACCGCGATACTGAGAGTAGATTTCAGCGACGGCAGTGACAGCCTGAGGGTTGCGTTAGCGGTTGAACCCAGAGCTATTGCTCCGACCATAGTTGGTTTTACTGCAACGGGCACAACGGAAGGGCAAACGGTTCGCCTTTCGGCAACAGTGACTGATGCCGATTTGAATCTTGATCCGGGTAGTCTGCGGTTGTTTAGGGTCATGGATAGTGGTGAAGAGGAAGTGACCGGATTTGGCTTCAACGATGGTGCATTCAGTGCCTCATTAGGGCAACTTTTGGCGGGAACGTATCAGTATCGGTTAAGTGTAAGTGATACCGAGGGCAATACGCAGTCGGCGACGGCTCGCTTTACTGTTACCGCAGCTGACTCTGGCAGCAGCGGCGGCCATGCAGGCTGGCTTGTGGTGCTTGGCTTAGTCGCTCTTGGCTTGCGCCGCCGCACCGCTCATTGAAACTGCAGTTCTTTGTAGCTGAAATTGGCTTTGACTTCTTTTTGCATCCATTCGAGCATAACAAAGCAGCGTGATTCACCGTCCAGTTTGACAATCTTAGCAAGGAAACCACGGAAAGGGCCTTGCTGAATTTCGACCGTGTCGCCTATCTGAGGCGCCTGTTCATCGGTCAGTTGGTCAATCCCTCTCATTTGGTCAACCCAGCTTTGTGGAACCTTCGGAATGTTGTCGCCAAAACGCAACACACCAGCGACACCATAGGTGCTGCGCAATTTGTAGAACTGCTCAATAATGTCATCGGGTTTCACGAACACATAGCCCGGAAACATACGCTCAACCACAGAGGTACGCACACCCCGACGAACCTTTTTCACGGTTAACTCGGGCGCGAAAACACCGAACCCCTGATTCTCCAGATTCAGTATCGCGCGTTCTTCCTGCTTAGGCTTGGTTCGTACTATGTACCAAACGTCAGATTCGAGTTCATTCATAACAGGTCCTTTTGTGCGTCGGCGGGCGATCTTTCCACATTAGTTTAAGTTACGCAAATTAGGCTGGTAAGCCAGCATAAAATCGTTGCAAAAAAGCAGTATGACAAGGTAAGCTGATTAGGCATTTAAACGCAATAAAGGCATAAATCTATGCAAGCCAACCGCCTCAGACGTGAAAACAATTCCCGCCGTCGCGCCGTTATCCGTAAGCGCAAGCAGCGCATTATTGAGCGCCGCGAAAAATGGTTCCGCATAGTGAATCGCGAAGGCACCCCGAAAATTGAGTAGCCAAACGTGTATGTCAGGTTCGATATTGTACCTGACATGAATGTCAGGCTACTGTATAATCTGCCAGCAAAAATCGCCCAGCTTTGGAGACCTTGCTTGTGGAAATCTACCGCGGTGCACCTGCCTTATCAGCCTTCAAAACAACGAAGCAACTTGAACAACTGAAACAGGCAGGAATTCCTGTCAAAGAGCTTTATGCTGAGTATCAGCACTTTGTTGATTTGCACAATGAACTTAGCGACGAACATCGTTCCGTACTGGTGCAACTACTGAAGTATGGCCCCGAAATGCCGGCACATGAGCCGCAAGGTGCTTTGGTACTAGTTACTCCCCGCATTGGTACTATTTCTCCCTGGGCTTCAAAGGCCACCGATATTGCACACAACTGTGGTTTGAAAAGCATCCACCGCGTTGAGCGTGGTGTGGCTTTCTATCTGCAGGGGGACTTATCGGCTGAAGAGCTTAAGCAAGCGGCGTTACTGTTGCATGATCGTATGACCGAAAGTGTGTTGTACGATATGAGCGACGCGCAGCAGTTATTTCGCTCACAGGAACCGCAGCCATTGTCTTCTGTAGACATTTTGGCAGGCGGCCGTGAAGCCTTGGCACAGGCGAATATCAGTTTAGGCCTGGCGCTGGCCGATGACGAAATTGATTATCTGGTAGAAAATTTCCGTAAACTGGACCGCAACCCTAACGACATTGAGCTTTATATGTTTGCCCAGGCAAACTCTGAGCACTGTCGTCATAAGATTTTTAACGCCGACTGGACCATAGACGGCGCGGAACAGCCCAAGTCGCTGTTCAAAATGATTAAAAACACCTTTGAAACCACACCGGACTACGTGTTGTCGGCTTACAAAGACAACGCCGCTGTTATGGAAGGCCATGAAGCCGGGCGCTTCTACCCTCAACCGGACAGTATGAGCTATGGCTATAGCCACGAGTCGGTGCATATCTTAATGAAGGTGGAAACTCATAACCACCCAACCGCTATTTCACCTTACCCGGGGGCAGCAACGGGCTCGGGCGGTGAAATTCGCGATGAGGGCGCTACGGGTGTCGGTTCTAAACCCAAAGCGGGTTTGGTTGGTTTCAGCGTTTCTAACCTGAATATTCCTGGCTTTAAGCAGCCGTGGGAAGAGAACTACGGCAAGCCAGCGCGTATTGTTTCGGCGCTGGAGATTATGCTGGAAGGTCCGTTAGGCGGCGCGGCGTTTAACAATGAGTTTGGTCGTCCGGCGCTGACCGGTTACTTCCGCACCTACGAGCAAACAGTAGACAGCCACAACGGGCGCGAAACCCGTGGCTATCATAAGCCCATTATGATTGCCGGTGGTTTGGGTAATATTCGTGAAGCTCATGTACAAAAAGGTGACATTCCGGTTGGCGCTAAGTTAGTTGTGTTAGGCGGCCCGGCTATGAACATTGGTTTAGGTGGCGGCGCGGCATCTTCTATGGCGTCGGGTGAGTCGACTGAAGATTTAGATTTTGCTTCAGTACAACGCGAAAACCCGGAAATGGAACGCCGTTGTCAGGAAGTGATTGACCGCTGCTGGCAGTTGGGTGCTGAGAATCCCATTGCTTTTATACACGACGTAGGTGCTGGTGGCTTGTCGAATGCGATGCCGGAGCTGGTCAGTGACGGTGGTCGTGGTGGTCGCTTTGAACTGCGCGAAATACCGAACGATGAGCCTGGCATGACCCCTCTGGAAATTTGGTGCAATGAGTCGCAAGAACGTTACGTTATTGCGATTGCTCCAGAGAACATGGCGCGCTTTGAGTCTTTGTGTGAGCGCGAGCGTGCAGAATACGCGGTGATTGGTGAAGCGACTGAAGAGCTGACTATTTTACTGAACGATGCGAAGTTCTCGAATCAGCCCATTGATTTGTCGCTGGATGTGTTACTAGGCAAACCGCCGAAGATGCATCGCGATGTTGCCCGCTTGCAGGCCGAAGGTGCGCCATTACACTTGGAAGCGGCTGACTTGAATGACGCCGCTGATCGCTTATTGCGCTTACCGGCAATTGCTGAGAAAACCTTCTTAATCACCATTGGTGACCGCAGTGTTACCGGTCTGGTTGCTCGTGATCAGATGGTGGGTCCGTGGCAGATACCAGTTGCTGACGTTGCGGTAACCGCAGCCAGTTATGACAGCTACCATGGTGAAGCTATGGCCATGGGCGAGCGTACGCCGCTGGCGCTACTGAATTTTGGCGCTTCTGCACGTATGGCGGTGGCGGAGTCTCTGACCAATATTGCCGCTGCGGACATTGGCGATTTAAAACGCATTAAATTATCCGCTAACTGGATGTGTGCGGCTGGTCACCCGGGTGAAGACGCGGGTTTGTACGAGGCTGTTAAAGCTGTCGGTGAAGAGTTATGTCCGGAACTGGGTATTACCATTCCGGTGGGTAAAGATTCCATGTCGATGAAAACTCAGTGGCAGCAAGACGGCGAAGATAAAGCTGTGACTGCGCCAATGAGTCTGGTGATTACCGCGTTTGGCCGGGTGAATGACATTCGTGCGACTTTGACGCCGCAGTTGCGCACCGACAAAGGCCAGTCGCACCTGGTATTAATTGATTTAGGTAAAGGTCAGAACCGGCTAGGCGGCTCTGCACTGGCGCAAGTGTATCAGCAGTTGGGACAACATACGCCAGACTTAGACGACACTGAAGCCTTTAAAGCCTTCTTTAACACCACACAGCAGTTGGTCACCGAAGGACGTTTACTGGCCTACCATGACCGTTCTGACGGCGGGTTATTTACGACCGTAGCGGAAATGGCGTTTGCCGGAAACTGCGGCGCGAAAGTAGCGCTGGACGAATTAGGCGAAGACAACTTAGCTACTTTGTTCAACGAAGAGCTGGGTGCCGTGATTCAGGTGAGTGATGAGCAGTACCAGCAAGTGATGGACGCTTATAAAGCGGCTGGTTTGGGCGACTGTGTTAAACGCATTGGTGAACCAACGCATGAAGACGCCATTGTCTTTACCCGTGACGAACAGAATGTATTAGCACAGAGCCGCACACATTGGCGCACTGTGTGGGGAGAAACCACGCATCATATGCAGCGTCTGCGTGACAACCCGGTGTGTGCTGACGAAGAATTTCGTCTTAAGCAGCGCGCAGACAACCCGGGCTTACAGGCCGACTTAACCTTTGATCCTGCGGAAGACATTGCGGCGCCTTATATTGCCAAAGGTGTGGCGCCTAAAGTGGCAATTCTGCGAGAGCAAGGCGTGAATTCACACTACGAAATGGCAGCTGCGTTTGACCGTGCCGGTTTTGAAGCGGTGGATGTTCACATGAGTGACATTTTAGCGGGTCGTGTGTCGTTAGAAGACATGCAGGCACTGGCGGCTTGTGGTGGCTTCTCTTACGGTGACGTTCTAGGCGCCGGTGAGGGTTGGGCTAAGTCGATTTTATTCAACGACCGTGCGCGCGAGCAGTTCGAAGCTTTCTTTAAGCGTAACGACACGCTGGCGCTGGGTGTGTGTAACGGTTGTCAGATGCTGTCGACACTGAAGCAGTTAATTCCGGGAACCGAGCATTGGCCACGTTTTGTAACCAACCGCAGTGAGCGCTTTGAAGCGCGCTTTAGCCTGGTTGAAGTTCAGGAATCTCAGTCGATTTTCTTAGGTGACATGGCGGGTTCGCGTATGCCAATTGCGGTGTCTCATGGTGAAGGCCGTGCGGAGTTTGCTAACCCTCAGCAGCAGTCCCAGCTGGAACAAAGTGGCCAGGTTGCACTGCGATACATTGATAACTGGGGCGAAGTAGCTGAGCAGTATCCGGCTAACCCGAACGGTTCACCCAAAGGTATTACTGCGGTAACCAGCGACGATGGTCGTGTGACGGCAATGATGCCGCACCCTGAGCGTGTGTTCCGTACCGTAGCCAACAGCTGGCACCCGGATGAGTGGGGCGAAGACAGTCCATGGATGCGCATGTTCCGCAACGCCCGTAAGCACCTCGGCTAGCGAGCCTGGCGCAAACCACAATTCGGCTAACCCGTGGGCTTTCTGCTTACGGAGACGCTACAAGTTCATCCCTGAACGCTTGTCGAAGGCCATCCATGGCCTTCGACACTCCTACAGCAGAAAGCCCACGGGTTTAGCGCCTCTTGCAGTTTGAGCCTGGCGTTTACGTCAGGTACTGGCTGTTATTTTTATGCCTAACGCTTTAGTGACAGCTAATACACTTTAGCAAATAAGATGGATAAATTAGCAGAGCGGCGGAAGCAGGTATGTAAGCTGAGGAGTTGAAGTACTGTAGGTGTTTAGTGTTTATGCTGACTGACGGTGGCGTCAGGGTCACAGCTCTCACCTGATATGAAAATCAGGCAAGGAATAGCGCCAGCCCATAATTATTGCTATAATAGTAACAGTTACCACTTAAAAACCGCTTAAATTGTTACTATTATGACGCTTAATCTAAATACGGCATACGATACTCAGCTTGATCTTAAAGAGCATATTAAGCAACTGCGAAAAGCGCAAAAGCTGTCGGTTGAAGCTTTGTCTGAAAAATCAGGTGTGCCCTATGGGACCGTTCGTAAGTTTGAGCGCACAGGAAACATCTCTTTGCGTCAGTTTTTAATGCTGGTCGAAGCTCTGGGTGAACTCAACCAACTCAGGGAATTTCTGGAGCGGGAAAAAGTCCCTAAAACCATAGATGAGGTTTTGAAAAATGCTTAATACGCCTCTTCAGGTAATACGAACGTTGTCGGATGGTAAACGGGTGGGTGTTGGCACTCTGGCTGAAAATAAATCGGGTGTTTATTTTCAATATCACAAAGACTATTTAGAGCAACACAAAACATCCTTGTCACCATTCAACCTAAAAGCGACAACTGAGCTTCAAAAAGCCCCACGACAACCTCATTATGGTTTACACGGTGTTTTTGCGGATAGCCTGCCTGATGGTTGGGGGCTTTATCTCATGGACAGAGTGTTTCGAAAAAATGGCTATAACCCACAGAAAATGTCGGCAATGGAGCGTCTGGCTGTTATTAGTTCGGACTGTTTGGGGGCGCTTTCCTATGAGCCGAAAACTCGCTTAAGGGAAGGTAGCAGTGACGATATTGCTTTACGAAGGCTGGGTCAGGAAGCGATAAAAGAGTTTGAGGGTAATGAAACGGATCTTATCGAGCATCTACAGGCGGCCGGAGGCTCTGGTGGTGCTCGCCCGAAATTAAATGCGACCTTACTGGGCAATGGCCAGTATTCAACTGAGCCGAACGCAAAAGGGAAAAAGCTGATTGTGAAACTGACGTCGGAACGTTTTTTACTAAAGCATGAAGAAAGCCTGGTTGAGTACTTGTACTTAACTATGGCCAAAAACGTTGGAATTCAGGTGCCTGAGTTTGAGCTTATCGATGCGGGCAATGGTCAGTTTTGGTTGCAGCAGGCGCGTTTTGATTGCTCTGAAAAGGGTCGCTATCACATGCTGTCAGCCGCGGGTTTACTTGATGCTTCCTTCCGCGAGCCCTCACTGGATTACGTGGATTTAATTAAGGCAACGCGGCTTTTGTGTGGTGTTGATGAAGCGCAAAAAATGGTTAAGCGGGCATTATTTAATTATGTGACTGTGAATCAGGATGATCACTCGAAGAATTTTAATTTCCTGGCCAATGATAAGGACGAGTGGCGGTTATCGCCGTGTTACGACATTGTTTATAGCCCGTCTTCTTATGGTGAGCATATGACCGCATTCAACGGTAACGGAGCTTGTCCGGATAAAACTGCGCTAGAGCATATGGCCGGACAGGCTGGCTTTGCAAATAGCGCGCCGCTTTATCATATACTGGATGAAATTTACCAACAAACCCGAAGTTTCATAGCTGAAGCTAAGGGGCTGGGGCTTTCTTCAGGGATCATCAAAACCATCGAAAATGATATTACTGTGCGGGCGCGTAATGTACATCTAAATGTGTAGACTGACGTTCACGCCAGAAATGATATCCTACAGCACCACCGTATTTTTATGTGGTGGGTTGGCTGCTAAGATTGCGCGCAGGGCTTTTTCGTTGCTAGGTTTCAGGTGGGTTATCCAAAGCTCGGTGGGTTGTTGCTCTAAGCTTTTCAGGGCGCTTTCAAGTAAGCTAGGGGTCATGTGCTTGGTTTTTTCCGCAACCGGCAGTAACTCGTCGGGAAAGGCGCATTCCAGCATTAAGGTGTCGATATGGGCTAGGCGGTTAAGCTGTTCGGTCAGTTGCTTACCGGCAATGGTATCGGCGGCAAAAACAAAGTGTTTACCCTGACTTTTTACGCTGTAACCCACTGTCGGTACGCTGTGCTCTACAGCAAAAGCTTTAATTTCCATACCCTCAAGCTCTATACACTCACCCGGGTGGATTTCTTTAAATTTTAGTATCGGCTCAGGGCCTTCGGTCATGCTGCTGAGCTCAGGCCAAATATCGCCGTTAAAAATATTATTTTGCAGCTTTTCCAGAGTGTGAGCCTGTGCGTAAACCGTAACGGGTAAGTGCTCACTTCCGTATTGGTTGCTTAAAAATGTGGGCAAAGCGGCAATGTGATCCATATGCGAGTGGGTCAGCAATACATGCCGAACCTGGTGCATTTGCGCGAGACTGAGTTGATTCAGACCGGTGCCGGCGTCAATCAGAATGTTATGATTGAGCTGGATGCAGGTAGAGCCGCCTTTATTGTCGCCACTGAGTCCGCCGCTGCAGCCAAGAACTTGAATATTCACAATCTGTTCCCATCTTGGTTTACACTGTAGTGAAAGATTATCACATTAATACAGCCGAGGAGGCTACATGGAAAACACACCGACGAAAAGCTCTCCTGTTATGCCGCAGTTAATTATTCTGACCTTATTTTGGGTTGGTCTGCAATTGGTTGCCACCTGGGTAAAAGGCGACTTTTCTCATGTAAGCCAGTATATAAGCGAAATTAACGCGACCGGCAGCACTGCCGCTGGCGCTTTTGGCTGGGTCGGTTTTATTCCGCTGGCTATGGTTTCTTTCGGTGTGCTACTAACTGCTCGTCCGCATTTACGCGTTAAAGGCATTAGCCATATTGGCTGGAGCCTTCTATTTTTCTACCCTGTGGCTTACCTCGGTGCGGCACTGGCACCTTGTGATTTAGGCTGCCCGACAGATGGTTCCAGTTCTCAGGCATTACACAATATTATTAGCATGGTCAGTTACTTCGGTTTTGCGTTAGGTACGCTTTTACTGACCTTTACCCCGAAAACTACCTGGCCGGTGCGCTGTGCTTTTGTTCTTCTGTCAGTGATTATTGCCTTAGGTTTTGTGCTAATGATTAACCCCGAATTGACTGAAGTACGCGGCGCGATACAACGTTATATTGGCGTGGCACAACTGGTGGTGTTCTGGCTGCTGTTGTGGCTTAAACCGGCAGAAGCCGACGGAGGCAGTAATGAGTAAATCTGTTCGTTTAAGTGTGGAAGGCATGAGCTGTGGCTCGTGCGCCAGTCGTGTCGACAAGGCATTAAATGGCTTAGACGGCGTTGAAGATGCTTCGGTAAACCTGGCGTCGGACAGTGCTGAAGTAACTTACTCTGACAAGCTGTCGGTGGATGAATTAGTTCAGGCGGTGAAAAGTGCGGGCTACGAGGCGCATGAGGTTGTTGATCGCGATAAGCAAATGCGTGAGCAGCGTGAGCAACAGGCAAAGGAAATGCGTACGTTAAAAGGCCAGTTATGGCTTTCGACTTTGCTGACGTTGCCGGTGTTCCTGCTGGCCATGGGCAACCATATGGTGCCGGTGTTTTCCGAGTGGGTACATAACTCACTCGGCTTGCAAACCAGCTGGTGGATACAGTTAGTGCTTACTACCCTGGTATTAGCGGTTCCCGGCGCACGCTTTTATAAATTGGGTGTTCCCGCGCTATTCCGGGGCGCACCGGATATGAACTCTTTGGTGGCACTGGGCGCCACGGCGGCCTGGGGCTATTCGGTGGTGGCAACTTTGGTGCCTTCGTGGTTGCCGAGTGAGTCCGTGAACGTTTACTTCGAAGCCTCGGCGGTTATTGTCACCTTGATCCTGGCCGGGCGCTTTATGGAAGCACGGGCTAAAAGCCACACCTCCGATGCTATTCAGCGTTTAATGAGTCTGCAAAGCAAAACAGCGCGAGTGGTGCGTGACGGCGAAGTGACCGAAGTCGATATTGCCGAGCTGGGCAAGTGCGATGAAATTGAGGTACGTCCGGGTGAACGCATTGCTCTGGATGGTGAAGTATCTTCCGGTGACAGTTATGTCAACGAGGCTATGATAACCGGTGAAGCCGAACCGGTGCACAAGCAAAAAGAAGACAAAGTCGTTGGTGGAACGCTGAACGAAAAAGGCACTTTGCGTTTTAAAGTAACGGCTACCGGTGAAGGAACCGTGCTGGCGCAGATCATCCGTATGGTCGAGCAGGCGCAGGGTAGTAAATTGCCGATTCAGGACACAGTGAACCGCATTACCCTGTGGTTTGTTCCTGCAGTTATGCTGGTGGCCTTGCTGACTTTTGTGGTGTGGTATTTTGCTGCCAGTGAGTCAGCACTCACTTTTGCACTGGTTAATGCTGTCGCCGTCCTGATTATTGCCTGCCCTTGTGCCATGGGTCTGGCGACACCCACGTCTATTATGGTGGGCACAGGCCGCGGTGCGGAGATGGGTGTGTTGTTCCGTCAGGGTAGTGCCCTGCAGGCGTTGCAACAATCCAAAGGCGTTATCTTTGATAAAACAGGTACGCTGACCGAAGGCAAGCCGACTATTACAGAGTGGATTACCCTAAGCGAGTTTAACGAAAAAGAGGTGCTGACATTAGCGGCTTCGGTTGAAGCTAAATCCGAGCATCCTACGGCAGAAGCTTTGGTGAATTATGCCAAAGACCAGGACATTAAAGTCAGCGAGCCGGATACCTTTGAGGCTATTTCAGGTTTGGGGGTCACGGGAAAAGTAGATGGTAAAACGCTTTACATTGGCACCAGCGACCTGATGCAGGACAACGACATTGCGCTGGATGCTGAGCCTGCAGATGCTAAAGCATGGTCAGAGAGTGGACGCACCCCGATTTATGTCGCAATAGACGGTAAGCTGGCGGCCGTATTTACTCAGGACGATCCGATTAAATCGAGTGCCAAAGAATTGATTAAGCGCCTACACGCCGACGGCCTGAAAACCGCCATGGTAACCGGTGACGCTGAGTCTACCGCAAAACGCATTGCCAAGGAGTTGGGTATTGACGAAGTGGTTGCCAATGTAAAACCCGATGGCAAAGTGGATGCGGTTAAGCGCCTGAAAAAAGAATGGGGTCAGGTTATATTTGTGGGGGACGGTATTAACGACGCTCCTGCACTGGCCTCCGCGGACGTGGGTTTTGCTATTGGGACCGGTACAGACGTCGCTATTGAATCTGCCGATGTGGTGCTAATGTCTGATAATCTGACCGTGGTACAACAGGCCTTTGCTTTGTCTGAAGCCACCATGCGCAACATTCGTCAGAATTTATTCTGGGCTTTTGCTTATAATACCGCACTGATCCCTGTCGCCGCGGGCGTACTGTATCCGTTTTTCGGTATTTTACTGTCACCTATGCTGGCAGCGGGTGCCATGGCGTTATCCAGTGTGTTCGTGATAACTAACGCGCTGCGGCTTAAAACCGTGAATTTAGAGAAGTAAATTGAAAGGAATGGACGGCCATGAAAGTCGGGGTTTTTGATAGCGGTGTCGGTGGTTTAACCGTGGCTCGATCGTTGCAACAAAGCGGTTGTTTCAGTGAACTGCTGTATTATGGAGACACCGCCCGCGTGCCTTACGGTAGCAAGGACAGCAATACGGTGACGCGCTATGCGCTGGAAGCGGTTGAGTTTTTTAATGGCGCCGATGTGGATTGTCTGGTGGTGGCCTGTAACACCGTGAGTGTGACCGCTCTGGAGCAAATGCAGAAGTTCTCCAATAAGCCAGTGTACGGGGTACTGGAGCCCGGTGTAATGGTTTTGGAGCAACTGCAGGGTATTGATACCAGTGCCAGAGTGTTGGTTATTGCTACGCGATCGACTATAAACTCCGGTGCTTACCAGCAACAGATACAGGCTTTAGGTTACAACCAGGTGGAGGCCCTGCCCACGCCGTTGTTTGTGCCTATTGTTGAAGAAGAGCTCTACGATGGTCCGATACTGCAGGAAACGTTCAAGCATTATTTTGGCAAGCTTGAACAGCCCGATGTGGTGCTACTGGGCTGTACTCATTTTCCGTTGATAGCCAAGAGCATTTCAGCTTATTTCAATGGCGCCAAAACCATCCACTCCGGCGAAGCCATGCTGGCCTGGCTGAAGCAACATCTGGACCTAAGCGCCCAGTTTGACACCACTCCACTGCACATTATAGCCACTGAAAACGTCGACGCCGTAAAACGCACCGCCACCCGCTGGGGCCTGAAGCTGTAGCCTGACCGAACGAGTGCTGAGGTTATAAAGGCTCTTTCGGAGGACGCCCGCGAGTACATCCCTGTAGGGCTTGAGCAGCGCCATCCATGGCGCTGCACACCTCCGTAAGAGCCTTTGTAACCGTCGGCGCACTGATCCGGCGAGCTTTATCAGTTCCATGGCCTTCGTCAAGCGTTCATGGATGAAGTTGCAGCGTCTCCTGAAGCCCGGGTTCTGTTATCTCAGCCGAATTACCTACCAGCTCTGCTTCCCCTGCTCTGAGCCAGCTGGAATAGCAACTAGCGTGATGTTGATGTTATGATATTCGTATTACTTTTGCTTTCAGGAGTTTGTACTTATGCCGCAGACGCAGCGTCCGCTTTATATTCCGTATTCTGGTCCTAACTTGTTGGAAACCCCGTTACTGAACAAGGGCAGTGCCTTTAGTCGGGAAGAGCGTGCCGCGTTTAACCTGACGGGCTTGTTGCCACCTCGTTATGAGAGTATTGAGGAGCAGGCCGAGCGGGCTTACATGCAGTACAGAAGCTTTGAAACGCCCATTAACAAGCACATTTATCTGCGCGCTATTCAGGACAACAACGAAACCCTGTTCTATCGTTTATTGACGGATCATCTGGAAGAGATGATGCCGATTATCTACACCCCGACGGTGGGTGATGCCTGTGAGAAGTTCTCAGATATTTACCGCAGCTCACGCGGTTTATTTATTTCCTATTCTGAACGCGATCAGATTGACGATATTCTGCGCAATGCCACTAAACAAAAAGTGAAAGTGATTGTGGTGACCGACGGTGAGCGCATTCTGGGCTTAGGCGACCAGGGTATAGGCGGCATGGGTATTCCTATTGGAAAGCTCTCGCTGTACACCGCTTGCGGCGGAATTAGCCCTGCGTATACGCTGCCGGTGATGCTGGATGTTGGTACCAATAATGAAAAATTGCTGGAAGACCCTATGTATATGGGCGCTCGGCATAAGCGTATTGAGCAGGACGAATACGACGAATTCCTCGACAAGTTCATAAAAGCGGTGACCAGACGCTGGCCGGGTGTGATGCTGCAGTTTGAGGATTTTGCTCAGCCTAACGCCATGCCTTTATTGCGTCGTTATCGCGACGAAATCTGCTGTTTTAATGACGACATTCAGGGCACCGCGTCTGTGACGGTGGGCACCTTGCTGGCAGCCTGCCGTCAAAAAGGTAAAAAGCTTAGTGAGCAGAAGGTGGTGTTTGTTGGTGCTGGATCTGCGGGCTGCGGTATTGCAGAGCAGATTATGATTCAGATGACCGCCGAGGGCTTAAGCGAGGAACAAGCGAAGAAACAGATCTTCATGGTCGACCGTTTTGGTTTGGTTATGGATACCATGGATGGTTTGCGTGACTTCCAACAGGCGCTGGCGCAGAAGACCAGCGATTTAAACGCGTGGGAATACAGTGGTGATTATCCGTCGCTGCTGGACGTTATGCATTGTGCCGAGCCTGACATTTTAATTGGTGTGTCAGGCCAGGCCGGGCTCTTCACCGAACAAGTTATTTCAACCATGGCAAAAAATGTCGAGCGTCCCATTATTTTTCCACTGAGTAACCCCTCCAGACACGTGGAAGCGCACCCTACAGATGTCCTGAAGTGGAGCGAAGGCCGGGCTATTGTGGCAACCGGAAGCCCGTTCGGAGAGGTGGAATATGATGGCCGTATTTACCCGATAGCGCAGTGCAATAACAGTTATATTTTCCCAGGCATTGGTCTTGGGGTGTTAGCGGTTAAATCTGAGCGGGTGAGTGATGAAATGCTGCGAGTGGCAAGTAAAACACTGGCGAATGCATCGCCCAGCGCTAATGGTAAAGGTGAAGCCTTATTGCCAGCTTTTAATGATTTAACTCAGCTAAGCAAAGACATTGCTTTTGCTGTGGGTAAAGTGGCTCAACAAGAGGGTTTAGCACTGGAAATTGATGAAGACACGCTTCGTGAGCGCATCGACAACAATTTCTGGAAACCGGAATACCGCTTCTACAAGCGCGTAAGTATTTAAGAATGCGCTAAGTCGATGGCCCGCTGTAAATCGTTTAGCAGGTCATCGGCGTTTTCAATGCCTACCGATAAACGCAATAAATCCAGCGGCACCGGCGTGTCCGGGCCTTCAATGCTGGCGCGATGCTCAATCAGACTTTCCACGCCACCTAATGACGTAGCGCGGTGCCAGAGCTGAGTTTTAGCTGCAACCGCAATTGCCGCTTTTTCGCCACCGGCTAAACGAATAGACAGCATACCGCCAAAACCGCTCTGCATTTGCTTAACGGCTATTTCATGACCGGCAAAGCTTGGCAAGCCGGGATACAAAACTTCAATAACCTGCGGGTGCTGCTCCAGCTGCTCTGCTATATATAATGCACTTTGACAACTTTCCCGGACCCGTAAAAACAGCGTTCGCATGCCACGCAAGAGTTGCGCCGCGTCCTGAGGCCCCGGAACGGCTCCGGACTGGGCACGAATAGCCACTAAGCGTTTCCAGAACTCGTTATCTTCACGAGCAGCCAGTGCGCCGGAAATAACATCGGAGTGGCCGTTTAGGTACTTAGTCGCGGAGTGCATGACAATATCGGCGCCAAGATCCAATGGCTTGGTCAGCAGTGGTGTTGCCACCGTCGAATCAACGGCAAGCAGGGCACCACATTCTTTTGCCAGGTTAGCGACGGCGGCGATATCGGTAACTGTCCAAAGCGGGTTGCCCGGCGTTTCAAGCCAAATAAGCGTAGGCTTTCTTTCCGCAATAGCGTCGCGTATTTTATTTAAATTGGTGGTATCGAGAAACCGAACATCCAGTCCGCTATCGACACCAAAAGTTTGTAGCCATTTGCGCAAAGCCCAGTACATAACCTTGGGAGCTATGACCGAGTCGCCTGGCTTTAAGGCCTGAAAAACAGCGGTAGCAGCGGCCATGCCCGAAGCGAACAGGCGTGCATCTGCCGCATTTTCTAATTCTGCCAACAGCTTTTCTGCAGGGCGATAAGTGGGGTTGTCAGCTCTTGAATACACCCGACCGCTACGATATTGATTGTCGTCATCACGCAGATAAGTCGTTGATGTGTATACTGGAGGGATAATTACTCCATTCTCGTTGTCAGAGTGACTACCACCCTGAGCAAGGAGTGATTGCGGCGAAAAAGGACGTTTCGTCATATAAATTCTCGTTAAAGTAATCTCAATGCGAGATATCACGTATATTAGAAAGGAATCATTTCATACTAACCGAAGAGGTATTGCAATGCGTTACATAATTTCCGCACTACTAGGCTCTATGTTGTTTGTCGCAAACGCCGCGCAGGCTAACGAATGTGAGCTCTCCATAGATAGCAATGACAACATGAGATTTGATACAAAAGAGATGTCCGTACCAGCTAGCTGTGACGAAGTAACAGTAACCCTTCATCACACGGGTAAACTGGATAAAAAAGTGATGGGTCACAACTGGGTACTGAGTGAAGCTGGTGACATGCAGTCTGTAGTACAACAAGGTATGTCAGCAGGTATGGATAATAACTATGTACCAGACTCTGATGCTGTAATTGCTGCAACCGACGTTATTGGTGGTGGTGAGCAAACGTCAGTGACGTTTTCAACAGAAGGTATGAGTGCAGATACTGATTATAAATTCTTCTGCACCTTCCCAGGCCACTCAGCAATTATGCAAGGCAGCTTTGCGATTAAAGAATAACTTTCGCAATATGGCTTAACCGCAAATTGACTAGTAATAACTGCAGCCCCCTTGGCTGCAGTTTTTTTGGAGCTCTATTTGACTGCTATGAAGTTTTTACTCATTACCTTTGTTCTTTTGTTGTCATTGCTTGGTACAGGTAGTCAGGCGCAACAATTTGGATCACGTGAAGCGCTGGTGATTACGCAGCCAGTCACCTTTGAGCGCGAACGCAATAGGGTAGAAGCAGTTGGTACAGCGGAAGCTGTGCGCTCCATTACCATATACCCTGCTGTTGGCGACAGAGTGGTCTCGGTAAATTTTACGCCGGGGGAAAAAGTTGAGAAAGACCAGCTATTGGTCGAGCTGGATGCCCGTCGCCAGAAAGTTGCAGTAGAACAAGCACAAATTAACCTGCGCGATGCAGAACGTACGGTAGAACGTTTACGTTCGAGCCGTGAGCAGGGAGCTGTTCCTCAGTCGGAACTGGATAACGCTATTTTATTAAGAGATTTAGCCCGGGTTGAACTGGAAAACGCCAAAATTGAGTTGGAAGACCGTTTTATCCGTGCGCCTTTTACCGGAATTATCGGTATTACTGACGTTGAAGTTGGTGACCGCATTGATCAACAAACGGCTATCGCCACTTTAGATGACCGTTCGACCTTATTAATTGATTTTCGTATTCCTGAAGCGGCGGTCTCGTTGTTACAGGACGGCGCAGAACTAAAAGTGGAGCCCTGGCGCTATTCTGGTACGCCGGTAACGGCTGAAATTGTTGAGCTGGACTCACGAATTAATGCCACTAGCCGTATGTACAGAGCTCGTGCAGAAATCAGTAACGACAGTGATGATTTTTTACCGGGAACGAGTTTCAGAACGGCCATAGAACTTGCCGGTGAAGAGTTCGCTTCAATACCTGAAGCGGCCTTATCCTGGGGGGTTAATAACCCATTCGTCTGGGTGGTTGAAGACGACAAAGCGCACCGAGTCGACGTGCAAATAGAACAGCGTTTGGCAGGACGTGTCTTGGTTTCAGGCGATATTCAACGTGATGATTTGCTTATAGTTGAAGGTGTTCAAAGCTTACGAGAAGGTCAGCCAGTGACTTTCGACAGAACCACACTTGATGCGCAAGAGGGCATTGAATAATGTCAGATCAACAACCGAATAATCAGCAGGATGCGAACGACTTACCTTCGGTCTCTATTCGTCGTCCGGTATTGATTGTTGTTCTTAATGTTCTTATTGCTATAGCTGGTTTGGCTGCGCTTATGGGCGTAGAAGTACGTGAACTTCCGGATGTGGACAGACCCGTTGTTGGTGTAAGCGCGTCACTTCCGGGGGCCGCACCGGAAACAGTGGATGCCGAGGTCACCAGTATTCTGGAGGGAGCGGCAGCTCGTGTTTCGGGTGTAGAGTCAATCCAGTCTTCGAGTGAAGAAAATAGTGCGCGGATTTCTATTGAATTCCGTCCCGGAGTTGACTTGGATGTGGTGGCCGCGGAGGTTCGCGAAGCGGTCAATCAAGTGCGTCGGGAATTACCCGACGATGTTGAACAAATTAATGTTCGTAAAGCTGACAATGATGCGCGATCAGTTTTGGATATTGCGGTTAGCAGCGAGAGCCTGACTCAGGAAGAATTGACCCGCCGTCTGGAAACCGATTTGTCTCCGGCATTTTTAGCCATAAACGGTGTTGCCGATGTGCGCCTGAACGGCGACCGGGAACGCGTATTGCGGGTTGATCTTGATCCGCTCAAGCTCGTGAGTTTTGGTTTATCTGTAACGGATGTCGCTGATGCATTGCGCCTGGCGCCTTTTGACGTACCGGCTGGTAGTTTGCGCTCAACCGATCAGCGTCTGATTATTCGTGCAGATGCCACAGCCATTACGGAAGAGCAAGTAGAGAACATAATTGTTCGCGATGACACTCGTGTTGGTGATGTCGCACAGGCTTATTTTGCACCGGCTGATGCCGGCAGTTTTGTTCGACTGGATGGTAAACCGGTGGTTGGTTTGGGGGTAATACGCCAGGCGGGGTCTAATACCATTGAAATTTCTGATCAGGCGTTGAAGGTTCTTGAACGCCTGCGAGAGCGTTTCCCTGATATGGAAATGCGTATCACCAATGATGATGCGCAATTTATTCGTACATCAGTAGCTGAAGTAGTGACAACGCTCGCTATTACCATCGCTCTGGTTGTCGTTACTTTATGGGTATTCATTGGTTCATTCCGCGCGACTATTATTCCTGCGTTCTCCATTCCGGTTGCGTTGTTCGGTGCTATAGCCGCTATTTGGCTAATGGGATTTTCCATCAACATTTTGACCTTACTGGCGCTGGTACTGGCTACAGGCTTGATTGTTGATGATGCCATTGTGGTTACTGAGAATATTCAGCGACGCCGCAGCATGGGGCTTGGTAGCCGTGCTGCGGCCGTATTAGCCACCCGCGAAGTGTTTTTTGCGGTAGTGGCAACGACGGCGGTATTGGTTGCGGTTTTCGTCCCTATTGCGTTTTTACCCTCAACGGCGGGGCGTTTATTCCGCGAGTTTGGCGGTGTTCTTGCCGCGGCAGTGGTCATTTCTTCTTTTGTCGCTTTATCCCTGGTGCCGGCATTTACCGCTCGTTTGCCTAAATCAGCCGGGCAGAATAACCGGTTTGCAGGAATCGGCAATGCCTTTAAACGGTTCTATAAACGAACGCTGCGCAAAGCTCTTGACTTTAGCTGGGTTGTGGTGGTGTTATCGTTACTGTCTGCTGGCGGCGGAGCGTTGCTTTATAATGAAATTGACAGCGAACTTATGCCTAGTGAAGACCGCGGGGCGGTTCGGGTGTTCTCGCGCGGACCTGACGGTGTTGGTCTTAAGTTTATGGATCGTCAGGCACGTAAGCTGGAAGAAGTGCTGCTGGAATATAAAGAAAGTGGTGACATCGAGTCCATTTACACTGTTGTTGGCCAGTGGGACCCAAATCTGGTTTTCATTACAGCAAACCTTAAACCCTGGGAAGAGCGAGATATTAGCCAACAGGAAATCATTAATAGCATTCGGGAGCCATTGAGCCAGGTTCCGGGTGCGCCGGGACGCGCTTTTGGTGATAACAGCCTGAATTTAAGAGGTCAGGGCGGTGGCCTGGAAATGGCGATTACCGGCGAAAATTATGACGACATCTTTAGAGCTGCCCGTGAGTTTACTGCCGTAGTCAAAGAGCGGATGCCGGATTTGGGTGACCCGAATGTCTCCTACCAACCCACGCAACCACAATTACGGGTGAAAATTGATCGTCGCCGCGCTGCAGAACTTGGAGTTTCCTTAAATGACATATCTTCTACTCTGCGTGCTGCTATAAATGGTGATGATGTCGCTGACTTAAACGTGGGAGACCAGCAAATTCCGGTTATGTTGCGCACGCGCAATAATTTAATTCAGTCGCCACAAGATATGCAAAACCTTTATGTGTCCTCCAGTAGTGGCGATTTGGTACCCATTTCCAGCGTTTCAGAAATTATTGAAGAGGGTGTGTCTGCAGAGTTGGAACGTCAGGCACAGCGGCGCGCGATAGAAGTTGATGTGCAACTGCCTGAAGGTTTGCCGATGTCGGAAGTTGTAGAGCAGTTGCGTGCTATTGCCGAAGAAGTTTTGCCCAGCAGCATGGGGCTGGTATTTTTAGGCGAAGCCGCAACATTTGAGGATACCTCGCAGGAAATAGCTATGACCTATATTCTGGCGTTCCTGATTGTCTTGTTGGTACTCGCGGCTCAGTTTGAATCATTAAACAGTGCGGTGGTTGTTATGCTGACCGTACCTTTCGGCATTGCCGCAGCTATCTACGCCTTGTTCCTGACGGGCACCTCCATGAACATTTACTCACAGATTGGATTGGTGATGCTGATTGGTCTGCTGGCGAAAAACTCTGTATTGCTGGTTGAGTTTGCCGACCAGCTGCGTGACCGAGGGCTCGCTGTTCGTGAGGCGATAGAAGAAGCTTCACTCATACGTTTACGGCCCATAATGATGACTCTGGTATCAACGGTTCTGGGTGGCCTGCCACTCATTCTGTCTTCTGGTGCGGGGGCCGAAGCGCGTAATTCAATTGGCTGGGTTGTTTTCGGTGGCTTAGGGCTGGCAACTCTGTTTACGCTTTACCTGACGCCTGTGCTTTATTTGTGGTTAGCACGCTTTACTAAACCTCGAGCGGATGAAGCGGCTCGTCTGGAAAGTGAAATGGAAGCAGCGAGAGAAAGCGGCCATTAAGATGGCCGCTCATAGGTTGCTGATTTCTGAATTTAAGAGTCCATGACGTTTAATTTGGTTCGAATATAGTCCGCGTGACCAATGTAGAGCAGGTCTGCCAGTTTGCGCAACATGCTTTCCTCATGAGGGTCAAGTTCGCCATCAGCGTAGGCAACTATCCATAAGCTTTCCAGTAATTCAACACGTTTTTCGTAGGCGAGAGCTTTTAGCTGAGAGGTGAACTCATGTAATGATGACGCTTCTTTTACTGCTGTTACGGCTTTTTTTATAGCGTTTTCCGCTTGCTCACCCTTAATCTCATATTCGTTCTCAAGCTCATGTAAAAGATGCTGACGTTCGTCGTCTGATAACTTACCGTCGGCAAGACTAATTTCAGTCATTAATACCAGTGAAAGGAATGCATCGTTTGTCATGCCATCAGCCTTATCCAGACTGACTTGTTCAGCGGCAGTATTGTTTTGAAAAAAGTTTTGCAGAGCTTTAAGCATACAAGGTCCTATTTAGGTAAATTCGGTAAGAAAAATGAAAATTCAGTGCCTTCGCCAGGTGTTGATTGGACAGAAATCTGACCTTTGAGTTTCCGTGTTACTAAATTATAAACAATAGACAGGCCTAATCCTGAGCCGCCAGTCTGACGAGAGGTGGTAAAAAAAGGCTCAAAAATATCTTTGATGGTTTCGCTGTCTATGCCTTTGCCGTTGTCACGAAAAGAAAAGTGTACGCCGTTCTCTTCCTCGGCGGTAAGAATGTCAATTTTATGATTTTCGTTGGGCTCGGCAAAAGCATGGTCGTTGGTGTTACTGACCAAATTAGTCACGATTTGTGCCAGCGCCCCCTGATAGGTATTGAGGACAATGTCTTCACTGCAATGAATTGTAATGGTGACTTTTTTCTTTTTCACCATGGGGTTCAGGCTTAATACTAATGCGTGTAGGTAATCGTTGAGCTGGCATTTTACCAGCTCAAAACTGGACTGGTCGACAGCCGTTTTCTTAAAGTTCTGAATCAAAGTAGCGGCTCGTTCAAGGTTGCTGCTTAGTAGCTGGTAAGCTTCAAACGTATTATCGATAAAGGTCTGCAGATGTTTTCGAGAAATGGAGCCATCGGTAAAGCTCTGATTCAGTTTTTTCAGCCGGTGCTCACAATGAGTCACGGCGGTCACTGAGACACCCAGCGGGGTATTCACCTCATGAGCAACACCAGCAACTAATTTACCTAATGCTGCCATTTTTTCCGTTTCAATTAACCTTTCCTGGGCCTGTTTAAAATTATCCAGTGCTTTAGTCAACGATTCCGTGCGCTCTTCGACCATACCTTCGAGTTGCTCGTTCTGACGAATAAGCAGTGCTTCAAATCGCTCACGCTCGGAAGCGCTGACTGCCCGGCCATAAATATCCGCAAGTACACCGACAAAGGCGACTTCATTAGATGTCCAGTGGCGCGAGGGTCTGCGGCTTTCACAGCACATAACGCCTATCATTTCACCTTTATGGCGTAAAGGAACATCGAGCATGCCGTGTACACCGGTCTGCTCCAGATAACTTGCGCTGAGCTCTACTGTAGCCGGGTGGCTGCGGGCATCATTGACGATGATGGTTCGCTCAGTCATTAGCACCTGAAAGTATGAAGGGAGTTCAGACTTGCGCAATACGGGCACATCAGTGTTTAACTGTTCTTTATCAATGAGTTTAGCGGCGGTCATGCTTTGTTTGTCTGGCTGCAATAACCAAATACTAACCCGGGTGATATCCAGCCCTTTCAAAGCTGAAGTTAATATAAGCTCAGACGCTCTCTCTAAGTCGCCACCGTCAATATCGGGCGATTTAGAGACGTCCAGGAGGATGTTTTCTAAGGCGTCGTTCATATTCAATCCGGTTGCCTGAATATTTTCTCACTATAACCCACTGACTTTTAATGTCCATTAACCGACCATAACTCCCCATTTAACGTTAGCGACTGGACTTTTGGATCTTAACTCCTTACAAAGGTAAGACATTTTGAATGAGGCACTACCATGAAAAAGACAACACTAACCTTAGCGGTGGCATCGCTTTTAAGTTTTGCACCGGTGAGCATGGCAGAAGAACAAACCCAGGGCTGGGATGTCAGTAGCCCGCAGGGTGAATTTAAAGACATTGATATCTCGGTTAACTCTGGTACCTGGATGAATGTGGATGTCAGCCCGGACGGTGAATACATTGTATTTGATTTACTGGGTGACATTTATCGCATGCCCTTTGGCGGCGGAGACGCTGAAAAGCTTGTGGGCGGTATAGCCTGGCATATGCAGCCCGTTTATTCGCCAAATGGGCGTTATATTGCTTTCACTTCGGATCAGGGCGGTGGTGATAATATCTGGGTGATGGATGCCGATGGTAGCAACGTGCGTGCGGTTACCGAAGAAACTTTCCGTTTATTAAACAGCCCGGCCTGGAGTCCTGATAGTGAATTTCTGGTTGCGCGTAAGCACTATACCGCCAGCCGTTCGTTAGGTGCAGGTGAAGTCTGGATGTACCACCGCAGTGGCGGCTCGGGCGTGCAATTGACGGAACGTCCGAACGACCAGAAAGACTTAGGCGAGCCGGCGTTTTCCCCCGACGGCAAGTACATCTATTTTTCGCAGGATGACACACCGGGCAAAACCTTTCACTACAGTAAAGACTCGCTGGAAGGCATTTACACCATTAAGCGCTTTGAGCGCGAAAGCGGGGAAATTGAAACTCTGATAAGTGGTGCCGGTGGCGCCATTCGTCCGACACCGTCACCCGACGGGCGCTATCTGGCTTACATTAAGCGTGAAGACTTTGACAGCGTGTTGTACGTGCTGGACCTGAAGACCGGCGAACACAAGCGGGTTTACGGGAAGATGGAGCGTGACATGCAGGAAACCTGGGCCATTCACGGTGTTTACCCGACCATGGACTGGACACCGGACTCGAAGCAATTAGTTTTCTGGGCTGGCGGTCACATTCAGAAGCTGAACATTGACGACGGCAACGCGCGCATTATTCCTTTTAGAGTTGAAACCGAAAAGAAAGTACAGCACGCGTTGCGCTTTAAGCAAAACGTTGAAGCTGATGAATTTGACGTAAAAATGCTGCGTATGGCGCAAGTATCGCCGCAGGGTGACGCGGTGATTTACGAAGCTTTGGGTAGTTTGTATCAGCGTTCACTGCCTAATGGTGAGCCACAGCGTTTAACCAACAGTGAAGACTTTGAGCTGTACCCGCAATACTCGCGCGACGGTGAAAGCGTCGTATTTGTTCGCTGGAATGACGAAGAACAGGCTCAGGTTATTGTTCGCGACATTAGCTCTGGTGATGAGCAGGTACTGAATACCGGACAGGGCAACTTTGTTGAGCCCACATTTTCCCCGGACGGTAAGCACGTGGTTTATCGCAAAATACGTGGTGGTTACTTAATTTCCGATAAGTTTGGTCTGGAAAACGGTATTTATCGCGTTGCGGTGTCCGCTAATGCGGAGCCAGAGCAAATTGCCGAAAGCGGGAATTTACCGCAATACGGCGCTCGTAACGACCGGGTTTACTTAATGACACCGGGCGCTAAGCCAACCTTGAGTGCTATCGATTTGCGTACTCTTGAGCAGCGCGAGTTGTATCAGTCGGAGTTGGCTACTGAATTCCGCGTGTCTCCGGACGGCAAGCAACTGGCTTTTGCGGAACGCTTTAAAGTGTTTGTTACGCCTTTAGTTGAGCGCGGCAGCGTTATAAACGTGGGGCCTGGTGATAAACAAATGCCGGTGCATCAACTTTCCGTTCGTGCCGGTGAAAACTTATCCTGGACCGCAAACAGTGATCAGATTTACTGGACATTGGGGCCGGAGCTTTACCATACATCGGTAGCCGAAGCTTTTAATGCTGAAACCGACAGCGACACACTGAAAGTAGAAAATGGCCAGAACATTGGTTTTGAACAGGACGCTATGGTACCGGATACCACCGTTGCTTTTGTTGGTGGCCAGGTCATTACCATGAATGGCGATACCGTTTATGAGCAGGGTACCGTGGTGGTTCGAAATAATAAAATTGTAGCGGTTGGCCCTGAAGCAGAGGTGAGTGTGCCTTCTGGTGCTGAAGTGATTGATACCAGCGGTAAAACCGTCATGCCCGGGTTATTCGATGCGCACGCGCACGGTGGTCAGGGCCAGGCGGAAATTATCCCGCAGCAGAACTGGGGGCAGTACGCGAACCTGGCATTTGGTGTGACCTCCATTCACGATCCGTCTAACGACACGACCGAATTTTTTGCGGCCTCAGAACTGCAGAAAGCGGGAAGAATTGCAGCACCACGACTGTTTTCAACCGGCACCATTTTATACGGCGCCAATGGGCCAGGTTACACCTCGCATGTGGATAGCTTAGAAGACGCTAAGTTTCATTTAGAGCGTTTGAAGAAAGTCGGTGCGTTTTCTGTGAAGAGTTATAACCAGCCACGTCGTAACCAGCGTCAACAAGTGGTTGAAGCAGGGCGCGAACTGGAAATGATGGTGGTGCCGGAAGGTGGTTCTTTGCTGCAGCACAATTTAACCATGATTATGGACGGTCACACCACGGTGGAGCATTCACTGCCGGTAGCCAATATCTATGATGATATTCGTCAGTTATGGCAGCAAAGTGACGTGGCTTATACACCAACTCTGGGCGTGGCTTATGGCGGTATCTGGGGTGAGAATTACTGGTATGCGGAAACCGATGTGTGGAAGCATCCTAAGCTGACTCAGTATGTTCCTATGGACTTTTTAGTGGGTAAGGCAATGCGTCGTGAAAAAGCGCCGCATAACCACTATAACCACTTTAATAATGCGGAAGTGGCGACTGAGCTGCAGGACTTAGGTGTTGAAGTGCTCTCTGGTGCTCACGGTCAGCGCGAAGGTTTAGCGCAACACTGGGAAATCTGGATGATGGCGCAGGGCGGTATGGAGCCGCTGGAAGCATTGCGCACAGCTACACTCGACCCGGCAAAAGTCTTTGGTATGGACCACGCTTTAGGGTCACTGGAAGAAGGTAAACTGGCGGATATTATCGTGATTGATGGCAACCCGCTGGAGAACATCCGTGATACCGATAAAGTGACTCATACCATGGTCAATGGCGTACTCTATGACGCCACCACCATGGATCGCTTGCTGCCGGAGCCAAGCAAACGTAAGGACTTTTTCTGGGAAGAATAAGCCTTTATTAAGAACCTTATGAAGCTGCCGCGGTTTCGGCGACCACTTGTCGGAACCAGCGGTGGCCTGCATCGTGTTGTAATAGCGGTGACCAGATCATGGTCAGAGTTAACCCCGGTATTTCGAATGGCGGGGTTTTCATGACCAGTTGGTTATCCTGTGAATACAGTTCGGCTGCGCGCGTTGGCAGAGTAGCAACCAGCCCTTGGCGTGCCAGATACATAGCCACATGATAATTGCGGGTAAACACTTTTATTTTCCGGCGTTTGCCCAGTTTATCTAACGCGTCGTCGACCCAGCCGAGTTTTTGTACGTCATGCGGATCCATCCCGACGCCCACACCAAAACCGGTTTTACTCACCCAGACGTGCTGAGCCTTTAAGTAATTGTCCAGCGTGTACTCTTCCAGTAATGGATGATCTTTACGGATCAAACAGGAGAACTCATCGCTCCATAAGTTCTTTTGGTGAAACGATTGTGGCAGTTGTTCAAAACGGTTAATGGCTAAATCGACTTTGCCGTTCTCCACGTCGTGAAAGCTGATATCACTGGGGGTCATGATATCCAGAGAGACATGAGGCGCCTGCTCATCGAGTTTTTCCAGCAGTTTCGGCATGAGTGTCGAGGCGGCGTAATCGGACGCCATAATACGAAACACCTGATCACTGGTGGGGGCGTCAAACTCACGCACCGGCTGGATCATTTCCTCAACCGAATACAATACTCCGCGCAGTGCTTCCTGCATGTCCAGCGCGCGTTGGGTCGGCACCATGCCCTCGCTGGTGCGTACCAAAATAGGGTCATTCAGCAGGTTGCGAAGACGCTTCAGGCCGTTACTCATGGCGGGCTGGGTGATATTTAGCTGTGCCGCTGCACGGGTCACGTTTTTTTCCCGCAGCAGAACATCAAGGTAAACCAGCAGGTTCAAATCAATGTCTTTGATGGTATTCATAGCTATCCAGAATAAGTGGGATATAAAAAATCTATCGGGATTATAAATAGGGTGAATGTATAACGCCAGTTTTGTTTCGTTGCCCTGGATTAAGAAACAGACTTGCTTATTTTTATTAACCCACCATAATTAAGTTGTTAATCTTTAATAAATGATATTTGGTGGTTAAAGTGAATAGTGCAAATGGCTTTTTAAAAACGGTTGGGGATCTCATTAAGCGTCAGCGTTCATTAACCATGGATCAGCAGGATTTCGCCAAGCGGCTGGGCTGCGGCGTCAATACGGTTTATCGTATGGAAAACGGCCATTCAGTTAACTCACTGACATTATTTACCGCCCTGGAATTGTTGGGGTTACTAGAGCATTTTACTCCGGTTCTGGATGATCAGTACGCAAGGGTGGCACACGCGCCTCAGCGCAAACGCCGAAAAACCTCAGAGGATTTTTCTAATGACTTCTAAGGCGTATGTTTTTATCGAAGGATTAGAGAATGAGCCAGTTATTTGTGGTGTTATTTGGTATGACCCGACCAATAGGATTGGCCGCTTTCGATACGGTCAGTCCTATTTAGCCCGAAACGATGCTTTTGCGCTGGATCCTGTTCACTTGCCGTTAACGGACGAACTATTTGAGACGCGTGCTAACAAAGGGCTGTTTGGTGTTTTGACCGATGCCGGAGCTGATGCCTGGGGACGAAAGTTGATCACCCAGTTACGCACAACCAAGCCCGAAAATGAGTTGGAGTTTTTAATTGCGGGTGCATCCATGGGTGTGGGGGCTATTAGTTTCAGTCTTTCTCAATCAAAATCAAAAGCTAAAGTATCCCGGAATACACTGGATGATATCGATCTGTTACTGGCCGGGAAAAACGCAATTCTGAATTCAGAAAATGTCTCTGTTGAGGTGAAAAAAGCGTTTCAATACGGCGAGTCAATGGGTGGTGCCAGGCCAAAAACCGTGCTTCAGCATAACGGACAAGCTTATTTATTAAAATTTAACCGCCCCGACGACCTCTACAACGTAGCCAGAGTAGAAAGCGCAACAATGACGATGCTAAACGAAGTAGAAGGAGTGAATGTTGCCGGTACTCAGTTACTAGCTGGTGAAGAGGACGTGTTGATGAGCGAGCGATTTGACCGTCGTGGTCTGGATGTTTCGCATCATTTTATTAGTGCTAACTCGCTGTTGGCCGAGGGAAATGTCAGCGAAGCCATGCTAAAGACAACCTACTCCTATGGTGCACTGGCAGAGTATATGAGGAAAACCAGTCAGCGCGCTGAGGATGCAACCGAGCTTTATAAACGTATGGCATTTAATGTGTTTATTGGTAACACCGACGACCACGGTAGAAATCATGCTTTATTCTGGGATTTAAAGTCCGGCGGCTGGAGGCTTTCGCCGGCCTATGATGTACTGCCTATTAATAATAGTCAGCAACATGCTTTGGGGATTGGTGAATATGGACGTGAAGGCAGTATTGATAATGTCTTGTCGCAATGCCGACGGTTTGGTGTTACGCCTAAAAAAGCGAAGAACATACTCGGGAACATTCGGGAGCTGGTGGGTGAGTGGCCTGCTTATTATAAAGAGAATGGCGTTGCGGATGGTGACATTGAACGATTAAAAGCCGTTATTCCCGAGCCGTCCAAACTTAAGGCCTGAATTAAGGAAACATTACCATGACAATTAGCCCCGAAACCCTGGCAAAAAGTATTCTGGATGGCTTTCATAGTCACTATCGGCGTTTTCAGGCGCTGACTCAGGGGGCACGTGAACGTTTCTTGCAGCGTGACTGGAAGGCGGTTGTGTCGGCAGCTTCAGAGCGTATTCATTATTACGACCATCAGGTGGGCACAACGGCGAAAAAAGTTGAGCGACGTGTGGGTAATGAGCTTGAGGAAAACCTGTGGCGGGCAACCCGGCAACGCTACCAGCAACTGCTGAAGTTTCACCCACAGGCTGAGCTTGCAGAAACCTTTTACAATTCCGTGTTTTGCCGGGTGTTCGACCGGGCCTACTTTAATAACGACTACATTTTTGTAGAAACTGTGCTGGCGAATCATATTCCGGTACCGGTGGAGAACGAATGCCACTCTTACTTTCCGGTGGTTGACGGACTGGAAGGGACACTGACGCGGGTGTTTGAGGATATTGGCCTGGGCGGTGAATTTGAAAGCTTTGAAAATGATATTGAACAGCTGCGCGATAAGTTCTTTGAGCGCGCAACCGAAACCGATATTGAAGCGCATAACCTGCGCATAGATGTTTTGAAGTCGCCGTTTTATCGAAACAAAGCCGCGTATATTGTCGGACGGGTGGTGACTGAGAATAACCATTACCCTTTTATTGTACCGGTGCTGATCAACTCGCAGGGTAAGCTTTATGTGGATGCCTTTATTACCCGGTCGGATCGCATGGCGACCATTTTTGGCTTTGCCCGCTCGTATTTTATGGTCGAAACCGAGGCGCCTTCTGCTTTGGTGCGGTTTTTAAAGGACTTGATGCCGCACAAAACTCTGGCAGAGCTTTACTCGTCGGTGGGGTTTCATAAGCAGGGCAAAACCGAGTTCTACCGGGAATTCTTGCACCATTTGCGCCGCACAGACGACCAGCTGTCTGCTGCCCCCGGTGTTAAAGGCATGGTTATGACGGTGTTTACGTTGCCGTCTTTTCCTTATGTGTTTAAAGTCATTAAAGACCGGCTGGGCGGCACCAAGGAGTTTGGCCGCCAGACGGTTATTGACCGTTACCGCATGGTGAAGCGGCACGACCGGGTAGGGCGTATGGCCGATACTCTGGAGTTTGTCGATGTGGCGTTGCCGCTTAAGCGAATATCTGCCGACTTACTGGACGAGTTTAAGCAAACCATTGCTAATTCTATTTCAATAGAAGGTGACACTCTGATCATTCACCAGTTGTTTGTTGAACGCCGAATGACGCCGCTGAATTTGTACCTGGAATACGCCAATGATGAAGAAATAGATGCAGCGATGGATGACTACGGCCGGGCGTTAAAAGAAATGATGGCGGCGAATATTTTCCCGGGTGACATGCTGCTGAAAAACTTTGGTGTCACACGCCATAAACGTGTGGTGTTTTATGACTACGACGAAGTGCGGTATTTAACGGATATGAGTTTCAGACGTTTGCCGGAAAACGACTGGGAGGTTTCCTACGCACCGAATGATGTTTTCCCGCAGCAGCTGGCGCAGTTTGCGGTGCCGCAGGCGAAATACCGTGACAAGCTATTGAAGCGTCATCCTGAATTGATTGATCCGGCGTACTGGTGCCGCGTGCAAAAAAACATCCGCAAGGGTGAGCTCACGGATGTCTTTCCTTATGATGCCGACTTGCGCTTTACGCGGAGGTTTTAAACTGGTCTTCCTCGGTCGAGCCTTTCAGCGCCGTGACTGAGGATAGCCCGCCCTGAATAACGTTGGTCAGCTCGTCAAAGTAACCGGTGCCGACTTCCTGCTGGTGCGCCACAAAGGTGTAGCCTTTGTCTGCCGCTTCAAATTCTTGTTGCTGAAGTTTAACGTAGGCTGACATGTCGTTGCGGGCATAGTCATGGGCCAGTTCAAACATGTGGTACCACATATTGTGCACACCGGCCAAGGTAATAAACTGGAATTTGTAACCCATTGCGGCAAGCTCGCGTTGGAACTTGGCAATGGTGTCGTCGTCCAGGTTGCGTTTCCAGTTAAACGATGGCGAACAGTTGTAGGCCAATAATTTACCGGGATACTTGGCATGAACCGCTTCTGCAAATTGGCGTGCTTCGTCTAAATCGGGCTTAGCGGTTTCACACCAAATGAGGTCGGCAAACGGCGCATAAGCTAAGCCGCGTGAAATGGCTTGTTCAATACCTGGCTTCACGCGATAGAAACCTTCGGCGGTTCGCTCACCGGTAATGAACGGCTTGTCGTTCGGGTCAAAGTCTGACGTCAGCAAGTCAGCGGCGTTAGCGTCGGTACGGGCGACAATCAGTGTTGGTGTACCGGCAACATCGGCGGCTAAGCGCGCGGCTGACAGTTTCTGTACCGCTTCCTGTGTCGGAACCAGCACTTTACCACCCATGTGGCCGCACTTTTTCACTGAAGCTAACTGGTCTTCAAAATGCACGCCGGCAGCACCGGACTGGATCATGCGCTTCATCAGCTCGTAAGCGTTGAGTACGCCACCAAAACCGGCCTCGGCGTCGGCAACAATCGGCGCAAAGTAGTCAACGTAGTTGTCGTCTTCCGGCGTGACACCTTTTGACCACTGAATCTGGTCGGCCCGGGCGAACGAGTTGTTAATACGTTCGACTACGGTTGGCACCGAATCTACCGGATACAGCGATTGATCCGGGTACATGCTGCAGGCCGAGTTGTTGTCAGCCGCTACCTGCCAGCCGGAAAGGTAAATGGCCTGCAGACCCGCTTTAACTTGCTGCACCGCTTGACCACCGGTTAAAGCACCCAACGCGTTCACATAGTCTTTGCCGAATTTTTCCTGTGCTTTGCCGTGAATGAGCTGCCACAGTTTATCGGCGCCATTGCGGGCATAGGTGTATTCTGGCTGCACGCTACCACGTAGGCGCACCACATCTTCAGCGCTGTAAGGGCGTTCAACACCTTTCCAGCGTGGGTCGGTGTCCCATTGCTTTTGTAATTCTTTAACTTGTTGTGCGAAAGAAAGATTCTGGGTTGTCATAAATAATGTCCTTGTTGTTCTTTAATCGTTATTAGTTGAGTTGTTGGTAGCCGGGCAGGGTCAGAAAGTCGACCAGCTCGTCGGCTGTGGTAATTTCTTCCAGCAGGCTTAGGGCCTGGGAAAAGGGTTCGTTGTTCCAGCGCTGTTCACCGACTTCGTTTTTCACCACTTCTGCTTCTTCGCGCAGGTATTGTCGGAACAGCTCTTTGGTGACCGGGGTGTTATCGAAAAGCGATTTGCCGTGGCGTATCCACTGCCAGATGGAGGTACGCGAAATCTCTGCGGTGGCGGCGTCTTCCATCAGGCCGTAGATAGGAACGCAGCCTTTGCCGTTCAGCCACGACGCAATGTATTGCAGTGACACCCGAATGTTGGTTCGCATGCCGGCTTCGGTGCGTTCACCATCGCAGGGTTGAAGTAGCAAAGCTTGATCAATTTCGGTGTCGTTTTCACGCACTACATGAAGCTGGTTGTCGCCTTCAATACCGTCGACAAAAATTTCGCGTACAGTATCAGCAAGCCCGGGGTGGGCAATCCAGGTGCCGTCGTGGCCGTTGTCACGCTCCATGGCTTTGTCGGCGTGAACTTTAGCGAGGATCTTCTCATTCTCGGCTGGATCTTTGCTAGGAATAAAGGCCGCCATGCCACCCATAGCAAGAGCCCCGCGCTGGTGACAGGTTTTTACTAACAAGCGTGAATAAGCATTAAGAAAAGGCTTGTCCATGCTCACCACCTGGCGGTCGGGCAACACTCGCTCCGGGTGCTCTTTCAGGGTTTTGATGTAACTGAAAATGTAGTCCCAGCGACCGCAGTTGAGCGCAGCAATATGGTCTTTCATGGCGTGCAGTATTTCGTGCATTTGAAAAACCGCTGGCAAAGTTTCAATCAGTATGGTGGCGCGAATGGTGCTGGTTTTTAAGCTGAATTTTTTCTCGGTGAAATGAAAAACATCGGCCCACCATTTAGCTTCGTCGCTGTGCTCTAGCTTGGGCAGGTAGTAATACACCCCGGAGCCTTGTTGCAGGCGTTGCTGATAATTCAGTAAAAAGTACAGAGCAAAGTCCATTAGCGCGCCGGGAATTGGTTGACCATTACGCTGTACGTGTTTCTCCGGTAGGTGCAGGCCGCGAACCCGTGCAATCAGCAATGCCGGATCAGGGGCGACTTCATAATGTTTGCCGCTGTCGGGGTCGGTGTAGGTCATGCCGCCAATGTTGGCGTCACGCAGGTTAATTTGACCATTGACCATGCCTTCCCAGGTAGGTGACTGGGAATCTTCAAAGTCGGCCATGTAGCAGTCGACATTGGCATTCAGTGCGTTGATGACCATCTTGCGGTCCACCGGTCCGGTAATTTCTAAGCGGCGTTTCTTCAAATCTGCCGGCAGTTCGGCAATGCGCCAGTCTCCCTCTCGGATGTCTTGAGTGGCAGCATCAAAATCAGGCAACTGACCCTGGTCAAATTGCGCCTGACGTTGCTGGCGCTTTTTTAACAGCGTCTCTAACTGCGGTTGAAAGGTATCGACTAACTCAGCGAGAAACGACTGATTCTCGTCGTTGAACAAGGCTTTTGCATTGTCATCAAGCGGCTGACTGAAGTGAAATAGGTTGTTCATTTTTGAATCCGTTGTTATTAGTTTGTTAACACGGATTAAGAGTAGACGCTGGTCTAACCATTAGTCTAATTTATGCAGTTAATTAGCAGTATTCAGGAAGGTTATTTTAGTTGAGATAGGTTCTGTGGCTAAAATTCGAACGGGGCCATTGCGGCCCCGTCTATAGATTAACTTGCAATTTTTAAATTCTAAAACGCTTAACCAGTTCATTAAGGTCAACTGCCAGGCGCGACAGCTCGCGGCTTGAGGCATTGGTTTGCTCTGAGCCGGAAGCTGTTGAATTAGACAGATCACGAATGCTGACCAGGTTTTTATCAACATCGCGCGACACATTTGCCTGCTCTTCTGCGGCACTGGCTATGGACGTGTTGTGATTGTTTATTTCACTTACGGCCGTGGCAATTAACTGCAGTGCTTCACCGGCTTCACGTGCCACGTCCAGAGTCTTAGTAGCACGCTCTAAGCTCTTGTCCATAGTGGCTACAGAACGGTCGCTGGATTCATTAATAGCTTTAACCATGTCTTCAATCTCAACAGTGGACTGCTGTGTCTTGTGAGCTAAAGAACGAACTTCATCCGCAACAACGGCAAACCCGCGTCCTGATTCACCTGCACGGGCCGCTTCTATTGCCGCATTCAGTGCCAGCAAGTTGGTTTGCTCTGCAATACCGCTAATAACTTCAAGTACTTTGGTAATGCTCTTAACTTTTTCCGCAAGCTCTGTCACGTTACCTGAAGAGTCTCCTATTTCCTGAGACAACTCTTCAATAGCACGGACCGTTTGACGTACGCTGTCATTACCTTGTTGCGCTTGTTGATTTGCTTCGTCAGAAGCTTCAGAGGCATTCTGGGCATCCTGCGCAACGGTTTCAACGGCGGTGGTCAGCTCATTTACAGCGGTTGCTGCTTGTTCTAATTCCTCAGACTGCTGCTGAATAGTTCGGGTAGATTCCTCAGTCACTGAACTCAGTTCTTCAGAGGTTGATGCCAACTGCTCCGACGATTCCGATATTGTGGTAATGGAATTGCGCAACTCTGTTTGCGTTCGTTCTAGTTGACGAAGCAGGTGCGCTGGCTCGTCGTTGCCGACAATTTCAATGCGTTGTGTTAAGTCGCGCTTAGCAATGCTTTCAGCAAAATCAACAGCAGCACTAATAGGTGACACAATACTGCGGGTTAGCACAACAGCGAATACAGCGAGTAATGCGATAGCAATGACGAGTACAATAATAACCGCCAGGTTGGCATTTTCGGCTACGCCGTGTGCGCCATTTGCAGCTTCATCAATAAGAAGGCTCTCTCTACTGTGAAGTTCTTCTAACTTATCAGTAATTTTATTGGTCAGCGGAAGTATGCTGTTTTCTCTTATCGAGGCAATAGCATCTTCAAGTCCCGCATCAACCAGCTTATTGAATTGCTCGTTTAACTGCCAATATTCTTTATCAAGCGCCTTATATTCATTAAATAATTCTTGCGCCCGAGAATCCTCTATAACACTTTCGTATTCGCTCTGATTTCGCTTAAGCGAGTCAATAGCGTCGGAGAGCCTGGCTTTGTAGGTTGCTAAACGGTCAGCATCATTTATATAGCTGGAAACGTTGGCTGAATGAATTCGCACCAAAAGAAAGTCGTGATTTATATCGTTTACGTTGTCCAGCGCCGGCATTTGTTTATCGGTGATAGTCGTTATTTCGTTAGAAATAACCCCAACCCGGTTTAGTGCAAAAATTCCGAGAATAAGGATGAGTATACCGACCAGTCCGAAAGCGACACTCGCTCGCAGACCTATAGAAATTTGTCGTATCATGGCGTGTTCCTTTGTTTAATCAACGCAATTATTTGATTGTAGCAAACTCATCAGTGCTTAAGCTTGCCGTATCCTTTTGTGGGCTATCGGCGGCTAACCCGAAAAACAATAACTTTTTAGTAAGTTTTTTAGTTTTTTCCGAGTGGGTTTTATGGTTTCAGCTAACAGATACTCGTCGGGCTGATGTGCCTGACGTATTGAGCCAGGCCCCATGACCAGGGTTTCACAGCCCAAGGCTTGAAGAAAAGGCGCTTCAGTGCAGTAGTTAACCGCCTGTGCCTGAGTTTTCGAAATTTTCTCTGCTAATTGCACTAATGCGGAGTCGGTATTTTGCTGAAAGGCGGGTATTGGGTGGTGCAGTGAAATGAGCTCAATTGACCCTGGGTAACGGGCCTGAATAGTCTCCGTTGCCTGGTGCAGGTGGGCGTATAGCTCATCAACAGACAAGCCCGGTAGCGGGCGAATGTCCAGGTGTAGCTCACAGCAGCCACAAATGCGGTTGGCGTTGTCGCCGCCATGAATGTGGCCAAAGTTCATGGTCGGTTGTGGTACCGTAAAGTTTGAATCTGAATATTTATGCTTAAAATCTTCTTTTAGTTTCATGAGTGCTGAAATGACTTCGTGCATCAGTTCTATGGCGTTAATACCCAGTGCCGGATCTGAACTGTGGCCGGAGCGTCCGGTAATGCGAATAACTTCGCTCATGTGGCCTTTGTGTGCGTATACCGGGCGCATATCTGTGGGTTCGCCTATTACGCAGTAGTCGGGTTTGAGGTTGGCAAAGCGACTCACTTCACGGGCGCCGTTCATAGTGGTTTCTTCGTCAGCGGTGGCCAGTATCATCACGGGTTTGCTTTGCTGCGTTGCGTCCAGCTCACTCAGAGCCTGAATAACAAAAGCAAAAAATCCTTTCATATCAATGCTGCCAAGGCCGTACCAGCGGTTGTCCTGCTCGGTGAGTTTAAAAGGGTCAAAGTTCCAGCGGCTGGCATCGTAAGGCACGGTGTCAGTATGTCCGGACAGCAGCAACCCGCCACTTCCTGCCCCTCGACGCGCCAGTAAATTGAACTTTCCCGGCTGACTTTGCAGCTCATTGATTTCGCACTCAAAGCCTAATACTTCCAACCATTCAGCCAGTAAGTTCACAACCTTCTGGTTGCTGTGATCCCACTTAGGGTCAATAGAGCTGATGGAAGGCTGTGCAATGAGTTGCTGATACATTGAGAAGAATGATGGTAAGGCAGGGATGCTCATGATAGTTAATCCTTAATATAATTATTCACTATTATTGCATAAGTATATTTATTCGGTTATTCTGCATTTTTACTCAGAAACAGCAACAGGTTTTTGTCGCATGCAGTATATAGCAGCGCAGTCTCAGTCAGTCGCAATAATCGGAGCCAGCGGTTACGTCGGCGTCGAACTAACCCGTTTGGTGCAACAACATCCGGCGCTTAGTCTTTTGGGTTGTTATGTCTCTGAGCATAGCAGTGATGCAGGCTCGTTGTTGAGTGATTTACACCCCCAACATGCACATTTAGTGAAACTTTCGTTACAGGGCTTATCCCGTCATGAAAAAGAGCTCATTAAGAGCTCAGCTGACACTGTGTTCTTGTGTACTGATCATGGTGTGAGTGTGGAGCTGGCGCCTGAGTTTCTGGCTGCCGGTTTGAAAGTCATAGACCTGTCCGGTGGCTTTCGCTTAAACAGGGTTGAAGATTACCCGGCATTTTATGGCTTTGAGCACGAGCAGAATCAGTGGCTACAACAAGCGATTTATGGGCTGACGGAGTGCTACCCGGATGAGATAGCCGCAGCGCAGTTAGTCGCGGTGCCCGGTTGTTACCCAACAGCCGCCCTAATGGCATTGCTTCCGGTCAAACAGGCTGGCTTACTCAGTGACAACAAAATTATTATTAATGCGGTATCCGGTGTTACTGGTGCTGGTCGCAAAGCCTCGCTGACGAGTCATGGTGCGGAACTCTCTTTGCAAGCGTATGGGTTATTTGAGCATCGCCATACTCTGGAAATTGCTCAACAGTTACAGCACGACGTTTTATTCACTCCGCATTTAGCGCAGTTTCCGCGCGGTATTCTGGCAACTTTATACGCTGAACTTAACGATGATGTTAGCGACGCTGATCTAGATAAAGCTTACCAATGCTATGAAGGGCAGCCTCTGGTGCGTTTTGAAAAGCAGGGGCGACCGGCCATTAAGAATGTGGTGCAACAACCTTTCGTCGACATTGGCTGGCATCGTCAGGGCAATCAGTTAATTGCGTTGTCAGCTATTGATAACTTATTAAAAGGTGCAGCCAGTCAGGCCATTCAATGCATAAACCTGCAACTGGACTTACCGGTAGAAGAGGGTTTGTTATGAGGGTGATTAAGCTCGGCGGCAACATACTTGAGCAACCCGAAGAAATGAAAGCGTTGTTTGAGTCTCTGGTCGATACACAAAATAAAACGGTCATTGTGCACGGCGGCGGGGCTTTGGCTCAGCAATGGCTGTCTACCGCAGGCTTAAAAAGCGAAAAGCATGAAGGGCTCAGAGTCAGTCCTGAACAACACATGCCATACATAGTGGGTGCTTTGGCGGGTTGTGCGAATAAACAGCTGATGTCTCAGGCAATAGCTACCGGTATAAGGCCCATTGGTTTAACCCTGCATGAGGCGGGTATTTCTTGTCGTCGCCAGTCTGCCGCGCTGGGGCAGGTAGGTACGTGCGAGCTGTTTGAGTCAGGGTTAATTACTAACCTGCTCAAATGCGGTTATCTGCCATTAATAAGCTCGATTGGCTTCGGCAAAAAAGGTGACTGGTTTAACGTTAACGCCGATGACGCCGCCGTAGCCGTTGCTGCAAACTACGACGCCGATTTATTGCTTTTGACCGACGTTGAAGGCGTGCTCGACAGCGAGGGCAGACTGATAGAGCAGCTGAACACCCGCAGCATTGATGAGCTGACAAGGGCGGGTGTGATTCAGGACGGTATGCTGGTTAAGGTTCGTGGCGCGCTGGAAGCCGCCAGACACTTGCGACGATCTGTGCGAATAGGCAGTTGGAACTTAATGAATAAACCCCATTCAGGTACACGGATTAGTGAGTAAGTATGATGAAACATTGTTTATCCGGGCTGGAGTTAACTCCGGCTAACACTTTGCAATTATTGGCTTTAGCGCAAGAGCAAAAAGCACACCCCGAAAAATACCGCCAAACGCTTGCAGGCCGCAGCGTTGTTACTCTGTTTGAAAAACCGAGTCTGCGTACGCGCCTGTCTTTTGATATTGGTCTGCAAAAACTGGGTGGTCATGCGGTTTATTTGAATGAGCAAGGACAGGGTATGGGCGTGCGCGAGAGTGTTGCTGATTATGCCCGCAATTTATCCTGCTGGGCCGATGCTATTGTTGCACGGGTTATGTCGCACCATACATTGCAAGAGCTGGCTCAGCACGCCTCTGTGCCGGTCGTTAACAGTTTGTGTGACCGGTTTCACCCCTGTCAGGCATTGGCCGATTTTTTAACGCTGCAGGAGCACTACGGCAAGGTGGAGGGTCTGAAGTTGGTGTATCTGGGCGATGGCAACAATGTTTCGCACTCGCTGATGCTGACTGCCGCCGCACTGGGTGCAAGCTGCACTATTATTTGCCCGCCCGGGCATGAACCCGACGTTGATCTTGTCAGCAAAGCTAAAAAACAAGCTGAAGAAAGTGGTGCCGACATTGTGGTTACCCACGATATTGCCGCTGTGGCAGGGGCTGATGCGCTCTATACCGACACCTGGGTGTCGATGGGCGATGATAAACCGCTGAGCGAAGTTCGCGACACTTTCCAGCCCTATCAAATCAATTCGCAGCTGGTTGAGCACAGCGGTGCCACTTCGGTGTTGCACTGCCAGCCGGCACACCGGGGTTACGAAATTACCTCCGATGTCATGGACGGCCCGCTGTCGCGCTGTTTTCTGCAGGCTGAGAACCGTCTGTATGCGCAAAATACTTTATTAACTTTATTATTGAATCCAAAGGCAGCCGTACTGCCAGAATCTATGGAGAAAGCCTCATGAGCAACGTAAAAAAAGTGGTATTGGCCTATTCTGGTGGCCTGGATACATCGGCTATTGTGCCCTGGTTAAAAGAAAACTACGGCTGCGAAGTGGTGGCCTTTGTGGCTGACGTTGGGCAGGGAGCAGAAGAGCTTGAGCGCGTTGAAGAGAAAGCCAAAGCTTCGGGTGCTTCTGAATGCCATGTGGTGGACTTAAAAGACGAATTCGTTAAAAACTATGTGTATCCGACCCTGAAAACTGGGGCGATTTACGAAGGCACTTACTTACTCGGCACCGCTATGGCGCGGCCGATAATTGCCAAAGCCCAGGTTGAAGTAGCGCGTAAAGTCGGCGCTGACGCACTGTCTCACGGTTGTACTGGTAAAGGTAACGATCAGGTGCGGTTTGAGTCGTGCTATGCGGCCTTAGCTCCAGACTTGCAGGTGATTGCGCCCTGGCGCGAGTGGGAATTAAGCAGCCGTGAATCTTTGCTGGATTATCTGGCGGAACGCAATATTCCCTGTTCAGCGTCGGCGACCAAAATTTACAGCCGCGACGCCAATGCCTGGCATATTTCCCACGAGGGTGGCGAACTTGAAGACCCCTGGTGTGAGCCAACCGAAAAGGTCTGGACTATGACAGTATCGCCGGAGCGGGCGCCGGACAAATCCGAGTACCTTTCTGTGACGGTGGAAAACGGCGAAATTGTGGCGGTGAATAACCAGACGCTGTCGCCTTTTGAATGTTTGAATGTTTTAAATGACGCTGCTGCTAAGCACGGTGTTGGCCGCGTGGATATTGTGGAGAACCGTCTGGTGGGAATGAAAAGCCGCGGTTGTTATGAAACGCCGGGCGGTACTGTGATGATGGCGGCGTTGCAGGCCATTGATGAACTGGTGCTGGACAAAGTCAGTCGCAGCTGGAAAGCGCAATTGAGCGAACAGTTCGCACAGTTGCTGTACGACGGACGCTGGTTTACCCCGTTGCAAGAGTCGGTGATGGCTGCGGCTCAGTCGTTATGCGCGACTGCTAGTGGCGAGGTGGTTCTGAAGCTTTATAAAGGCTCGGTAACCGCGGTACAGAAACGTTCGCCGCACAGCTTGTACAGTGAAGATTTTGCCACTTTTGGTGCGGACGAAGTGTATAACCAGGCGCATGCTGAAGGCTTTATCCGGCTGTTCTCTCTTCCGAGCCGGATTGCGGCGCTACAAAAACAGCAAAAGGGATAGGTTATGGCGTTATGGGGCGGACGTTTTGCGGCAGGACCCGATGCCGCGTTTCAGCAGTTTAATGACTCGTTACCCTTTGACTATGTGCTGGCAGAGCAGGATATTACCGGCTCTAAAGCCTGGGCCAACGCGCTGCAAAAAGTTGGAGTACTGAGTACTGGTGAATGTGAGCAATTACAACAGGCACTGGATGAACTGTTAGGTGAAGTGCGTTCTGATCCTGCGGCGGTTGCTGTCGGCGGTGATGAAGACATTCATTCTTTTGTTGAGGCGGCGCTGATAGGCAAGGTGGGCGACTTAGCCAAAAAACTGCATACCGGACGTAGCCGTAACGATCAGGTCGCGACCGACTTGCGGTTATGGTGCCGTCAGCAGTCAGAGGTTTTGCAACAGGCGTTGAAGCAAACCCAGCAGGCATTGTTGGGGCTGGCTGAGCGTGAGCAGGGTACGGTTATACCCGGCTATACCCACTTGCAACGAGCGCAGCCGGTATTGCTGGCGCATTGGTGTTTAGCTTATGTAGAAATGCTGCAGCGCGACAGCGAGCGTTTAGAGGATGCGGTAACGCGCCTGAATAAAAGTCCGCTTGGCTGTGGGGCTTTGGCGGGAACGGCGTATCCGGTTGACCGTGAAGCCATTGCCAGCGAGCTGGGTTTTAGCCAGGCGACTCGCAACAGTTTAGATTCGGTTTCCGATCGTGATTTTGTGGTGGAGTTATTAAGCACCGCATCACTGTCGATGCTGCATTTGTCGCGCTTAACGGAAGATCTCATCTTTTATAATTCCGGCGAGGCGGGCTTTATTGAGCTGGCGGATAATGTGACTTCGGGCTCTTCGCTCATGCCGCAGAAGAAAAACCCTGATGCACTGGAACTGGTGCGTGGCAAGAGCGGCCGCGTGGTGGGCTCGTTGACTGGGTTGATGATGACCTTAAAGTCTCTGCCGCTAGCTTATAATAAAGACATGCAGGAAGACAAAGAAGGTTTATTTGACGCCTTTACCACCTGGCAGGCTTCGCTGGCGATGGTCACATCCAGTCTGCAGGGGCTAATCGTGAACCATGAGGTTTGCCGCAAAGCTGCGCAGGGCGGTTACGCTAACGCCACCGAGCTGGCCGATTATCTGGTCGCTAAAGGCGTACCTTTTAGGCTGGCACATCATAACGTCGGAGAGCTGGTTCAGCAGGCCATTCAGGCTCAAAAACCGCTGGAAGACATGCCGCTGGAGGCGTTTCAGGCAATCGTTCCGGTTATTGAGCAGGATGTTTATGAGTGGCTGACGCTGGATGCTTTACTGGAAAAACGCTGTGCACTGGGTGGTACGTCACCGCAGCGCGTAAACGAAGCATTAAAAAGCGCTCAACAACAGCAGAAAATTCGTATTCGGGACGCCAACCTGGGTGATATTGGCGAGATTCTGGAGTTGGTTCAGCACTGGGCCGGAGCCGGAGAGAACTTACCGCGCGCCAAGGACGACATTGTACACTCGATTAACGAGTTTGCCGTTACTGAAGTGGACGGTAGAGTTATGGGTTGTGCATCGCTTTATATCTATACCACTGGCCTTGCTGAAATTCGTTCGCTGGGCGTTCACCCGCATACGGAAGTTCGCGGGCAGGGCCGCATGCTGGTGTCTTATTTATTAAAAAAAGCGCGGTTACTGCAACTCAATCGGGTCATTGTGCTGACTCGGGTGCCGGACTTTTTTGAGCAGCAAGGTTTTAGTCATTGTTCTAAAGACAGTTTGCCGGAAAAGGTGATGAAGGACTGTGAATTGTGCCCAAGGCTGGCCAACTGCGATGAGCTGGCCATGGACTTTCACCTTCAACCACCGGACGAGAGGCTGATATTTAGTACAGCGTTGTGATCCAGCGCTCTTCGTTAATAAAAGACCAGCTCCAGTCGTCCCATTTATCGCTAAGGCCCTTGGTTTTTGCTTCATCAAGGGTCATTCCCTGCTGCTTCATAGTATCAACTTCCGCTTTTGTTTCTTTTAACATAGTCAGAAAGCCACGATAGTTTTCTTTACTGGCTAAAGGACCATGACCGGGAATGATCACCGTTTCGTCATTAATGCGACTTAATAATTCTTCAACGTTGTCAATGTAGCCGTCAACGTCACCACCGCTCTTCAGGTCAATAAAAGGAAAGCGTTCATTAAAGAATAAGTCACCCGGGTGCAGCACATTAGCGTCTTCAAACCAAACGGCGCTGTCACCATCGGTATGGCCTGCAGGCAAATAAAACACACGGATAGTGTCATTGTTTAAGTGGAAGGTAAGGGTTGAATCAAAGGTAATGGCTGGAAGGCCTGCTGCGTTGAAGTCGCTATCCTGACCCAAGCGTTCTCGCACATGGTCATGAGCATAAATAGTTGAGTTCTGATTATTGGCAAACCACATATTTGAGCCGACATGGTCACCGTGAAAGTGAGTATTCAAAATGTAACGAACCTCTTCGCCGCTAAGCTCTTTAATTTTGGCGGCAATTTTTTCTGCTACCTGAGTGTATTGATCATCAACCAGAAATACGCCGTCATCGCCTGATGACATCAGCATGTTTCCGCCAGCGCCTGTCAGCATATAAATATTATCGGCGACTTCGTTGTGTTCTATGGTTACATCTTGGAAACGGTCAGCCACAGCGGGTAAAGCAAAAGCTGCCAGTAATCCGCTGATTAAAAGTTTACGCATGGGGTCTTCCTTATTTGTGTTTTCGTTATTGATATAGGTTACTTATTAAACAAGCGCAAAGATCAAAAGAGAAAATATAGGTTACCGAATAGTGAATATTTTATGACACTTTTGTGTTGTCACAATCTTGTCATGCAAGCATCTTAGTCTTCTCCCGACTTAAATCATAACTGGACAACATCCAAGTCGGGAGAACCCAATGAAATTTAATACCTTATTCAAAGTCTCTGCTGTAGCTACCGCTTTATTCTTAGCTGGTTGCGGTGGTGATATTAATGTTACGCCAACGGTTAACAATGGTGGCGGTTCAAATGGTGGAAGTGACGGCGGCGCTGATGGTGGCGGTGACTCAGGCAGCGGCGCAGAGTGTGCCAGCTATGGCAACGTTCAAGGCTCATATGACGGTCAGGATTGCAGTTACGACACGGATTTTGCAAGCGCAACTATCGAAATTGCTGAAGACATTACTTTTGAAGAGCTGCCAGACGGCGGAGTGCACGTATTTGAGGGTGCCCTGCAAATTGGTGAAGATTGCGATACCACGACAGACTGTGAAATTAATCAAAATGGCCCGGTTATGACTGTTGAACCTGGTGCAACGCTTGCTTTTACTTCTGGTGAAGCCATTGTTCAGGTTGCCCGCGGTGCGCAGTTGAATGCGATTGGTACTTTTGAAAAGCCAATCACTTTTACCTCTGCTAACGCGTTTGACCGTTTGAACGTGACAGGTGACGAACCACGTTTCGCCGACTGGGGTGGTATTATTATCAACGGTAACGGAAAAACGAACCAATGTACTAACGCACAGCGCGAAGGCGGCACTTGTAACATTGAGTCAGAAGGTATTGTTAGTTACTTCGGTGGTAACGACAACGCTGATAACAGCGGTTCAATGAAATACGTTAACATTTGGTACGCAGGTTCAGGTCCTCGCGAGGGTGGTGACGGCGATGACCTTAACTCGTTAACTCTAAACGCGGTTGGTTCAGGTTCATCTTATGAATTTCTTCATATTCACCAGGGCTACGATGATGGTGTTGAATTCTTTGGTGGCGCGGCCAACATCAAACACATCGTTTTCACTGATAACCAGGACGACTCAGTAGACATGGATGCTGGCTGGCAGGGTAAGGCTCAATTCCTGTTTATTAAACACGGTACTGTAACGGTTGATGGAAATACTGTTGGTATGGGTAACGGCGGTTTTGAGGCCGACGGTGAGAAGAATAACGGCTCAGATTATGATGATGTTCCGGCTTCAGCCCCGACTATTGCTAACGTGACGATTATTACTACCGACAGAAAGTCTGAGCGTGACAATGCTCCGTCAATTGCCACTAAATTTGACGATAACTTCCAGGGTAAAATGTATAACGTGCTGAAAATTAAAGAAAATGGCACTGCCGATGATGGTTGTGTCTTCTTTACAACAGACGGTGAAGCTGGTGTTGATAATGGCGAACTGGACTTTTATAACTCGGTCATGGCGTGTACCAACAACTTTGTTAACACCGGTGACAATACCTTTGGCGATGGTGAAACTTACAGCCAATGGTATGACAACGGTGGTGTAAACGAGGTTCTTGATGGTTCGGCGACTGTTCTGAATGATGATGGTATTTCTACTGATATGAGTTCATCTATCACTATCGAAGCGAATGACTTAACGTCATTAAACGATGACTTCTTTACTCCGGTTGATTTTATCGGCGCACTGTCTGACGACGATACAAGTTCTGAGTGGTACCAGTGGGTTGAAACTGCTGTAGCTGCTGCTGACGCAGACTAATTTGAGTTGGAATGCGAATGAATAGGCGCAACAGTGTTGCGCCTATTTTCCGATTTTATTGCAGGAGTTGGTTATGAAAAATCAATACAAACTCAAACCTGTTGCCTTGGCGGTTGGATTAGGGTTATTTGCCGTTGCTCCGGGAGCTTTGGCTCAGCAAGCCGACGAAGCTGAAATTGAGCGCGAATCGACGATTGAAGAAGTTGTAACCACCGGCAGTCGTTTGCAAGGTAGCGCAGCTGCTGTTGTTGAAGAGCGTAAGAATCAGGCTTTTGTGGCTGATATTTTGGGGGCCGAGCAGTTATCCCGTTCTGGCGACAGCGATGCGGCCTCGGCCTTGCGTCGTGTAACCGGTTTAACACTGGTTGATGGTAAATTTATTTATGTTCGTGGCCTTGGTGAGCGTTATTCAAGCGCCCGCATCAATGGTGCCAGCATACCCAGCCCGGATTTAACCCGTAATGTGGTTCCGCTGGACATTATTCCTTCAACCATTATTGAGAGTATGGCGGTACAAAAGGTGTTTTCGCCTTCAATGCCTGCGGCTTTTGGTGGTGGTAATATTGATATCCGTACGCGCTCTTTACCTGATGATTTTGTCTTTAGTGTTGAAGCGGGCATTGGCATGAATAGCAATGCGGATGAGGGTTATACCTATAACCGCGACGACAGCGGTATCCCCGCAGGCATTCAGGAAGCCATTGGTCGTTATCAAGGCGACTTTAGCTTGCGTAACATTATTAATACCGATGGTCTGACAGGCTCTGGAAACAGTGCGGGGAATCAGGCTCGTGCAATTAATGCCTCGCTGGCTAAGCAATTACCACGTGATATGGTGCTGAAGAAAGAATCGTTAGATCCGAACATGGATTTAAAAGCGACTTTAGGTAACAGCTTTGACGAGTCATTTTTTGGTGGAACCATAGGCGTATTAGCTGCTGCCTCTTATGACAACAACTGGGACTATTCTGAACGCCAGAATGCGGTTATCAGTAACAACGCCACAGCCGATTGTTCAACGTCTCTGGAAACGGTAGAGGACATCTCTAAGTCTTGTTACAACACCTTTTCAGAAACCTCAGTAACGACAGAAACAGAGCGGCTGAATGGCTTTTTCACTGCAGGCTATGAACTGGATACGCACAGTGTCAGTTATACCAAAATTTATCTTGAAGATTCAGAAGACGAATCGGAATTTGGTATCAAGCAAAGTCCGAACGGCAGTAACCTGAAAACGATTGTCGGAACGGGTCTTGCGAACCGTGAACATGAGTTTAAGTATGAAGAGCGTGTACTGGATGTGGATCAGTTCCGCGGACAACATACCTTCATGGATTACTGGGGAATTGGTTTTGACTGGCAATATACGGAGTCAAAAGCTGAAACGGATATCCCTACGGAAGTTTCTTACCGCTTTGATGATCGATATGACGCCGATGGTAACTTTGCAGAAACTCGCGTAACCGGTGACGATAACCGTGCTGTTTTCCAGTTTGTCGATATGGAAGATAACGTCAAGTCCTACGGCGGTAACTTCTCATTGCCAGTTATGTTGTCAGGCATAGAGCTTGAGTTAAAAGCCGGCTATGACTTTGTTGATAAAGCACGCTACTACAATACCAGTAGCTTCAGTCTTGATAACGGATCCGGTTCGGGTTTTTCTGTTCTTGATGATTTAGACGGCGAACTGGGGTTAACGGGTTACTTGACGGACGATGTTATCGACGAAAATAACTTTCGCCTTACCTTCCGCGAACCTAGCGCACCCAATGCGGATGACTATCTGGCCGCTCAGAAAATTGATGCCTATTATGGTGAATTCGACGCGATATTCGATAATACCTGGCGTGTAAGTGGTGGTGTCCGTTATGAAGACTTTAAACAAGTTTCTCTGGCAACATCGAGCTTAATATTTAGTGAGCAAGACTTAAATAACTACTTTAATCCTGAACGCGTAGTTAATAGCACAATTGCCGAAGACGACCTCTACACAGCCTTATCTCTGACCTACATAGCCAGCGATAATTACCAGCTGCGTTTTGGTTTCGGCGAAACCGTAGTTCGTCCGGATTTGCGTGAAACGGTACCGGTGGCTTACTACGATCCGGTAACGGATATTCGCACCTTCGGAACCGCAGGCTTAGAAAGCAGTGATTTGCGTAACTACGACGCGCGTTTCGAGTATTATGCAGACAATGGTGACAACTACACTGTTGCAGCGTTCTACAAGGACATAGAGAACCCAATTGAGTCAATACTTCAGGTAGGCGATGAAGATTACACCTTAAGTTACGTTAATGGTGAGTCAGCTGAGGTTTATGGTGTTGAGTTTGAGTGGTTGCACGATTTAGGCTACCTGGCGAATGGTTTTTTCACCTCTGGTAACTTAACCTGGAGTGATTCCGAAGCGTCGATTGATCCGGCACTGGCGGGTAACTTAACCAACCGGACTAAACGTATGACAGGTCACTCTGAATACGTTGCCAACTTCCAGTTGAACTACGACTCAGCTAACGGTGAACATGCTACTTCGCTGGTGTATAACGTGTTTGGTGAGCGTATCATAGCGGCTGGTATCGGTGGACGTGAGGATGCATTTGAGCAACCGTTCCACTCTCTGGACTTGGTTTACAACTATTATCCGAGCTTTAATTCTAAAATCGGCTTCAAGGTGAAAAACATTCTTGGAGAAGATCAGGAAGTGACTCAGTCGGATATTCTGGTTCGTAGCAAAGAAGTGGGAACCGAAATTAGCTTAAGTTACAGCTACGAGTTCTGATTGCGGGGGGGAGCCTGACATTTATGTCAGATCCAATATCTCACCTGATGTGAACGTCAGGCTACATAGACGTAGCCTGGCGTTTTTTATTCTTGATCCAATATCTCACCTGATGTGAACATCAGGCTACGTCATCTTTATCTCTAACGGCTTCAACGTATCTAAATGCACGTCGCGTTGAGGGAAGGCGATAACAATATCGTTCTCGGCGAAAAGCTTATCCAGTTTAAAACGAATATCAGACTGTACCCGGCGAATATCCATAGGGGCTTCTACTTCAGTCCAGAACAGCAAATTAAACGTCAGGCTGTTGTCACCAAAGTCATCAAAGAAAACCTCAAAGGGTAAGCGCTGAACAATTTTTTCGTGTGTGCTGGCAGCTTCCATCATCAGTTCACGGACTCTGCCTATCGGTGATCCATAAGCAACGCCAACGGTCACTGTGCTGCGTATTTCAGTGGAGACCAGTGTCCAGTTTACTACCCGTTGCTCCAGGAAGTAGCTGTTCGGTACCAGCACATGCACGCCGTCGAAGCGTTTGATGCGCACACAACGGTTGCCAATTTCTTCAATACGACCTCGTTCGTTTTCCAGCTCGACAATGTCACCGATACGAATAGGCCGCTCGGCAATTAATATCATGCCGGAAATCAGGTTGTTTAACAGGTTTTGGGCGCCAAAACCGACACCGATGGCTAATGCACCGCCTAAGACCGCGAATACAGTAATAGGAATACCGGCAACCGGTAAGGCAATAAGAACAATAAGCACGTAAGCCAAAAACGAAAACAATTTACGAAAGGCATAAATGGTATTCTGAGAGGCATGCCCCGACTTTAAGGCACGCTTAACTAAGCTGGAGCCTATCCAGCGTATAACAATAACGCCAACAATAATCAGCGTAATAGCAATAATTACCTGGCTGAGGTATATCTGAGCGTCGCCAGTTTTCCACAACTCAATATTCCATATTCTGTCTAAACCCGAAGAGATGTCTGTCCAGGACATTTGCATAATCTATTTACCTATTATAGTGAATCTTTCTTTGTAATTTACGCGAAAAACACGTACATTGCGCGCTCAATTTTTACCCTACAGTCCTGGATGTTGAATACGTGATTTCTGCTGCAAATATCACCATGCAATTTGGTGCGAAGCCTCTTTTTGAAAATATTTCTGTTAAATTCGGCAATGGCAACCGTTATGGCCTGATAGGCGCTAATGGCTGCGGCAAGTCGACCTTTATGCGCATATTAAGTGGTGAGCAGGAGCCTTCGTCCGGCAATGTGTCGCTGGAACCGAATACCCGCATCGGTAAGTTGCGTCAGGATCAATTTGCATACGAAGACTACAGTGTCGTTGATGCCGTTATTATGGGGCACGAAGAGCTGTGGGCGGTAAAAGAAGAACGTGACCGCATTTACAGTAGTAGTGAAATGAGTGAAGAAGACGGCATGCGTGTAGCCGATTTGGAAACGGAATTTGCTGAAATGGACGGGTATACGGCGGAGTCTCGTGCGGGCGAATTGTTGCTGGGTCTGGGCATACCGGTAGAGCAGCATTTTGGACTGATGTCTGCGTTGGCACCAGGTGTCAAAATTCGAGTGTTATTGGCGCAGGTGCTGTTTTCTGAGCCGGACATTATGTTGCTGGACGAACCGACCAACAACCTCGACATTAATACCATTCGCTGGCTGGAAGGCGTGTTGGCGGAAAAGCAAAGCACCATGATCATTATCTCGCACGACCGTCACTTTTTAAACTCGGTGTGTACGCACATGGCCGATATTGACTACGGCGAGCTGCGCGTGTACCCGGGTAACTACGACGAATACATGTTTGCCGCGACGCAGGCGCGTGAGCAGCTGATGAGTGATAACGCTAAGAAGAAAAAGGAAATTGCCGAGCTGCAGAGCTTCGTCAGCCGTTTCTCGGCGAATGCGTCAAAAGCCAAGCAGGCGACCTCGCGTCAGAAACAAATGGAGAAAATTCAGCTGGATGAGGTGAAAGCCTCCAGCCGCGTTAATCCGTACATTCGCTTTACCCAGGAAAAGAAGCTTTACCGGTTGGCGCTTGAAACCGAAAATGTGCGTAAGAGCTTTGAAGACGAAGCGGTATTGAAAGGCTTGAGCACTTCGATAGAAGTGGGCGAGAAAGTCGCTATTATCGGTGCCAACGGTATTGGTAAAACGACCTTATTGAAATGTTTAATGGGCGAATACACGCCAGACTCAGGTAGCATTAAGTGGTCTGAAAATGCCAATATTGGCTACTATGCTCAGGATCACGCCCACTGGTTTAAGCAGGATATGACGGTTTACGAATGGATGTACCAGTGGAAACAACCGGGCGATGACGAACAGGCCATTCGTGGCGTTCTGGGTCGTATGTTGTTCTCTTCAGACGATATTCAAAAGCCGGTATCGATTTTGTCTGGTGGTGAAAAAGGCCGGATGATTTTCGGTAAACTGATTTTGCAGCGCCCGAATATTCTGGTGATGGACGAACCGACCAACCACCTGGATATGGAGTCAATAGAGTCGCTGAACCTGGCGCTAGAGCAATTTGAAGGCACCTTGCTGTTTGTCAGCCATGATCGCGAGTTCGTGTCGACTCTAGCTACGCGTATTATCGAAATTACCGACAAAGGCTTACGCGATTTTGCCGGCAGTTACGATGAGTATCTTGCGCAGTTGGCTGCCGCTTAACGCTGCACCATTTTTTGGGCGCTCTTGACCAGTTCGTCGGGGTCGCCCATCCGCTCAGGCTTTGTCACACCGCGTTGGCAGGCCGGGCGTTCGCTAATGGTATTCATCCAGCGCTTTAAGTTTTCTAAGCCATCCAGACTCACACCGGACCAGTCGTGGGTTCGCACCCAGCACCAGTTGGCAATATCCGCTAACGAGAAGTTGTCACCTGCTAAGTATTCAGACTCGCCTAACCGTGTATTCAGCACTTCAAATAACCGGCGGCTTTCATTCTGATAGCGCTCAATGGCTGAGGGCAGCTTCTCCGGGAAATACCGATAGAAGACATTAGCTTGTCCCATCATAGGACCAATGCCACCCATCTGAAACATCAGCCACTGGATCATACGTGAACGTTCTTTCGGGTCTTTAGGGTTAAGCTTGTCGTAGGTTTCCGCCAGATACAGCATAATGGCGCCGGACTCAAACACCGCGAAATCATCGTTGTTTTTATCGACAATGACCGGAATACGACCGTTAGGGTTCATTTTCAGAAACTCTGGGCGTTTTTGCTCATTTTCCTGCAACTGCACATGGTGCAGTTTATAGTCCAGCCCCATTTCTTCTAATGTGACCGTGGCTTTATAACCGTTGGGGGTTGCTGATGTGTAGAGTTCAATCATGTGTCTCCCTTAAACCTTTGATGAGTCGCGCTGTTTCATACGCTCGTACCAGGCTTTTAGATTAGGCCAGCGATTATCGACTCGCGACTGAATTAACCTATCCGGACTTTAGCGAGATTGAAAGGTGCCCTTCAAGCTATTAGCAAAGGCTACGAACTTCTCTTTTATGGTGCGTTTTACTTTTACTTCAACCGAGCCAAGCAACTGGAAGCCTTCAATTCGTATATGCGGAGCTTGCTTCAGGTTGCCCATTGAGGGCGCTTTATTTTCGGTGGAGCCAAGAACACTAAAGACATTGGTGCTAATGGTAATTTCTTCGGGGACAAAAACTTCAAGACTTGAGAGCCCGCCAATAATTTTGATAGTGACGTCCGGGTGTTGAAAAACGGCATCAGTAAAGTCCAGCTCTACAGAGCCTAGCAGAGAATAGATGGTGATTTCACGCGGCACTGTCCACACGCCACAGCGCTCATTAGAAGATAGTATGGATATCACCTTTTCCGTTGGTTGAACGCGTCCTTCGCCATAATGTGGCGAGAATTTCTGCTCTTTCATGCTGTCGTAAGAGGTATCTGGCTTCAGCTCCAGGTCTTCTACCAATTCGGCAAGCTGGCTATGCTCAGTCGCGTCCATGGCTTGGTCAAGCCGACGTTCAAAAGCTTCTTCCGATAGCTCACCGTGGCCATAGTTCATTACCAGCTGATCGATAGTCTCTTCGCGGACCTTTTCCAGCGGACGGTCTTCAAATTTAACACTCATAATGTTTCCTTGTTGTTCTTATCTTCTTATTATGGACAACAAAGCAATTCTTAGGCCAGAAATAAATAACAATAAAATCAAGGGGGTTAATATTTTTGTTTTTATTCGATTTTGTGTGTCTGACCAAAAATTAGGAAAAGTTACCAATTGTCAGGAGTCTGGTTGATCTTCTCTCAGTTATTAACTTAACTAAAACCTAGAAAAATCAGGTTACTTCAAACGGATACGGCTATGAGTAAACTAACTTTCGTTGTTGATGCCCATACCCACCTTTTTAACGCTCGTTATGTGCCTTTGCAGGGGATTCTTGAGAGTTGGGGAATTTGGAAAATACCGGCAAAGCTGATTAGCAAACTGGCCTATTCCCTAACCGCTAGTTCTACGCTAAAAGAGCGGCTGGAATCGTTTTCAGTGGCATCGAAAAAAGTCGCCACAAAAAAAATCTGCAACGAGTTTGCCCACCTGGTTTGTATTGAAATAGAGCATTACTTGGTGGAAGAGTTAGCGGAAGATGGGGCCAGTAAGCTGGAGTTAGCCGAAGCCTACCAGGAAAAATTCATTAACAGTGAGCTGTACTCGGTTTTGAGAGAGATACATCAGTATTACGGTGACAGCGAATCGGCCCGGGAACTGGAGTTAGATTACATAAAAACGAAACTGACGTTCAAAGCAGAAACTCGCGTTCAGGATAAAATATCGGGCTGGTTCTCGGGTATTCACAAAATGATAGAGCGAATGCTGCGCAAGTCACTGGAGTTTCTGGAAGACGCTGCGGACAAAATAGATTTTGTATTGAATATGCTGCGCAGTGAGGTCGGGATACTTAAGCGGTTAAAAGGCTATTACGACAACTTTGCGGAACGTTATGTGCTTTTTCATTACATGATGGATATGGCTTACCCGTTTGACGACAATCCCAAATACGAGTTTTATGATCAGCAACTAGAGCGTATGACGGCGTTGGAAAATTATTCGGACGGAATCGTTCTTGGCTTCTCCGCTTTTGACCCTTTACGTTTTGTTTCTCAATCAGCGTCTGATCGCGTGCTTCGTGATGCCATAGAAACCTCATTGGAGCACGGAAAAGCGGGGTTTAAGTTTTATCCTCCCATGGGTTACAAGCCCGCAGGCAACGAACCTAACGTGGAACGAGTTGTCGATTACTTTCTGGATTTTTGTGTGGAGTATTCCATTCCGGTTTTCACTCACTGCACTCCGGAAGGCTTTCAAGCCTATAAAGGCTCGGGCCTGAATTCAGACCCGGATTATTGGGAACAGGCACTGACAAAGAATAAACAGAGAGAAACTATGAGATTATGCTTTGGCCATGCCGGTGGTGGAAAGCGGAAAATGAACGGACGCTGGGTTAAAGGGTGGCTGTCGGATACGGAAGATGAATGGAATGATCCGAATAACTACGCTCGTAAAGTTGTGGAGCTGTGTCGGCGTTACGAGCATGTCTATTGTGATTTGTCCTACCTGCACGAAATTGTCGGCAGCAAAAAAGCGCAGGCAAGCCTGGGCAAACGACTTGAGATAGAGCTAACGCGAGAAGCCACTGGCGACAAGCCTTTTAAGCTGGCCAACAAATTAATGTACGGCAGCGACTGGCATATGGTGTCTATGGTTAATGACATTGAAAGGTACTTCGGGCAGATAAAGGCTATTTTTGAAACGGAAAAAATTCAGCCCTTTGCCGATAGATTCTACTTTCAAAATGCGCTGAAGTACGTTGACTTAGACGCTTATATTAAACGTGCAGAAAACGTCTTTAGTCAGGATTACATTGCACGGCTGAAAGAAATTCAGGAGTATTTGCTGTAGCCTGATGCTATTGCATAAGGTGAGATGTTTAATTAACAAGAGGAGTGTTTATGACCCATGGCGTGGGAATTGCGCGGGCTGAGGAAGCTCTCAGCGCGTTGGAGGATATGACCGAAGGTGTTCAGCCTATTGCACTGGAAGAATACCAACAGCGTGTGACTAAGGCGCAGAAACTGATGCGGGAACAAGGCATCAGCGCTATGTATTTAAACGCAGGTACTAACCTGGAGTATTTCACGGGCTTAAAGTGGTACCCCAGTGAGCGCCTGGTTGGAGCTATTCTCCCGGTTGAGGGCAATGTAACCTTGATAGCACCGGCGTTTGAAGTCGGCTCGTTAACTCAGGCAATGGTACTGCCCATGGATACGCTTTTGTGGGACGAGCATGAATCACCTTATGAAAGGTTGCTGGACTTTTTAACTGAGCAGTTTTCTGAAGGCTATAAACTGGCGTTGGATGAGTCCACTCCATACAGCGTTGTGGCAAAGCTGGAAGAGCGCAAGCCGGCGGAAACAATGTGTGATGCAAAAGTCATTACCGCGGGCTGCCGTATGCATAAGTCGCCCGCAGAACTGGCGTTAATTCAGGCGGCAATGGATATGACTATGGCCGTGCACAGAGCCACCGGTGCCATGCTGCATGAAGGTATCACAGCATCGGAAGTCAGAGCGTTTATTGACGAAGCACACCGCAAGGTGGGAGCGCCCGGATCGTTTTTCTGCATTGTGTTATTTGGTAAGGGCACCAGCTACCCGCACGGTGTTAATTACGAGCAGAAATTAGAAAAAGACGACTGGGTGCTTATAGATACCGGTTGCAAGCTGCACGGGTATCACTCCGATATCACCCGTACTTATCCCTTTGGTAATGCGACTGAAGAGCAACGGACGTTCTGGCAGTACGAACGAGACTTACAGCAGGCTGCTTTTGATGCGGCTCATATAGATAAAACCTGCGAATCCGTTGATGACGCAGTTCGTGTAAAATTGAGTGATCTAGGCTTAAAAGCCGACTATCAATTACCCGGCGTACCGCACAGAACAGGCCATGGTATAGGCATGGATTTGCATGAATGGCCGTATTTAGTTGGCGGAGACAAGACCCGATTAGCACCGGGAATGTGTTTCAGCAATGAGCCTATGGTGATTAATCCGGAAAAGTTCGGCGTGCGCCTGGAAGACCATTTTTATATGAGCGAAGAAGGGGCTTTTTGGTTTACCGAACCATCGCGTTCAGTGGATGACCCGTTTAATCTTCTTTGACTTAATGAGCATGGCACCTGACCCTAAGGTCAGATGCATGCTCAAAGTTGATTATCGCTTGCTTACCTGGTTACGCCCATTATTTTTACTAACGTAAAGTGCCTTGTCTGCGGCTTCAATCAATTCTGAAACGCTGGCTTTTGAGGAGAAGTCTTCAGAACAGATACAACCGGCTGAAAGCGTACAGTAGAAAGTTTCACCCTGCGCAGTGAACTCCATTTCGCTAAATACCTTTCTGATACCATCGACAACGTCGAAAGTGTCGCTCTCGTTAGTGTTTGGCAAAATAATCATGAACTCTTCACCACCATAGCGACCAACGATATCGATTTTTCGAAACCTGTGCCGCAACAAAGTGGCCAATGATGCAATGACAGTATCACCGGTAGCGTGGCCGTAGGTATCATTGACCCGTTTAAAATGGTCAATGTCCAGCATCACAATGGATAGCATGCCCCCGTCCCGGCGAGCTCTTTCGAGTTCACGTGTCGCATGCTCTTTGATGGCCGCATGCTTTAAAAGACCGGTTAATCCGTCTTTACTGATTAACTGTTCGAGCACTCTTGCCCGGTGCACCCGCGAACGAATAGAAGAAATGAGGCGCTTGTGCGATATCGGTTTTGATAAGAAATCGTCAGCATCAAACAATAGTGCCTCGGTCTGCTTGTCGATATCCCTTTCGGCTGACAGATAGACGATGGGGAGGCTTTCGAACTGCACATGCTGTCGTATTAACAACGCAATATCGATACCTGAATAATCAGGCATTTCCATATCAAGTAAAATCAACTCGGGTCTAAATTCGGCCAGCTCCGGGATGATATTTTTAATGTTATCAAGAACCTTGACCTGCATTCCCTCAGCCTCTAGCTCAATCTTTATGAATGAGCATAGCTCTTTGTCGTCATCAATTAGCATGACACGAGGAGGCTCAAACTCTTGTCTGGCTAAAACCGCTTCCAAATGACTTATTAACTCAGACAGACTGACCGGCTTTTTCAGAAAGCTGATTGCCCTGGCTTTAGCTGCCTTCATTCTCTGATCAAAGCCGTCATCTTCGGACAGCATGATGAGCTTTCTTGGTGGCTCGCTCACTGCGTTTAAAACGGTATCAATGTCTGTTATTGCATTAAAATCATCACCATCTAAGTCAATAATAAGAGCGTCTGGACAGCCTTCAGCCTTTGCTGCTTTAAGCGCCTGCTCTAATTCAAAGGTCTGAATTTTAAAGTTAAAGCTTATGAGCTGCTTCGAAAACTGGGCTTCTAATTGCTTGTCTTGTTCGATGAGCCAAACTGTCCCATCGTGTTTGTGCTTAATGGTTTTGTTTTTTTCGGCAGAGGTATCGGAGTTGCTTACCGCCAGTTCAGTAGCTGAGCCTGAGTCAAAAATGCTGACTTGCTTTAATAGTTGACAGAACTCTGGAATTTCCCGGCGAATAGCTTGCACGAGAGACGTTTCACTTTGCTCACTTATAAGAGTCTTCAATACTTCGTCGATACGGCGCGCTTCCGTACTGGCTTCGTTAAAGCCAAAGGTGCCAGCTGATCCACTAATTGAATGCAAAATGCGGTGCAGGCTATCAGCTGTTTGTTTTGCGTTGCCAATGCTTAACTGGTCTACAAGTGATTGTAGCTTGCTCCCGTCTGATACTAAGCGTTCTTTGTATTGATTTTGGATAGCCTGAATTTCAGGATCCAGCTTTTCGGAGAGCGTCTTATCATTCATTAATGCGGCTCCAGATGTCTTTAAGCTGAGTTGGCAAAGTCATGGGGTCAAAGGGTTTTGAAATCACATCTTCCGCCCCAAGCTCTTTCAGTTCTTCAATTTCAGAGTTCAGCACTTTGGCCGTAAAGAACACAACAGGGGTATCATTTAGCAGATTTTTTTCCTGCAGCTGTTTTAATGTGTTAGGGCCATCTAAATCTGGCATCATGACATCAAGCAAAACGATGTCGGGTTTAAAGCCCGAAATTTGGTCTATGGCTTCGTGCCCAGAGGAGCAGATAAGTGATGTAAACCCACCAACTTTCTCCAGTGAAAGTTTTGCGATTGCCTGGATGTCAGGTTCATCATCGACCAATAAAACACGTTTCAAATCAGACATCGGGACTCCTGTCTTTATCTTTAGAGAGTTTGTCAATTAGGCCGACAAACTTGGAGCGGGTGAAAGTTGCCTTACTCATAATCGCATCAACATTTGCCATATTCTCAGGAGCTGTATCGTAATCAGATGTTACGATAACCTGAATGTCATTGTTAACCTTTTTAGCGATATCAACCAGCTCCCAACCAGAACCATCTGGTAATGCAATATCTAACACCAGGAAGTCGTAGTTTTGCGATGACAGCTTTTGTTTAGCTTGCCGAATAGTGCGTGCGGTGTCGACTTCATACGTATCTTTGAGTATAGCGGTAATTACCGTAGAGAAGTCGTCATAATCTTCCACATGTAATACGTTTGCTTTTGCGGAAGAGTGGGTCCTATGGTTTACATTGTTTGCTCGCTTTCCAAGTTTGTTATCTTCATGCGTTATGCTGTCATGAGTCACTAGCGGCAATAAAACCCAAAACCGTGTTTTTTCACCAGGAACTGACTCAAAGCCAATGGTTCCGCCCATTTTCTCTATAATGGTTTTTGTAATAGCGAGTCCAAGCCCGGTACCACCTTTACTTCGGGAATCAGAAGACTCGGCTTGTGCGAAAGGTTCAAAAACTCTGTTTTTAAAGACTTCTGGTATTCCGGGCCCACGGTCGATAACCTCGACCAAGGCGTTACCTTCGACTATTGAGGTGTCGACTTTAATTTCTCCGTCATTCGGCGAGAATTTTGCGGCGTTAGATAGCAGGTTGGCCATGACTTGCATAAACCTCAGCTCATCAACTGCGATATGGACATTCGTTGAAATGTCTCGATCTAACAGGATTTTTGCTTGATGCTGTGCTGCGTAGCCTTGGTTTTCTGCAATAGCTTTTTGAAGCAGAAACTTAAGGGAATATTCTTTAATCTGGAACGAAAGATTGCCTGAAGATAGCTTTTCGATATCCAGTAAGTCATTAATCAACAATGTTAATCGTTTACTATTTCGGTTAGCCAGTTCCAGCACATGTTTAGCTTCTTCGGACAAAGTCTCGGCCTCCAGTGACATGAGTGAGAGTGATCCCGATATAACGGATAAAGGGGTTCGCAATTCATGACTCACCGTCGACAAAAATTGAGACTTTAATTTTTCGGCTTGCTCAGCGGCCTCTTTTGCGAACACCAGTGAGGAAATGTCGTGCATGGCTCCTAACATGGATTCCGGAACCCCTGCATTATCACATTGAATGACCGCATGGCCTTTCATCCAGCGAAGCTCTTCATTGTCCGCCCTGATAATACGAAACGTTGTTTCAAGAGGAAGGGGAATTTCAATAAACGGCTCGGCATTGGTCGCTTTACGTTCTAGCTTCTTCAATAGCTCGTTAAACTCGTGCTTCTCTTCATGGTAAAATACCGACTCGATACTGTTGTAGCTGTGTTTAAAATCCTCGCTCTTTACACCCGTTAGTGAATGCATTTGCCCGTTCCAGAGCATTTCCCGGGTCTTTAAGTTGAGTTCCCAAACACCGATATTCGCAACTTGAGTGGCTGACTCAAGTCGTTCTTTAAGCTCTTTTAATGCACGTTGGTCGTTGACTTGTTGGCTCATATCGCTGGCTAAGCCCAGGTAACCAACCGCGTTACCATCTTTGTCAAACTCTTTGGTGACAATAACTTCGACGGGGATTCGTCCCCCCGATTTTGTGATATAAGTCCAACTGTCTTTCTCTGAGCCTTCGATATCAGGGATAGCAGTAAACACAGCAAACCCTGAAATATTCCGGCCTAATTGTTTACTGAGTTTTAGGCCTTTAGCTTCAACCTCTTCTGAGTCATGAAAAATAGCCGGGGTTTCTTTATGAACAACCTCAGCTGAAGAGTATCCAAGCATTCGTTCTGCACCGCGGTTAAACACATTAATAAGGCCATTTTTATCCGTTGCTATTATGGCCGTTTCACTTGCCGCGTTGAGCACATGGTAGAGTTTACTGTTGACGTCGCTCAGCTCTTTTGTCCGGGATTCAACTTCCGTGGACAGAGAGTTGAGCAGTTTTTGTTGGTAAAGATGTCGGGTTAAATAGAAAAAACCGAGCACGCCAATAAAGGAAAGCCCCCAAACAACGGCTCGCAAGAGCCAAAAGTTAGGTAAAGTCTTTTCTGCTTCAATAGCAAGCAACCAGCGCCCTCCGGGAATATCGATGAGTGTGGTTGCTGATGCAGTATTAAAAGTAGATGGGTTTCCCCAAAAAACGCCTTCGACAGGGAAATTGTTTTTGTCTCCGTGCTTGATAGCGAGTTTGACAGAGGTGCCGACTTCAGCCACTTCATCCATGAGAGATTCAAATAAGCTTTCAGCGTCGATGACAGCACTTATCAGCCCCCAGTAAGCGCCTTCGATATAAAGGGGGGCGCGATAAATGAGCCCTAAGTCTCCTTGCACTAATTCCAGGGGACCATGCAGCCTTGCGTTTTTTGACGCAATAGTTTTTTTAATCTCCGGCCATTGGGATGCTAAATTTTCATACTTTACCCCTAATGCCGCCTCATTTCCCTCAATAGGCATCACCCAGCGAATTTCATTATCGGGTGCAATACCAATATTTCTAAAGAAAGGACTGAATGAGTAGACCTGCTCCAGCATGGAATTAATTTCTGCAGGAACGACATTCCCTTTCCGGGCAACGACGTAAGCCTCGATACCGTGTGTTAAAAACGTGGCACCATGAAGTTCAGTCTCAAGTTGTGATTTAAGCCTTATAGCGAGTTCTGCTGCATTACGGTCACGTTCTGCTTGCTGTTTGTTGCGGTACTCATGAATAAAATACTCAGTGAGAGCAATAATGCTGACAAATAAAATGCCGGCAATTAACTTCAGCCAGTTTGCGCCTTCGGCGGAGAGCTTATAGTGTTTCATTCGCCCACCTCAGAGTGGCCATCAGACCTAGGCAGTAATATAAAGAACTCTGTCCCGTTCGCATTTGTATTAAAGCTTATGCTGCCCCCTAAACGATCCATGATCTCTTTCGAGATAGATAAGCCAAGGCCGGTTCCCCCTGTGGCTCTTGTGTTGGTTGAGTTGGCCTGGGCGAACTTTTCAAACACCCGTGGTTGAAATTCCTCAGGAATGCCATCGCCTTTGTCTTTTACTGCAATACGAACAAACTCACCCTGAGCCTCAGCGTTTATTTGCACGGCCTCACCTTTTGGCGAGAACTTAACCGCATTTGAAATTAGGTTGGTCATGACTTGCTCGAACCGTTGAGTGTCGACATAAATAGACAGTGAAGGGTCGATAGGAGTCTGCTCTAAAACAACTTGAAACCGCTCGGCATAGGTTTTGTTCCGCTTGGTTATATCTGCCAGAAGAGAGTTAATAGCGACCTTTTCAAAATGCATTTCCATTCTACCCGCAAGCAGCTTTTCCAGGTCCAAAATGTCATTAATGAGCAAGTTCATGCGTACACTGTTCTTTTTAGCCACTTCTATCATTTCGACTGCCGCTGAGGGTAAGTCGCCACAAGTGTTGCCAAGCAATAAATCTAACGCACCAGTGATAGACGTTATGGGAGTACGGAGTTCATGGCTCACTGTCGAGACAAAAGCGTTTTTAATTTCTTCGTTACGCTTTCTCTCAGAAATATCTTCAATAATCGACCAGATCAACTTTCGACCATTGTCATCGTATACGACCATGCCGTTTAGCAACACCGGATAACGGCTGCCATCCTTACGGATATACTCTTTCTCAAAAGGTCCATAACGGCCTGTGTTTGCTAAAGCTTCTAAATGTTCAAGTTCTGCTTTTTCATAGTCACGAGGCGTGATATCCCAATAGCTTAAAGAGATGAACTCTTCGCGAGTATATCCCGTGGGAGCAAGCAGGGCGTCATTCAAGTCAATAAACTTTCCTGTTTCGTAATCGTTTAAGGCAATACCAATTGGAGACAACTTAAATAGGCCGCGTAAGCGACTCTCACTATTCTCGATAGCTTCATTTTTTTGCTTAAATTCCAGCGTGGAGGAAACCCAGCGTGCGAGAAGACTCAAAAATTGTTTTTCAGTTTCTTTAAAGGGCCTTTCCCGGGCTGTAGCGGAAGAAAAGTTGAGTGTTCCAAAGTGACAACCATTTACCTGAATAGGCAAACCTATATAGGATTCAAGGCCGAAAGCTTCGTAGCAGGGATGTTGGCGGTATTTGGATGACGCCATGTTGTGAATAGCGACTGTTTTCCCTTCGGACATAACAATTTCGCAGTAAGTTTCTTTAAGAGGGAAAGTCAGGCCTGCAGTTAATTCTGTTTCTTTTGGCGCACTAAAAGCGATAATCTCATAGTCTTTTCCATCTATTCTGCTTACTATACCCAGTTCTAAATTTAAATAAGAACAGGCAAGTTCCAGACCTCGATTAATACGTTTTAGCGGATATTCTGGAGAAAGCGAGGCTATTTGGTTCAGTGCCTTGAACGCCGCGAGCTGGTTCTCCATTTCTTGCTGATTTCTTTTTTCCTGTGTTATGTCCAGGATAAATCCATCGAAGTATTCAACTTGACCGGCCTCAGTTTTTATCGCTCTGCCTTTCTCCTGAGCCCATCGGATACTGCCATCACGATGTAAAATTCTATACTCCAGTAACCACTCGTTGCTTTTTTCAATGGCGCTTTCAACTTCTGACTCTAACCGCTCTTTGTCAGCCGGGTGAATGACACTGTCATAGCTGCGAGCTTTGTTTTGAATAAAGTCGCTTGCCGGGTAGCCCGACAACGGATCAATTTTGTCGCTCATGTACAACATGGTCCAGTGTTCGTCGTAAAGACAACGGTAGGTTACACCCGGAATGTTGTTAACTAACGAACGGAACTGGGCTTCACTGGCTTTTAATGCCAGTTCACTTTTTACTTCTGGTGTTATGTCGCGAACAGCAAAAACATACTGAATGTCGTCACCACTAACCAGAGGCGCCCCATTCACTGAAACGGCTTTCCATTCGCCGTTAGGCCAGTGGATAGCGTGTTGCACGTCGGTGACAGGCTGACCTGTTCGGCGCACAACAGCAAACGGAAGCTCTTCCGGAGGAAAAAATGAACCATCGAGCTGACTGATTTGCCAACGGGGGTCATCAAAGGTCGCACTGGTTTTATCTGGAGCATCCTGAGCTTTTAACCCTAAGACATTTATTGCCTCGGCGTTTGCATAGGTAAAATTGCCTTCTGCATCGAGTACAAAAAATGCAACGACATTACTGTTTATCACCTTTTCAAGGAACTCACGTTGCGACTTTATCTCCATTTCAGCGTGTTTCTGTTTGGTGATATCTTCGTGCGTGCCTGAAATGAGAAGCGGTTCACCGCTTTGGGTTTTAGACACTAAACGGCCCCTGTCATGCACCCAAACCCAGTGACCCTCTTTGTGACGCATTCGCGCTTCAAAGTCGTAAAATTCAGTATCGCCGCGAAAGTGTTGTTCTAATAACTCACCGGATTTTTCTAAATCTTCAGGATGTGCCAGTGACATCCAGGTGTCGATTGATATCGGCTCAAGCTCTGCAAGTGTATAACCGACAATATTCGCCCAGCGTTCATTAAAAACGGTTTCTCCGGTTTGTATATTCCACTCCCAGGTGCCAATATTGGTGCCTCTTAAAATGGACTGGAGTCGTTGTTCATTTTTTGATGTTTGCCGAAATTTTTTAGTTAGCCTTACTTCGTCCTGCACGGCGGCAGCCATGTCTTTTAAGATCGTCTTCTCTATCTCAGAAAGTTGTCGGGGCTGGGTATCAATAACACACAAGGTGCCGATGCGATGACCATCTGAGCTTTGAATTGGGCAGCCGGCATAAAATCGAATTTTAGGGTCATTAACAACCAGAGGATTATCGGCAAAACGCTCATCCTCCAAAGCGTTACTGACTTCAAATATTTGATCTTTGAGGATAGTGTAGGCACAGAAAGCGAAGTCTCGATGCGTCTCTGGCGCCGAGAGGCCTTGCTTTGATTTAAACCACTGGCGATGCTCGTCAACCAAAGAAATTAATGCAATGGGTAAGTTCAGTGCGTTTTTAACAATGCGGGTAAGCCGGTCAAAACGTTCCTCTGGAGGGGAGTCCAGTAAGTCCGTTTCGCGAAGTGCCTTTAAACGTTCGTATTCGTTGCTGGGGGTACCGGCTGACTTCATCTGTGGGCTCCGCTTGTCGGTCAATATCGCTTCATAGTAGAAACTTTAAGAAAAACCTGCAATTAACTTCTTAGGTAATACTTTTTTGTCACGTCCGGGCTAACCCATTAGTCACACGTTAACATCAGCCAGTTTTCAAATTGGTACGCGTCCATGGGGCGAGCAAAGAAGTAGCCTTGGCCTTCTTCACAGCCTGCTACTGTTAGAGCATCGCACTGAGTTTGAGTTTCGATACCCTCGGCGACGGTGCGCAATTTAAAATTACCTGCTAACTCTTTAATGGTACGAGCAACACTGTAGGAGGGGTGACCCGCAGCGTTGCCACTGACAAAACTTCGATCAATTTTTAGACGAGTAAAAGGTAAGTTACGCAGTACACTCAGTGACGAATACCCTGTGCCGAAGTCGTCCATGGAAATGCCAATGTCATGTGCACGGAGGTTTTTCAATTGCTCAGTGATGCTGACAATGTCTTCAGCCGCTATGGACTCGGTCAGTTCAATTTCAACTTGGTAGCCTTTAAGCCCTTGTTGTTGAATATGCTGAATAACTGAATCGACAAAGCTCGCTTCTTTCAGTTGGACAACAGAGACATTAATTGCTACGCGAAAAGCGTCTTCGACTTTGTCACTAATAGCCGAACGCCAACGCAAAGCGGAACGCAGCACCCAGTCTCCTATAGCGACCATCATTCCCGACTGTTCCGCCAGCGGGATAAAACGGTCGGGTGGAATAAATTCCCCGTTATCCGTTTTCCACCGAAGTAAAGATTCAGCACCAACAACAGCACCATCACTCAGTCTAATAAAAGGCTGAAAATGAAGCGTCAGACGTTCGCTGGAAAATGCCGTGCGCAAACGACTTAAAAGGCTCATTCTGTCTCTGGCTGCCTCGGCTTGCTGAGGAGCAAATAAAACGGTTTTCCCGCGATTAAAATGCTTGGCCTGCTTGAGAGCAACACCGGCATTTTTAATGATTTCCGCCGCTGAAAGCGAGGAGTCACCTACCGTGATTAAGCCGCTGGTAGCAGAAATACGCAAAGGCTCATTTTTATGGAGCATGAAAGGCTGTGAAAACACTGACTCAATTGTTTCAGGCGTTAAATCTCTGGCGTCCGCCAAAACACCAAAAATATCGCCTCCCACTCGGGCAATACAGTGGCTTTTGGTCAGCCGATTACACAAACGCTGCGCTACTGCGCATAGAATTTCGTCACCAAAGGCGTCATCAAGTACGCTGTTCATGTATGAGAAACTGTCTAAATCAATTAACGCAACGGCGTACTTTTCTTTTGGTCGATTAGTGAGTTGCTGCCCAATTTCACTCATGAAACCATTACGGTTGGGGAGTTTTATTAAAGAGTCCTGAAACGCTAACTTTTCGATAGAGCTGTAAAGTTGCAGCTTTTCGAAGGTCATTGCAACACTGCTGCAAAAAACCTCTAAAAGGCGTTGTTCGCACTGCTCAATGGGACGAGCAAGTTCTACGAATGCGGCTAGTGCTTGATTATTAATGCCTGGAAGATACAGGCAAATGCCACTTTCAAATATATGCTGTTTTGATTCGAGCACTTGCATTAACAGCTGGCGTATATTTTCCTCCGGCAGCTTTTCCAAAGGTACACCCTGCCAGGATGCAAAATCTCCGGCCGCTGAGAGAATAAAAGGGGGGCTGTCTGATGTATCCAGAGCGGCACAAACAAGGCAGTCTTTCTCAATGCCCAACAATGTGCAAAGGTGTTCGACGACACCCGCAGCAAAGTGGTTGATGTCAGAGAGCAGACCAAGCTCGGCGGTAGCGACTAAGGTTTCTGTAAGCCCCTTACTATTGGCTTCCAGTTGTTTTATTTGCGAGTAAGATCGTATTGCCATGGCAATACTGGTAATGAGGCGCGTTCGGGTCAGCTCTGACTTAGTCTTGTAATCATTAATGTCGTAAAGGCGGATGGTATCGCTTTCCGGGGCGAACCCCGGTTGCCCTGTACGCAAAATGAGCCGAATACTGTGGTTGTGAAGCTTATCGCGAATAGCCTGAACTAATTGCAAGCCAGAGCTATCGCTTTCCATAACAACATCGACTAAAGCAACAGAAAAATCATCGTCTTCTCTTAGTAAACTGAGGCCTTCAGAAGCTGAATAGGCATCGGCGAAGCTGAGTTCAGCTTCTTCTATCACCAAGCCTTTCAGCGCCATTTTGGTAGTGACATGAACGTCTGGATCGTCATCAACAATCAATATCTTCCAGGGAACCGAATTAGAAACAGGCTTTTCTGCTTCCTCTTCAGCGAATTCGATCAAGTCGTCGTTGCCCACCATAACCTTTACCTCAAGACTATAACCTCGGATACCACCATAACTAACTTAACAAAAACAAGGTTAAATGTTATATTTTGGTCGTCATAATCTTTTATTTGACTTTTTATTTTAACAAAAATATTAATTTAGTTTACGATAAAGGCTCGGTTTTGGATTACGTTTAAAGGCCATTGGCTATGAGCAAACCGCTTTTGATGATAAGGCACCAAATTAACCTCGGGTTTGTTTTGGTATTGATAATGGCTCTATTCGTTATTTTTGCGGTGGTGGAGTTTAAAGTTAAACCTGACTTGCTTCAGCAACAGCAGCAAAAAATTGCCGAAAACCAAAGTGAACTTGTAGACCTCATTAATGCTCGACTGGGCCAAGTTGAAGTTCTGACTCGTACGTTAGCTGCTGCTGCCACCTCGCTTCCAAAAAATGAATCAATATTCAAAGAGCTCTTGCCTTCTGTCATTGATAATCGAGGAGACTCCTCTATAGCCGGCGGTGGTATTTGGCCGGAGCCTGGCGCTTTTAGTAAAGGTATTGAACGGCGCAGCTTTTTCTGGGGGCGGGAAAACGGACAGCTAAAATATGTCGACGATTACAATGCTTCTGATGGAGCTGGTTATCATGAAGCAAACTGGTACAAAGATGCAATGGAGGCTAGCAGCGATAATTGCATTTGGTCACAGGCCTATGTTGACCCTTTTACTCGTACACCGATGGTGACGTGCTCTGTTCCCATTCATGAAAACAATGAGTTTGCTGGTGTGGCAACCATAGACGTCAAACTTGGTGATATCACCCGAATACTGCAACGCTACGGTGAGAAAAACGACGGCTACGCTTTCGCGATAGATTCAAGCAACCATATGATCAGTTTCCCGTTTACTGCAGCTAATATTGAAAGCAATGCAAATTCGTTAGTCAACGTTAATGAGCTGGCAATGCATATTCCCTGGCTGAAAAGCAGCCTGCTCCAGATAAATACAACCAATGAGACGGGTCTTATCGAACTTCACAACGACAAGCTTCTTGGAGAAGCAGCGTACGTTGATTTGGTTAGAAACGATGAAACCGGTTGGATAATAGGGTTGGTGTTACCCAGAAGTAAAATGACCGCTATGGCCGATAGTATGGGTTTTTTCTTAATGCTTGCTATTGGCGCACTGTTGGTTGCTGTCGGAATTATTGCAGCAGTGCTGTTCCGCAATTTAATTAATAAAATTCAGCAAACGACAGTGCAAGTAAGACAGTTAACCGATGAAGAAACAAGTCAGACTCTGCGCACCGGCAGAATGAATGAAATGGGAGAACTGCGCCAGGCGGTTAATGCTTACGGGGAGAAACTAAAATCTTTGTTGCGGCACTTAGAAGACGTTCAGGACGAACTGGTGCAAAGTGAGAAGTTGGCCTCGCTAGGGGCTCTGGTTGCAGGAGTGGCGCACGAACTGAATACGCCAATAGGAAATGCACTTATGTCGTCTACCTCCGTACTGGATGCCAATAAGCAATTTAGTAAAAAAATGAACGCTCAGATGACAAGGCGTGATCTGGCCAATTACCTTGAAGATGTCACTCAAGGAGCGACTATTATTGAGCGAAACTTAACACGTGCCGCCGAGTTAATTGGAGCGTTTAAGCAGCTGGCTGTGGACCAGACCAGTTCGCAAAGGCGCGAATTTGAGTTAAAGGGGCTGGTAGAAGAAGTCAGTTTGTCGATGAGACCCAGTGTGCAAAAAAGTCCATGCAAGCTGGAAATTGATGTGCCGCAATGTATTTCTATGGACAGCTATCCGGGCAAGCTTTCTCAGGTGTTAATGAACCTCATTAATAATGCCGTCATTCATGCGTTTGACGAACAAGAAGAAGGTACTATTCAGATAGTTGCCAGCCAGGAGCAAGCAGACAAAGTACGCTTGACGGTAGCTGACAATGGCTGCGGTATTCCGGATGAGAGAATCAAGCGAATCTTCGACCCATTTTATACAACGAGACTGGGTAAAGGAGGGTCGGGTCTTGGCTTACACATAACATTTAATTTAGTTACAGGTGTTTTGGGCGGACGCATTGACGTAGAGAGCAGAGAAGGCAAGGGCAGTTGTTTTACCCTGACCCTGCCGGTCATTGCTCCACATTTGGATGACTCAACAAGACTCTCCTAAGTAACGGAACTGTTCACAGACTTTTCTGTTAATAAAAGCAGAAACCTGCCGATAGACGGGGATAGATTCGTAACGTTCTGCAAACTTATATCGAGACACTATGAAAATTAAACTTCTTGCCCTTGGGGCACTTTTTTTAACCATACCGGTGCAGGCAAAAATATTGTGGCAGGATGTCAGCGTCACTTATTTGTACGGAGAAAACTACCGTGTTGGAGACAATCGCCGCGAAGTATTAACCTTTGAGCACGCCGCAGGGGCCAGTTGGGGAGACAGCTTTTTCTTTTTGGATCATTTGCGTTCTCGCGACGGCAGCCGCGAAAATTACGCTGAGTGGTCACCACGTCTGAGTGGCTGTAAATTAGGCATTTATTGCCCTGAAGACGATGGTCTGATTAAAGATGTGTTATTTGCAAATACCGTGGAGATGTCCCAACAGGCAACTCACTTTTTGCATGGTTTAGGTGTGGACCTGAATCTACAAGGCTTTACCTACCTGAAATTGAATACCTATCGTAGGAATAATGACGGGGTAGAGGACAATTGGCAGCTGACGGCGACTTGGGCTTACCCTTTTGCCATTGCTGAGCAGTCATTTCTCTATGATGGTTTCCTGGACTGGTTTTCCAGTACGGAGGATCAGCGAGCGAGCCTCAACTGGACGTCTCAGCTTAAATGGAACGCCGGCCAAGCCATGGGGCTGGATAACCGTTTGTATCTGGGGATTGAATACGTGTACTGGCGCAATAAGTTCGGTATTGCTGATACGCTGGGTTTTCCTACCCATGAGTCCAACGTCAACCTGTTAGTCAAATTCCACTTTTAACTAAAGAGGCACAAACATGGCCAGACTCTAGATAAAACTTCGTATTCTTCTGTTAGCGGCCGTACCGACTGTGCTTCTGGGCGTTGTACTGATCGTTATCTCCGTAATGTCAGCAAACGATATCAGTCAAACCAGTGTGGAGCAGCAACGGGAGGCTTTGTATCAACAAAAGCGCCAGGAATTGGACAGACTGCTGGAGATGGCGATAACGGCGGGTAAAAAGGCCAGTAACCAAGACCAGCTAAAGGATATTTTACGAAACCTGCGTTATGACAATGGCCAGAATTATTTCTTTGTCTATAACACGGATGGTGTACAGGTCGTCAGTGCGGACGACCCGAGCCGAGAAGGTCAAAATTACTACGATAGCCGCTCTCCGGAAGGACGTTACCTGGTACGCGAGTATATTGATGCGGCAAAGCAGGGAGGCGGCTATGTGGAATACAACTGGCCTAAGGCTGGCTCCTCGGTGGCCAGCCCTAAACTAGCCAAGGCTATCAAATACCCAGGTACCAACTGGGTTATCGCAACTGGGTTCTACATTGATGACTTGCAGACGAAGCTATCAGAGCTGGAATCGGAACTGCAATCCAGCACGAATAAAAGTGCCGGTTTTACCGTCATAGTGGCTACTGTATCACTGGTTGTGGTCATTGGGCTGGGACTCATTTTAGCTCGAAGTATTATTACGCCATTGAACCGGGCTGTGGAAGCTATGAGGAATATCGCCAGCGGCGAAGGGGATTTGACCCGACGTCTGGATGAGGATCAGGTAGCGGAGCTGGGAGCTTTGGCGCAGGCCTTTAATACCTTCGCATCGAAAGTGGCCAATATGGTGGAACAGCTTCGAGGTTCTGTGCAAACACTGGCTACATCCAGTCAGGAGCTCAGCCAGATCATGGAACAGGCAGATGCGGGCGTAAAACGCCAGCATGATGAGAGCGAACAGGTAGCGGTTGCTATGAACGAAATGTCGACTACAGCCCAGGATGTGGCGTCCAGTGCCAGCAATGCAGCAGGCGCCACCAGTGAAGTGGAACGACAAGTGCATGAAGCCAGCCAACGCATCGATAATGCTATTAGCGTGGTACGCGGGTTGGAGCAGAATGTAAATACTGGTGTGGATGTGATTTCCAAAGTTGGCAGTGAGTCCAAGAGCATAGGTGGCGTGTTAGAGGTAATAAGCGGCATTGCGGAGCAAACTAACCTACTAGCATTAAACGCTGCAATTGAGGCCGCCCGAGCCGGTGAACAGGGCCGGGGATTTGCAGTGGTTGCTGATGAGGTAAGGACTTTGGCGTCAAGAACGGCCGAAAGCACCGAAGAAATCAACCAGATGATCAGTCGTTTGCAAAATGGTGCTAAAGAAGTGGTGAGCGCCATCGACCAGATCCGCGAAGGCAGCGACCGCACGGTGGCGCAGACTCAGGAAGTGGATAAATCCCTCAAGGAGATTTATGAAGCCGTATCCACTATTAATAATATGAATAGTCAAATTGCTACTGCCGCGGAAGAACAGACTACGGTGTCCGAATCCATCAATGAGAACTTGCATACCATAGTCAGCATTACTCAGGAGTCGGTAGAAGGTACCAATAACGCTCGTAAGATAGCCGATAATCTCAGTAAGTTGTCCGGCGATATCGAGAGTTTGGTGGGACAGTATAAGACGCGATAGCTTCGCCGGAGGTAACTTGAGCCGTCAATTTGGCGGCTTTTAAGCTGAGTATGCAGGTGGGACATGTGGTACAAATCTGGCATCTCCTGGGGATAGCAGAGCGTGTATGTCAGGGCTACCCAGAGCCGTTAACTCGCTCTGCTTCACGTGCACGGCAATGGTACCGGTAATACCTGCAAACTATTATTCAAACTTTATTGCGCTAACAATGCACTGCCATTGCAGACTGAAAACTGTATAGCGGCTCCAATGACGTGGCTTTGGCAAAACGACTATTGAAACGTGTAGACAACACTTGACGTGTTAACGCGAGGCTACTGAACTGTGTTACTAAGCGTGTTACTTCCGATACTCATAAACGAAAAAGCCCCGCACAATGTGCAGGGCTTTAGGAAGAAGTTGGTGCCGGAGGCGGAATCGATAAGATCTAATAACTTATTGTTTTATAGTGGATAAAAAATATTAAGATTCAAGCGTGTTACTTACCTTGTTACTAAAACTTCAGCTTTAGTTTTTTGATTGAAAGCTTTTTCACAAATGAATCTTTTAACTTTTTGGCTATGCCCAATACTCGCTTAACACGTTGAACATAGCTATAGTGGTCTGCAACTTGTGAACGTGTAGTGGCAAATAAATTCGGGTATACGGATTAAATGGTTGATCTTACCTTTGCATGAGAGTGAGGCAAACCGGCATCTCATCGGATTATCTGGTTGGCACTCCAACCTACTGCTGATGCATGCTTCCCTCGCTAATTCCAGCAAGAACCCCACACGCCTTAACTTCCCGGTCATCGTTGCAACGCGCTCTTAGTGAAACGAGTTGTTTCTCAAGCGCCTGTAGAGCGGTTATCTGCGAGCGCACATGAGAGATGTGATCATCGAGCAAGGCATTGACAGCGGTACAGGACTGATGAGGGTCGTCCTGATAGCGCTTTAGTTCGTGAATTTCTGCCAGTGACAGATCCAGGATGCGGCAGCGACGAATAAAGACCAGCCGCTCAACGTGTTTCTCGGTATAGACACGGTAACCGTTCTCCTGCCGACCAGGCGGCGGCAACAAGCCCTGCCGTTCGTAGAAGCGGATCGTCTGTGTATCTACCCCTACTGACTGTGCCAACTGACCAATACGCATCGGGTTCCTCCGCAACGGATTCTCTACGCTATTGACCTTATAGCGACTATATAGTTTTAAATGAAAACCCGATCACATTCAAGTGGAGTCATATCATGAGTAAAAACTGCGGAGGCCCCTGTGGCGACCATGCAAGGCCTGCGGCGGATACCGATATGCAGGCCTCCTCCGATGCGTCGGGGGAATGGGTCAGTGTTTATGCCGTGCCGAAGATGGACTGTCCATCAGAAGAGCGCATGATTCGCCTGGCCCTGAACGGCGTTGAGGGGATTCGGGCACTGTCCTTCGACTTGTCGAACCGCCGGTTGAAGGTCGTGCATGACGGTGAGGTCGAGCCCGTCACCGCGAAGCTGAAGACCTTGGAGCTAGGCGCCTCGCTTCAGGAAAGCGTCGCTGCCGATCCGGAGACCATCAAGGCGGCCGAGTTCTCGGCAGCCTCTGCCACGCAAGAATCCGGGACTCTGCGCTGGTTGCTCGGCATCAATGCGCTCCTTTTCGTAGTGGAAATGACAGCCGGCCTGATCGCCCAGTCCACCGGCCTGATTGGAGAGTCCCTGGACAATTTCGCCGATGCGGCCGTGTACGGGCTCGCACTTTATGCGGTTGGACATAGCGTGAGAATGCAGCTACGTGCCGCGCATGTTGCTGGTGTACTGCAACTGATCTTGGCTGTGGGCGTACTCATAGAGGTGGTGAGACGCTTTGTATTCGGTAGTGAGCCTGAATCGCTGGTGATGATGGCTATCGCATTCGTCGCATTGATTGCCAATACCAGTTGTCTGCTGCTCATATCCAAACATCGGGAGGGCGGGGCGCACATGAAGGCAAGCTGGATATTCTCGGCCAACGACGTGGTGATCAACCTGGGGGTCATCACCGCCGGCGCCCTGGTCGTGTGGACCGGTTCCAATTATCCGGATCTAATTATCGGCACCATCGCGGGGCTCGTCGTGCTTAACGGTGCCAGGCGCATTCTGGCGCTCAAGGGTTAAATAATGCTCATTATTGGCAAAAAGCTCTCGCCGTACGCCCTGTTGTCCATATCGGGCCTGCTGGCAACGTCTGATCAAGCTGTAAAGTGGCTGGTGCAGCAATCAATGGCCTATGGCGAGTCTGTTTCGGTGACCCCGTTCTTTAACTGGGTGCACCTAAGGAACACCGGTGCCGCATTCAGTCTTTTTGCGAATGGTGGAGGCTGGCAGCGCTACTTTTTTATCGGGATCGCGGTGGCGGTCTCGATTTTTCTGATCAAGCTGATCCTTGAAAATCGTCATAAAGGAGAAGCCATCGCTTACAGTCTTATCCTCGGTGGCGCCATGGGCAACCTGATTGACCGGGTCTTTCGTGGCTATGTTGTGGATTCCTTTGATTTCTATTGGCGAGACTGGCATTGGCCGGCCTTCAACCTGGCTGATATTGCAATTGTCCTCGGTGCCTTACTTTTCGTTTCCGGCAGCTTTTTGGGTAAAAAAACAAACACCAATGCCGAGTCGGATGGATCTGACTGAAACCTTCGCCTATACAACACCATGACCGAACTTCCCGACAACATCCTTCACCTGCCGCAATACCAAGTACTGGGCTGCAAAACCACCGACGACGACATGCACTTCCAAGCGGACGCGCCCGATCCCATTGCCTGCGAAGAATGCGGAGTGCAGGGTGAGTTCGTGCGGTTCGGCAAGCGTGATGTTCCCTATCGTGATCTGCCCATCCACGGCAAGCGGGTCACCCTCTGGGTGGTCCGCCGCCGGTACACCTGCCGGGCCTGCAAGACAACCTTCAGGCCCCAGCTACCGGAGATGGTGGACGGCTTCCGTATGACGCTGCGGCTGCATGAATACGTGGAGAAGGAATCCTTCAACCACCCCTACACCTTCGTGGCGGCACAGACAGGTCTGGACGAGAAGACGGTACGCGACATCTTCAACGCCCGCGCCGAGTTCCTGGGGCGCTGGCACCGCTTCGAGACGCCCCGCATTCTGGGCATCGACGAGCTGTACCTGAACAAGCGCTACCGCTGCATCCTGACCAACATCGAGGAGCGAACCCTGCTCGACCTGCTGGCTACCCGCCGTCAGGACGTGGTGACCAACTACCTGATGAAGCTGAAAGACCGCCAGAAGGTCGAGATCGTCAGCATGGACATGTGGAACCCCTACCGGGCAGCGGTCAAGACCGTGCTGCCACAGGCCCGCATCGTGGTCGATAAGTTCCATGTGGTACGCATGGCCAACGATGCCCTGGAGAAGGTGCGCAAGGGCCTCAGAAAGGAGCTGAAACCCTCCCAGAGCCGAACCCTCAAGGGCGACCGGAAGATCCTGCTGAAACGCGCTCACGAAGTTTCAGATCGGGAACGGCTGATCATGGAGACCTGGACAGGCGCATTCCCGCAACTGCTGGCCGCCTACGAGCACAAGGAACGCTTCTACGGCATCTGGGACGCCACCACACGGCTCCAGGCAGAAGCCGCCCTGGACGAGTGGATAGCCACCATCCCGAAGGGCCAAAAGGAAGTCTGGAGCGATCTGGTCAGGGCAGTGGGAAACTGGCGCGAAGAGACCATGACCTACTTCGAGACGGACATGCCCGTCACCAACGCTTACACGGAGTCCATCAACCGACTGGCCAAGGACAAGAACCGTGAAGGGCGCGGTTACTCCTTCGAGGTGATGCGGGCACGAATGCTCTACACCACGAAGCACAAGAAGAAGGCACCGACTGCGAAGGTCTCTCCTTTCTACAAGAAAACCATCGGTTACGGACTGCCGGACTTCGCAGAGGAACTCAACTACGGAGTCGATCTATCAACCATCTGAGGGTGGTATCAGATTGATGGGGTGAAGGTGCCCCATCAACCATTAAATCCGTATACCCATAAATTCGTGCTTCTGATCAGAGATGAAAAGCTATACTTGTTGCTTTGGTTAAAGTGAATTAGCTATTTATCAACATTTTTCCATGGGCCGAACGCTATAAAGTAAAGAAGAATGATATTTGCGATAGGGATAACAATCAGAAGACCCAATGGACCAGGGTAGCCAACTCGTTGGCAGATACGCCATGCGGGAGCAATAAAAATAGCTCCCACAATCAGCATCCATAGAAAGCCCATACCTGCGAACATTTCGTGATTCATCATTATCTGCTCCTTATTTGACATGCGTTTAAATGACGTTAAACTGAAATTTATTAAATTGCAAAAAAGCAGGGTGCTCGTGCAGGTTCGAATTCTGTTAGTAATGGCAGTGATATTAGTGTCGATGTCGTTTTCGCAAACGGTAGACGCTCACGCTTGCCATGATGACGGGCAGATGCAGCACAGCATGATGCAGGAAGCGAGCGCAAGCGACTGCGAGCATGAGAAGCAAAAGCACAATTCGTGCTGCGCTGACATGACAATTCGGCATTGTTCCGGCAGTCCAGTTTTATTTGTCGGGCAGTCTTCTTCAGTTAATGCCGCTGTGATCAACTTTTCTTCTAAAGTCGATTCCCCGATTGACACTTCAATTCGCGCTAAACACGCGTCTAATCTATTTCGTCCTCCAATAATTATCGTTTAATAAGTTTCTAGAAATTTAGTACACGCCCGACGTGTCCCTTTAATACTTATTAGTCGGTGGATAATTATGTCTATCAAACGCAATAGCGCTATTTTAGCGATGCTTTTTTCTGTGTCTATGTCAGTTGCTGGCGCAGAAGAGCAACTGAGAGTTCTAAAAGATCCCAACTGTGGCTGCTGTGAAAAGTGGTTAAAAGCTTTACCCGAAAGCTTAAATGTTTCTGTTCAGCACCCAATAGACTTGACGCAGCAAAAGCGTCAAGCAGGTATCAGTGCTGATATCCAGTCCTGTCATACTGCTATCTCCGATAGTGGCTTTGTCTTCGAGGGGCATGTTCCCCCTGTACTCGTTTCCCGCTATTTGGAGGGAGACAAGTCAACTAACGGAATCGGTTTAACTGTTCCGGGAATGCCTGTCGGCTCTGTCGGTATGGAAATGGGAAGTCGATTCCAGCCCTATACCGTTTATGAAGTGAAAAAGGATGGCTCTATAGCACCTTATCAGCAGGTAGCAAGTATTAAGCAGCAAAAGAAACTATCAGGTGGAGGCGATTAATTATGGGCTTCGGTGGTATGAGCCTGGTTCAACTGGGAATTCTGTTAGCTATCGTCATCCTTCTTTTTGGCAGCCGAAAGTTAAGGACTTTCGGCTCTGATCTTGGAAGTGCGATTAAAGGGTTTAAATCGTCAATATCAGATGGTGGTGCTGAAAATAATTACGATAGTTGTGACGGACAAAAATCAACCTCAAAAGAGGAGAATGAAAATGAGCACCGAGTTTAATAAAGGGCGTCGAAAATTCATTAAATCTGCTTTTACTGTGGCGTCCGCGTTAGCAATTGCCAAAGTAGCCCCAACATGGGCAACACCTCAAGGGCGTAAATTTAAAGATCAAGTTTTGACGAAAGATGAAATTGATTTAACCATCGCGAAGTCTCCTTTGTTAGTAGGGAATAAGGTTGGTACACCTATAACGATTAATGGTCAAATGCCTGGTCCTCTAATTCGTTTGAAAGAAGGTCAACGAGCCAAGCTAAATGTGACGAATAGACTATCTGAAGACACGTCAATCCACTGGCATGGGATTATTTTGCCTGAAAATATGGATGGCGTACCCGGGGTTTCATTTGAAGGTATAAAGCCGGGGCGAACTTATAAGTATCGCTACGACGTTGAGCAAAATGGCACTTATTGGTATCACAGCCACTCAGGTTTACAGGAGCAACTGGGGCACTTAGGTCCGCTGGTTATCGACCCAAAAGACGGAGATATAGGCGCTGATCGTGAACACACAATTATTCTAAGTGACTGGACATTCGAAGATCCAAATGAGGTTTTTCGTAATTTGAAAGTAGCGGAAGGCTACTATAACTACCAAAAGCGTACGATATTTGAGACGTTCGAGGACGTGCGCCAGCATGGGTTAGAGAAAACCTGGAAGCAAAGAGAAATGTGGGGACAAATGCGGATGAGTCCTCGCGATATCGCTGATGTGACAGGGAGTACATACACCTACCTGATGAATGGTCGCGATTCAGCAATGAACTGGTCAGCATTATTTAAACCAGGTGAGAAAGTGCGACTTCGTATTATCAACGGCTCTGCGATGAGCTTTTTCGATGTACGTATTCCTGGTCTAGAGATGACTGTAGTGGCGGCAGATGGTCAACCGGTGAAGCCTGTGTCTATTGATGAGTTTCGTATCGGAGTGGCTGAAACCTATGATGTCATTGTTCAGCCAAAGCATAACAAGGCTTATACGATTTTTGCGGAGAGCTTTGACCGTAGTGGCTATGTCAGAGGCACATTAACACCAGAAATTGGCCTTGAAGCAGAAGTTCCTGAGTTACGCGCGGTGCCTGAACGTGGTATGGCCGCGATGGGAATGGGGGCCATGGCGATGTCAGGAAATAAGGAAGAGAAAGGTATGATGAATATGAGCGGCACAGACGGTCATATGAATCATGAAATGATGCATAAAAAAGAGCTTCCTGTGGAAAACATTAAAATTGAGCACAGTGAAGGTGGTCACGGAGCTGCTGCCGCCATGATAGCTATGAATCCGACCAGTCGTCTCCATGAACCGGGCATAGGTTTGGATAATGTTGACCATAGAGTCTTAGTGTATAGCGATCTTATTGGCGCCCAAGAATGGCCAGATAAGCGGGAACCAGAGCGCCAGATTGAACTGCATTTGACCGGTAATATGGAACGGTATATGTGGTCGTTTGACGGGAAGAAATACACCGAAGTTGACGGCCCTGTGCAGTTCCGTCACGGCGAGCGCTTAAGGTTGGTGATGGTTAATGACACCATGATGGATCATCCAATCCACTTACACGGTATGTGGATGGAACTTGAAAATGGACAGTATCCTCGTCCTCGTAAGCACACCATTAGTTTAAAACCAAGCGAGAAAGTATCACTACTGATATCCGCTGATGCACCGGGAAGCTGGGCATTTCATTGTCATCTGCTTTATCACATGAAAGCGGGCATGTTTCGTGTGGTAAATGTGGCATAAGGAGGAAGGCTATGTACGCTAAATCATTGTTGTTCACTACAGCACTTTTACCCGCAGTGGCAATGGCGGGACATGCAGAGGAAGGCTGGCCAGAGCCCGTTAAAGAATATTACACCGGGCAGGTATTATTTGACCGGCTGGAATTAACGCGAACAGACGAGGAAGAGAACGTTGCCGTTTGGGACATGATGGCTTGGTACGGTGGTGATTATCATCGGTTTGTCTTCAAAAGTGAGGGGGAAAATATTCAAGATGACGGAGAGCCCACTGACTTGGAAAGTGCTGAGTTGTTATACGGCTACCTGATGTCTCCGTTTTGGTCGTTTCAGGCCGGTGTCGGTACGCGAGGCTCCTTATCGTCCGATGCCTCTATGGAAAATTATGCCGTTGTTAGCTTCATGGGGCTGGCTCCGTATTGGTTTGAAATGGACAACTCGTTGATGGTGAACGAAGAAGGTGATGTCCAGTTTGTCAGCGAAACTGAATATGAGTGGCAGTTAACGCAAACATCGTACTTGCAGCCTCGTATTGAGTTAACAGCTAACCTAACAGATTCAGACAAATATGAGCGGGAGAGCGGGTTGAGTAATTTGCGCGTGGGTTTGCGTTATCGACACGAGGTGAGTCGTGAATTTGCTCCTTATATCGGTATTTACTGGAACGGTGCGTTAGGAAACACGGCGGACCAGCTGAAACGTATGGGTGAAGATACGACTGAAACAGGCGTGGTCTTAGGGGCCAGAGTTTGGTTTTAATGGATGATAAAACAAAGAGGAAACAACATGAGAAACTTATTTAAATTAGCATTCGCCACCGCTTTATTTTTTAGTGCATGGGCCAACGCCCATGTCGGCATGACATCCAGTAGCCCGGAAGACGGTGCGACTTTGTCGGAGTCACCGGCGGAAATTACGATGAATTTTTCCGGTGATGTTCGCCTGGCTAAAATTATGCTGCACTCAGACGACGGTAAGATGGACTTCCCAGCTTTTACTAGACAGTCTGTAGATTCTGAAAGTACGCCTTTTCAAAGTTAGCAGGCGATACCCCGCCTGTATGAGAATGACGCTTTTTGGGATTGTAAAACATCTCGATAAAATTAAATATCTCAGTCTTCGCTTCGTTCCTGATCTGGGGATCAGCGATACTTTACCGACCAATAAGTTAAAGTTGATCGAATTGCCAGTATTAAAGACCGGAGAATACGATTTTCATTGTCAGATGCAAAGGTATCTAGGAAAACTTATTGTCAAATAAGTGAGACAAATAAGAGCTAATATGAATGAAAAAAAAGTGCTTATAACAACTATTATCACTCCTGAACTAGCTTAACCTATCACCAACCAGCAGCTAAACCCGAAATATTGGTAACTGTCCAGTGAAGTTAAGCTAGGTTATCTCACCCAGCGCAGCAAGATAATTGGCTAACATCTTTAGTAAACGTTTGAGCGCATAATTTTAAGCCTTCTACCATCGTAAGGTATGGGAAGAGCTCATCAGCCAACTCATTGACTGTCATTCCTGCTCTTATCGCCATTACAGCAGCTTGAATCAACTCACCAGCTTCTCCTGCGACGACTTGAACACCGAGCAGCCGGCCGCTGCCACTTTCTGCGACAATTTTTATAAACCCTTGGGTATCGAAGTTAACCAATGCCCGTGGGACATTTTCAAGGCCCAACGTGCGGCTTTCGGTGACGTAACCACCAGTTTTAGCATCAGCTTCTGATAAACCCACCGTGGCGACTTGTGGATCAGTAAAGATAACCTCGGGCATGGCACTGAGATCAAGATGCGCATCACCGCCCGTCATGTTAATAGCGGCTCGGCTGCCGCCTGCGGCGGCGACATAGACAAACTTCGGCTGATTCGTACAGTCGCCTGCCGCATATACTCTTGAGTTAGAGGTTTGCATGCGATCGTTAATCGTTATGGCACCGCGCTCGGTTTGTACGGCGATGGTTTCTAAATCGAGGTTTTCCGTATTGGGCGTGCGGCCTGTGGCCACGAGCAGTTGTTCTGCTTTTAATGTTCCGGCATTGGTTTTGAGAATGAAGTGTTGTCCGTCGTAACGCACTTCGCTGGCTTCTGTATGCTCAAGCACATTGATGCCTTCGTGATAAAAAACAGTGGCTATTGCCTCACCAATGGCAGGCTCGTCTTGGGATAACACCCGACTGCGAGCCAAAACAGTAACTTCACTACCGAGACGCGCGAAGGCCTGTGCTAATTCAAGAGCAACGACCGAGGCTCCAATAATAGCGAGGCGCTTAGGAATGTTACTTAGCCCTAATGCGCTTGTCGAAGTAAGGTAAGGGGTTTCAGCTAAGCCGGGGATGGGTGGTTGTGCGGGTCGGGCCCCGGTGCCGATAAAAGCACGGTCAAAGTGAACCGTTTGCTCACCGCCATCGCAAAGTGATACGGAAAGAGTTTCATCGTTTATAAAGCGGGCTTCGCCGTTAATAACGGTAATGGCGGAATTCTCTCTAAGAATACTCTGGTATTTGGATTCACGGAGTTCTTCTACCCGAGCCTGTTGTTGCTCGAGGAGAGCTGATCGATTTACCTTAAGAGTATGGGTACTTAAGCCTTTATCAAAAGGGCTTTCTCGCCGCAGTTGGGCGATATGAGCCGCTCGGATCATGATTTTAGACGGGACACAGCCAATATTGACACAAGTTCCGCCAATAGTACCTCTCTCAATGAGCGTCACTCGGGCACCTCCCTCGGTCGCTTTGAGTGCCGCAGCCATCGCACTGCCGCCGCTACCAATGACAGCAATGTGTAAATTGTTATTACTCATAACGGTTACTCCTTGGTCTTTCAGTTTTACAGCAGCTATAAGGCATTGTGATGTTTCATGACTGATTTTTTGGTGCCGTTGCTTTCAGTGTTGATGGGTATCCTGCATTTGTCGTTGCTTCAGTGAGCTGCTTAACTGACGTTTTTTCGTCGTCGAATGTCACGGTTGCATCCCGCTCTTCAAAACGGACATCGACGGCGCTCACACCTGCAACTTGGCCAAGTGCAGCTTTGACAGTAATTGGGCAGGTGACGCATGTCATACCGGGTACTGATAGCGTAACCGTTTTCTCAACCGCCAATGCGGGCATGCTAAACAGTAAAAATAAAATGGTTGTTATCATTGTTTTTTTCATCGTGTATTGCCTCCTAGTAAAACAAAGGAACAACATAGGGGTAAGCCAATGCTGTTAAAGTAAGCACCGCAACGAGCCAAAACATCACTTTGTAGCTCTTACGAGCATTTGGCGTTGCGCAGGTGTTATCAGGGTTGCAGTCATCAGCACGCCGGTATATTCGACGCCAGGCAAAGAATATGGCAATCAATGCAATGGTAATAAAAATGGGTCGATAAGGCTCAAGTGCTGTGAGGCTCCCAATCCAGGCCCCGGATACACCGAGTGCAAGTAATATGAGGGGACCCAGACAACACGCAGATGCCAGAGTCGCTGCGATCCCTCCCGCGAGAAGAGAGCCCCGACCAGATTTTGAATTTGACATAAGAGTAACTCCTTCGGGCATTTTGCTTTAATGTGTTAATCTTAAACCCGTACCTCACTACGGAAGCAATAGCTATGTTAAAAAAACGCAACGTAATGACAATTGGCACGCTGGCCAAAACAGCCGGCGTGGGCGTGGAAACGGTGCGCTATTATCAGCGCCGAGGGCTAATGAGCGAGCCGGAAAAGCCGTATGGGGGGATCCGACATTACGACGAACAAGCGCTTGCTCGGCTTCATTTTATTCGCGCGTCTCAATGGCTTGGATTTAGTCTGGATGAAATTGGTGAGCTATTAACTCTGCAAGATGGCGCTCATTGCGATGAGGCACGGGAGCTTGGGGAGCAAAAGCTCACCAGTGTTCGTCGAAAGATATCGCACTTACAGCAAATTGAACGAGCGTTGAATGAGCTGGTGCAAAAATGCAGCGCCGGACACGGAGATGTCTATTGTCCACTGATGGCCTCGCTTAATGACGGGGTTGAGGACGCTACCACGGACAAACATAAGGTGCGTTAGTCTGTGTAGTAAAACTTTTGAGCGGAGTTCTTTAACTGAATTGCTTTATAGCTAACGCCAGCCATACACAAGAATCCCCATACCGGTTAGCACAAACGCCGTGCCAATCAGGTCGAAATTGGATAGTGGCGATTTATCGACAATTCGCAGCCAGACTATGGCAGTTAACACGTAAATACCACCATAAGCTGCGTAGACCCGCCCGCTTTCCGCCGGATGAAGTGTTAACAAGTAAGCAAATAAGGCTAAGCTCACTGCCGCCGGAATGAGCAACCAAACCGAATGGCCCTCTTTGAGCCATAGGTAGGGTAAATAGCAACCAACAATTTCTGCAATTGCGGTTGCGATAAATAAGCCCAGTGTTTTCATTAAAAATAATGCACTCATTATCAGTTGTCCCTACAGGCTTCATCAGGATCTTCTAGTTCTACCGTTGTATGGCTTAAAGCATAGGGCGCAAGGACGTCATCGATGCGCTGTTTTAAATCGCTACGGGCCTCGATATCAAGGTTTTTAGATAACACCAAATGAACGGTTAATACATGCTCCTCGCCATCTAGTGACCAAAAATGCAGATGGTGTAGGTCAGCAACATGAGGTAGCTCCAGCAAAGTGTCAGCGACTTGTCTGTAGGTTTCTTTGTCCGGAGTTGCTTGTATGAAGAGTTTCAGCGTTGCCCACAGGTTGCGCAGCACATTCACTAAAATAAATAGAGTAAAACCAATCGACAGTAGCGGATCGAGAATTGGCCAATCCACAAACAGCAAAACAATACCAACGATAAGTACAGCGACCCAGCCGAGAACATCCTCCAGCAAGTGCCAGTTAATAACGCGTTCGTTTAACGTTTTGCCCTCTGACAATTTGTAAGCAGCAAATCCATTAACTGTAATGCCAACGACGGCTAAAGCAATCATGCCATCAGCGACGGGCATCTGAGGGTTCCAGAGTCTGGGAATTGCTTCCACAAGTACCCAGGCAGAGCCTGCGATTAACACAACGGCATTAATAAATGCACCGGCAAGATTCAGTCTTTTATAACCGTAGGTAAAGTGTTGGTTAGCCTGTTTTTTGCCAAGTTTATTTAGTATCCACGCGAGACCTAACGACAGGCTATCGCCAAGATCATGAACGGCATCAGCTAAAATGGCGGTACTGTTGGTAAGAAAACCACCAATGAACTCAATAATGGTAAAAACAAAGTTAAGCAGGAATGCCCAACCTAATCGGTTGGACGGCATGTCCTTTGAGTGATCATGGTTATGGTGATGTCCCATAATACGTTCCTCTTTTAATAAAAGGGGGCGACAATAACCGCCCCCTTAAATGCTATTGAACCCTAACGGCTCAGATCCTTAATTTTTTGTTTCGAAAACCAAGGATAGAGCACGGGTAAGATAACCAATGTCAGCAGAGTAGCTGATACCAAACCACCAACAATGACGGTAGCCAGTGGGCGTTGAATTTCAGCCCCTGCACCGGTTGCAAACAGCATGGGAATGAGTCCTAACGCTGAGGTTATTGCTGTCATTAATACCGGGCGTAGTCGCGACCACGCGCCATCAAACACGGCATCATTAACCGCATGCCCATCGGTTATTCTCTGGTTAATACTCTCGACCAGAACCACACCGTTTAGTACCGCCACACCAAACAGTGTGATGAAACCCACGGCGCTGGGCACCGATAAGTACTGTCCTGACACATAGAGTGCCACAATACCGCCGATGACTGCCAATGGTACATTCACCAAAATCAACATGGCTTGACCCATGGTGCCGAAAGCAAAATAAAGCAGCAGGGCGATGAGTGCCAGCGATATGGGAACGACAATGGACAAGCGCTCCTGTGCTCGTTGTTGACTTTCGAACTGGCCACCAATGTCGACTGAGTAACCGGTTGGTAAATCCACCTTCTCGTCAATCGCCTTCCTAATATCGGCAACCACGCTACCCATGTCACGACCCTGAACGTTCGATTGAATCACAACGCGACGCTGTACGTCATCACGACGGATTTGCGGTGGTCCTGATTCAATTGCGACGTGGGCGACTTCGCCTAAGGTTACCCAGGCCCCTGAGGGAGTTAACAGGCGTAACGAACGAATAGACTCCGGCGTATCGCGGAATTGCTTGGCCAGCCGCACGTAAATATCATAGCGCTCATTACCGCGAATGATCTGGCCTGCCGAAGCGCCACCCAAGCCATTGTCGACAACGCTCAGTACATCGGTGACATTTAAGCCGTAGCGTGAGAGTTGCTGGCGTTTCGGCGAAACCACGAGTTGTGCTTCACCTTTTATTTGCTCCATCGCTACAGCAACCGCCCCGTCAACTTGCTTGACGGCACCTTCTATTTCCTGGCCTTTACGGGCCAACACGTCAAGCTCGGGTCCAAATAGTTTGATGGCTAGCTGCGATTTTACACCTGAGAGCAGTTCATCAACCCGTGTTGCAATAGGTTGTGAAAAATTAAACAACAAGCCTGGGTGAGCATCTAGTTTTGCCTCCATTTTTTCTTGTAAGGCGTAGCGATCGGATGCCGTTGTCCATTCGGATTGCGGCTTAAGGCCCACATATATCTCGATGTTGCTGATAGGCTCTGGATCACCGCCCACTTCAGCTCGTCCAATGCGGCTGAGTGCGTAGGTGGTTTCCGGGAACGACATCAGGATTTTTTCAAGCTTCGGAGCCACCTCTAAGGCCGTTTCAAGGTTAGAGGAGGGGGCTAATGTCACGCGAATATTAATCGTGCCTTCTTCCAATTCGGGCGCAAATTCTGTGCCGAGACGAGGCACTAACACCAAAGCGCCGACAAACAGCACACCGGCCAGGGTAATAACAGCCTTTTTACTGCGTAACGCCACCGATAATAGTCTTTTATAACCATTATCTAGTGGTTTAAGCAGTTTATTTTCACGAGGCTTAATACCCCGACTGAAAAAGTAACTGGCTAATGCCGGTACAACCATGATGGCCACAAAAACCGCGGAGATAATGGCCAACATAATACTGATAGCCATGGGCTCAAATAATTTAGCTTCAACACCCTGAAAACTAAACAGTGGCATAAAGACCACCAAGATAATCATGGCGGCAAAGAATACCGGTCGTGCCACTTCGTTCGCCGCTTCCTTAACTCGCAGCTTGATACCATGGCTATCGAGTTTGGCTGCCTGAGGATCTGGGTCGCGGTGCTCTGTGCGTTGCTCGGCGTCGTCTTGGTGTTCACTATCCGGACGACTTAAGTGCTTAAAGATGTTTTCAACCATCACCACGGAGCCGTCGACCAGCATACCAATGGCAACAGCAATCCCGCCCAGCGACATCAGGTTAGCTGACATGCCCATCGCGGACATTACCATCAGGGCAATGGCGATAGAAACGGGAATGGACAGTAACACTAAAAAAGTAGCGCGTATGTTGAGCAAAAACAGTGCTAATACTGCGATAATAAAGACAAAGGCAATGAGCAGTGAATACGCGACCGTAGATACGGCTTTTTGTATTAAATCGGCCTGATCATAATACGGCTCAAAGGTGACACCCTCGGGTAATGCTTGCTGAATAAGCGGAATGCGCTTTTTAATACCGTCGATAGTGGCTTTGGTATTCGAGCCCATGCGTTTGAGCACAATACCCGATACCACTTCGCCCAGCTGGTTGACCTCGCCGTCGACTTTACGCGACATTGAGACCGCCCCCTGGCGAATTTCACTACCGATTTCGACGTCGGCAACCTGGCCCAGTGTTACGGAAACGCCGTCAACGGTTTTGAGCGGTATTTGTCGTATTTGTTGCAGGCCTTTTTTACCGCTATCCAACCAACCGGTGCCGCGAATAACCAACTGCTCCTGACCGCGGGGCATATACCAACCACCAACGTTACCGTTATTATTGTTGACCGCGCCCATTACGTCTTGCTGGGTAAGGTCGTAAGACAACAGCTTAGCGGGATTGAGGTTAACCTGATATTGCTTAACTTCGCCGCCAAAGGACAAGACTTCGGTAATTCCCTCAACGGGCATTAGTAGCAGTTTAACCACATAGTCGTTTAGACTGCGTAACTCCATACTGCTGACACCGGAGCCCGGTTCGGCAAGTAGCAGATACTGATAAACCTGGCCTAGGCCGGAGGAGTTAGGACCCATTTCGGGTGTACCTACGCCTTCGGGTATCAACTCCTTTGCCGCCTGCAGTCGTTCAAACACCAGTTGCCGGGCAAAGTAGATATCGACACTCTCGTCAAACACCACTGTAATGCCCGATAAACCTGTTTTTGAGATTGACCGAACCTCTTTGACGTCGGGCAGAGCATACATCACCGACTCTATCGGATAGGTAATCAGCTGCTCGACTTCGGTCGCTGCTAACCCGGGGGCCTCCGTATTTACCGTTACCTGAACGTTGGTAACATCGGGGAAGGCATCCAGATTAAGTTTGGGAATAACAAAAAATGACGCAATGCTGATGCTGAATAAAGCCAATACCAATAACAGGCGATTAGCGACAGCAAACTGAATAATGCGCTGAAACATACAACCTCCTGTTAGTGGTTATGTGGGTCAAAACCGCCTTTAGCGATTTGAGAGCGAACGAAAAACGCGCCGTTATCGACGTACTCTGTGCCTTCCTTAACGCCTCGAATGACTTTCCACGGACCTTTTTCATCAACCAATTCGACTTTCTTCGGTTCAAACTTTCCGGGTTCGTGCTCAATGAATATCTGCCAGTCACCATCAGATGCCCGCATTAAGGCTGAGTCCTTAACTGCAAGCACCGGTCCATCCGACTTGACTGAGAAATAAACATCCGCAAATAAACCAGGGTGTAATTGGTCCTTTTCGTTATTTACCGCAAGTCGTACCGTTCGGGTGCGGGTTTTATGGTCTATTGTGTGGCCTTCCTGAATGACTTTTGCCGCAAAGCGCTGATTGTCGACACTCACTGTAACAGGATCACCAAACTGCACATTAAGGTCAGCTGAGCCCGGTAGCCGAGCATTCACCCACAAGGTTTCTTCTTGCAGAACTTCAACCAAGTGGTTACCGGCATTGACTGGCTGACCCTGCTTGAAGTTATCGCTAACCACAATCCCGCCAATTTCTGAGGTCAGTTGGTATTCGCCGATAGGGTAGTCAGGTTTACTTAAACGCTTAATATCACTGGCTGACATACCAAATGCTTTGAGTTGCGCTTGCGCTGAGGTAAAGGCGTTTTTCGCTTCAACAAAGCGTTTTTCACCAACCGTTGACTCACCGAGTGACTGCACGCGTTGCCATTCGTTAAGTGTGACCAAATACTGACTTTGCGCCTCCGCCATGGTGGCGCTGAAGAGGGTTGCCAGTGGCTCACCTTTTTCGACGTGATCGCCAATACTGACAAAACGTTTGAGAACGGTCGAATCGATGCGCGGACTCACGATATAGCTATTAAAGTCGTTAGCAACCACCTCGCCCGGGGCATAAACCGGATATTCAATGACTTGAGTTTGCAAGGTTCGCGTGGTGATATCTGCCATGGATAGCTGCTTGCTGGATAGCTCCACGCCTGAGCTTTCCTTATGTTCACCTTGCTCGTGTTTGCCTTCTTCCTTGTGGGTATCTTCTTTTTCGTCGTGTCCGTGTTCATCCTGCGCCATAACCGAAAAGCTCAGCGCAAGTGCTATTGCTGCGTATAAAGGTTTTACTGACATCGTTTACTCTCCAATCTCTGCGTTTGTTTGCTGGCTTAACGGCGATAACGTCAGCGCTTTACTGAGTTCGCCCGAACGGTACAACCATTCAATGGCGGCCAACCGATATTGTGTTTGCAGCGCTATCCCTGCAAATTGGCTATCGAGCTGCTGTTGCACAGCGGTGAGGTAGTCGGTGGTGGATAGGTCACCGGCGAGCCAGGACTGTTCAATCACCTGCATCGACTCATCCTGCCGAGATTGAAAGTCTCTTTGCCAGCTTTGCCACTGTTTTTTCACAAAACGATAATTGTTAAGAGATGATTTCAGTGCTGCTTGCCATTGTTGCCTTAGTGCAATCAAACGTTTTTCTTCAGCAACAGCTTCGCTATTGGCTGCGCGTACCGCATCGCTGTAGTTATTGCGAATCTGTAGTGGAATGCTGAATGATAAGCCAACTACTGTTTCGTTATCGCTCTCGCCCGCTTCGACGCCTATGGTTGGGTTGGCGGTGGTTAACGAGCGTTTCCAGTCGACATCGGCGCGCTTTAATTGCCATTGCAGGTAAGCGGCTTTTAACGCTGGATGTTGTTGCCAACGAGTCGTTAACGCAGGTTCAACGTTAAATAGCTCCTCATTAATGGAGAGTTGACCGACATCAGACGTTGTTAGCAGAGCGTTTAACTCTGCTTCAGCGGATTGCAGTTGTTGATAAGCCGCTGCCGTTTGTTGCAGTTGCCGACTTAGTGCGAGTACCGTCAGTTGTTCGTCGACGGCACCTAAGTCACCGGCTTTACGTCGTTCGGCAACCAGGCTTATCGCCTGTTTAACGATTTTCTCTTGCTGCTTGGCCAGTGCGTAACGCTGTTTTGCATCCAGCCATTGCACATAGGCATTCAACAGAGTTTTAGCATGCGATGTCGCCGACTGGCGATAAATACTCACTGCCATAGCCGTCATGGCGTCACTCTGACTGGCTCGTGCTTCATTGCGAGTGCTCCAGTCCAGCGTTTGGCTTAGGCCAACAGTGTAATTATTGATGTCACCCTCGCGCTCTAAGCGTGACGATAAGCTAGGGTTGTACAAAGGCTGATTTAATTGCTTGCCCTGTTGAATGAGAGCTTCAGCCTGCTGTTGAGCTGCTTCAACACTGGGGTGTTGCTGAACAGTTTGTTGCCATCGCTCGGGCAACTGTTGTGCATTGGCGTAGCTTGAACTTATTGCCAGACTAACGGCAATAAACAAGCGTTTGCTATGTGTCGAAAACGGACCCATAGATAGACTCCTCAGTCATATTACTGCGTAAAATAATGATTTTTTTGCGCTGCTAAAGCAGCTTATTAGGCAGTTATGAGGAGATAGGAGGCCGGAACAGCGGCGATGATAGAGGGTTAGTGTAAAACTCAGTATACCCAGGACGTATTGTGCCCATTCGTGGTAAAGCGAGAGTTTTTTCAGCCTTCATAGCATATAAATGAAATGAACCATGGCAGTGACAGCAATGATGGCAGTCAAAGCTGACTTCGCCACTTTTAGGGAGGTTTCGCTTATCGATGTGCGATTCGTCATGCTCAAAATTGAGGTGTTGCTCAGAAGAGGACTGGTGAGATTGATGCACATCAGCAACCGCCTGACTGATTTGAGTCAGAACAGCAACAAGCACCAGTATTAAAAATCCGAGTCTAAGCATCATTACCTACAGTTCTAAATAAGCAGCTTAACGATACATTAATTAAAAATAGTTCTCAACTAGTGCATTCTGAATCGCCACTAGTTCACTAGACACTCAGTAGCCTAACGAAGCTCCGCTGGACAACCTTAAAAAATTGTGTAAGTACGTTGTGTAACCTCCGGAAATTTAGACGTCTCGGTTACAACTAACAGATTCTATTTCATCAATTTTATTAAGAACTGTACACGCAATAACTTTGCTTTGGCCAGTACAACTTGTTCTAATTGAAGTGAGTTGCTTCTCAAGATCTTGCAAAGAAGTAATTTGAGAGCGTATGTGCATTATGTGTTCATCAATCAGGGTATTAACGGCTGAGCAAGGTTGATGTGGATTGTCTTGATAATCTTGTAATCTGCGGGTTTCAGATAATGAAAGGCCTATAGCTCTGCAGCTACATACAAACTTAAGTCTTTTGTAATGTTTTTCAGTGTATACTCGATATCCGTTATAACTACGAGCTGGTAAAGGTAACAAACCCTTTTTTTCATAGAACCTTATTGTCTGGGTTTGAATTCCTAATAAGTCTGCTAGTTGACCAATACGCATAAGAAAATTTCCTATCTAGTTAAGTAATTTCTTGACCTTATAGTAACTTTATAGTTTTTAATTGTGAAACTATATATTTAAGGTAAGTAATACGATGGCTAGTTCCTTTGATACGGTTCGAACAAATGGCGACTCAAAAAATGCCTACGAAGAGTCAGGTAAACGGCTCATCGTTTACTCTGTAGCAAAAATGGATTGCCCATCAGAAGAACGAATGATTCGCTTGGCACTGAATGGGTTTGAGGAAATTCATTCATTATCCTTCGACTTGTCAAACCGTCGGCTGAAGGTATTACATGATGGTGAGACAGCCTTTATTACTTCTAAATTAGAGACTCTAGGTTTGGGTGCCTCGCTTGAAAGAGACACTGCTGCGGACTCCGAGGCAATCAAAGCTGAGGAGTTTTCGGCAAGTTCGGATAAGCAGGAGTCCCGCACCTTGTGTTGGTTGCTCACCATCAATACTCTTCTGTTCTTGGTGGAAATGACTGCCGGACTGCTTTGGCAGTCTGCTGGTTTGATTGGGGAATCTTTAGATAATTTTGCCGATGCGGCAGTTTACGGGCTTTCGCTTTATGCCGTAGCGCGTAGTGTTAATATGCAAATACGTGCTGCGCACCTAGCTGGCGTACTACAACTGGTTTTGGCTCTGGGTGTACTTGCAGAAGTTGTGAGACGCTTCGTATTCGGGAGTGAACCTGAGTCACTTGCGATGATGGGGATTGCATTTGTCGCGTTGATTGGCAATACCATCTGTCTTCTACTTATCTCCAAACATAGAGGAGGTGGTGCGCATATGAAAGCAAGTTGGATTTTTTCAGCTAATGATGTAGTGATTAACCTTGGCGTAATCATCGCTGGCATCCTCGTTGCGTTGACCGGGTCGAATTACCCAGATCTTATTATAGGTAGCATAGCAGGTTTAATCGTGCTTAACGGGTCAAGACGCATTTTTGCACTGAAGGGGAACTGAATGTCCTGCGTTGATAAAGGATTTTCGCCCTATATTTCTCTGTTAATTTCTGGTTTAACTGTAGTCTTTGACCAAGTGATCAAGTGGCAGACGCAGCAATCAATAGCTTACGGTGATTCGATTTCATTGACCCCTTTTTTCAATTGGGTACACACTTGGAACACTGGTGCGGCATTTGGCCTGCTTTCAAATGGTGGAGGTTGGCAGCGCTATTTTTTTATTGGGGTTGCTCTGCTAATGTCTGTGGCTTTAACGAGGTTGATCTTTAATAAAGTAAGTAAACGGGATGGCATTAGCTACGGGCTGATTCTTGGGGGGGCGGTTGGGAACCTCATTGACCGACTGTTTCGTGGCTATGTTGTCGACTCCTTTCATCTAGGTTGGCAAACGTGGCAATTGCCAGTTTTTAATATTGCCGATATTGCAATTACCCTAGGAGTTATCCTATTACTGTTAAGCAACTTGCAGGTCTCAATGATACCGAATCTACCGGGTTCTAAGTAAATAGTAAGTATAATAATTAATATGGCCGAGCTTATTTTGGATGGATTAGGAATTTATATTGAGTAGGGTAATTGAATGAAAATATCTTGGTTTTTAATACTGACTGTGCTCATTCATAGCTCTTTTGCCTGTGCTCCTGTGGCTGGTACTTTCAGTCAGTCTTCAATAAAGAGTGCAGGAGTTGCGTATGACTTAGTCTTAGAAATTGAGCGTGAAAATCAAGACTTAAATAAATCAATATATGATAGTAAACAACAAACACAACCTCATATTAGTTGCATTACTGGTTATAACCTCTTAATTTCAGCCGTGCCTGTTATTTTGGCACCCAACTCAAACTCGGTAGGTTTTGACCAAAGCCTGACTCACCAACCCCCTGTACCTCCACCAAACGCGTAACCGTTAACTTAGACTTTTTAAAACCTATAAGTTAATGGAGAAGCAACATGAAGTATTTATACTTCGTGGCAGCCTTTTGCTTAGGCGCGCTAGTGCCTGCGGCGACGGCTGCTACGACAGATTTAACGCTGAAAGAGGCGTTACAAAAAACGCTCAAGAATAACCCTGAGTTACTGGAATATGATTATAAAATACGAGCTGCAGGAGCACTGATAGAGCAGGCTGAGTTTTCAGCGAACCCAAGGGTATCTGCGGAAATAGAAAACTTTGCCGGCTCAGGACGGCTAGAAGGTATCAGTAACTCACAATTGACCGTATCCTTTTCTCAGCTCATAGAGTTAGGGGACAAACGGCAGTTACGAGTTAAAGCTGCAACCGAAAAAGAGAAAGCTCAGCGAGCAGAGTTTGAGTATCGTCAAATTGAGGTTTTGGCAGAAACCACACAGCGTTTCTATGACATTTTAAAACTTCAGCAAGTCGCGCATACCAGCGAGCGTCAAATTCAGCGAACTGAGCGACTGATAAAAGTGGCACAGGAGCGTGTAGAAGCTGGCGCGGTGCCTAAATCCGAGGTTATTCGCATTAAATTACAGTTAGAGCGCCAATACGCTTTCTCTGACGAGTTGAACGGTAAACTGAAAAAGCAACAAGCTGAACTGGCTTCAATGTGGGCAGGCGAGCTCAACTTTAAGCGGGTCTCTGGAGACTTTACTTTTCCGCTAAGCCTCCCGGAAAAAGCCAACGTGTTATCGGCTGTTAATCGGGCGCCGGAGTATTTGCGTTTACTGGACTCTGAGCAACTTCTACAAGCGCAAGCCAGAGCGTTAGCAGCGGACTCAAAGTCGGATATTACCGTTGGTGTCGGGGCTCGCTACAATAATGAGTTCGATGATGTAGGTTTAATCGTCCAGGCATCGATGCCATTGCAGTTCACTGACCCTAACGTCGGTCGCATAAAACAAAGCCGATTACTGCATCAGTCTAACCTGGCGCAGCAAAAACAGGTTCGGCAGCAACTAAAATCACTGGCTTTATCGCTAGTGCACAGTTTGCAAACTCACCAAAGTTATCTGCAAAAGATAAATCAGCGACTGATGCCATTATCTGAGCAATTACTTGAACAGACTCAACAGGGTTACGCACGCGGAACGCATTCTTTGTTGCAAGTGTTAGACGCGCAAACGGAGTTAGCCAAACTCGAGTACGAAAAAGTTTCTCGGAAACATGCGATTTACAGCGACATCATCGAATTAGAGCGCATGACCGGACAGCCGTTTTTAGGAGTACAACAATGAAACTCAACACATTGATTACAATTATCTGCATTGCCAGTTTTTCACTGCCCGTATTGGCTTATGAGGAAAAACACGCAGAGCATGAAGTACCCCATACCAATTTAAGTGATGCAGCAATAGAAAACGCGAAATTAACGTTGGCAACAGCGAGCGCTCAAAGCATTCGAGTAAAGCAAACAATTTTCGGTGTAATAGCCCCCAATAATAACAATATTGTGCATATCGGAGCGAAGTACAAAGGTATTGTTACGTCACTAAAGGCCAATATCGGCGATGCCATAAAAGCCGGGCAAACTCTGGCTGTTGTTGAGAATGTTACGACAGGCACGGCATTTGAAGTCATCAGCCCAATTAGCGGAGAGGTAACTGCACGTTTTACCAATGTTGGTGAAGTGGTTGAGCAAAAGCCATTATTTGAAGTCCTGGATCCATCATCGGTCTGGGTAGAGCTTTCAGCGTTCCCGGAGAACATTGAGTCGTTAGCAGAAGAGCAAACGACCTATGTGTACGACTTGCATCATCATAAAACCGTCGAAGGAACTGTGTCTTATATCTCGCCACAAATGACTGGCGGACATATTGCACGCGCACGTATCGAGTTGCCCAATCAGTCGGGGCATTGGCGACCGGGAATGCACGTAAAAGCGGATGTCGTTACAGACAGCTTTAACGCGAGCTTGGCGATAAACAATGATGCTGTTCAACGTTTAGACGATAACCCCGTTGTTTTTATTAAAGAGGGTAATCGTTTCGAAGCCAGGGAAGTTGAGTTAGGCCGAACTGACGGTGAATACACCGAGGTGTTATCGGGTATTGAGAATGGCGAAAGTTATGTCGTTGAAAACAGCTACTTGATAAAGGCTGACATTCTAAAACAAGGCGCAGGCCACAGCGATTAGGGAGAGTAAACAATGATAGATGCACTCATTCGCTTTGCGGTTGAGCGTCGATGGCTGGTGCTTGCCGCAACTTTGTTAGTAGCAGCTGCGGGCGTTTATAGCACATTAAAGCTACCCATCGATGCTGTGCCGGATATTACCAATGTTCAGGTACAGATAAATTCAGAAGCGCCAGGCTATTCGCCATTAGAAACCGAACAACGTATTTCTTATCCGGTGGAAACCGCGATGGCAGGTTTACCAAAGCTGGACTACACCCGCTCGATCTCACGCTATGGGTTGTCGCAAGTTACCGTGGTGTTTGAAGAGGGCACCGATATTTACTGGGCTAGACAGCAAATCAGTGAGCGATTGCAAAAGGTAAGGGGAGAAGTACCCGACGGTATCGAGCCGACGATGGGGCCAATAGCCTCCGGCCTTGGTGAAATTGTTAATTATGTAGTACGCGCGAAAGAGGGGGCTACCAATGCCGATGGCGAGGCGTATACGCCCGAGCAGTTGCGTACCATCCAGGATTGGATCATTAAGCCGCAACTGGTCAAGGTGCCCGGTGTTACCGAGATTAATAGTGTGGGGGGTTATGAAAAGCAATACCAGGTGGCTCCCATCCCCGGTCGTATGCTGGCCTATAAAGTGACCATGCAGGACCTTTTGGCAGCATTGGATCTTAACAATAGAAACGCTGGTGCCGGTTATATCGAGAAAAATGGTGAGCAATGGTTGGTGCGTTCGCCTGGACAGCTTAAGACACTTGATGATATTCGTGGTGTGGTCGTGACAAAACGTGATGATGCACCGGTGCGCGTGAGTGACGTGGCTGAGGTCAAACTGGGAGAACAATTACGCACTGGCGCTTCAACCTCGGGCGAGAGCGAGGTGGTATTGGGCACGGCCATGATGCTTATTGGCGAAAACAGTCGCATCGTTGCACAGAATGTCGCCAATAAAATTGAGGAGGTGCAACGAAGCTTGCCAGACGGGGTGGTGATTGAAACGGTGTATAACCGTACTTCTCTCGTTGATAAAACTATTGCAACGGTCGAGAAAAACCTGTTTGAAGGTGCGGTGCTGGTTATTGTGGTGCTTTTCATTCTGCTTGGAAATGTCCGTGCAGCACTGATTACGGCGTGCGTTATTCCCTTGAGTATGCTGTTTGCGGTAAGCGGCATGGTCGCCAACAAGGTGTCTGGTAATTTAATGAGCCTGGGCGCAATTGATTTTGGTATTATCGTCGATGGTGCGGTCATTGTGGTTGAAAACGCTTTGCGACGGCTTGGAATTGCACAGCAACGCTTAGGCCGGGTACTTACCACTAAAGAGCGCTTAATTGAAGTAACCCATAGTACTCGTGAGGTATTTAACCCTGCGGTATTTGGTGTGCTTATCATTATGCTGGTGTACTTGCCCATATTTGCGTTAAGTGGTGTTGAAGGCAAAATGTTTCATCCCATGGCGTTTACTGTCGTAGCCGCGCTTTTAGGGGCTCTGATTTTCAGCGTTACCTTTGTACCCGCTGCTATTGCAATATTTGTCCGTGGCAATATTAAGCACGGTGAAAACCGAATAATGCGAGCCGCCCGCAAAGTGTATCAGCCGGTTTTACGGCAAACACTGAAGCTTCCAGTTGTCATTATTTTGCTTGGCTTTGGGCTGTTTGCGGTATCAATGTTTCAGGCGAGTCGCATGGGAACTGAGTTTTTGCCACAGCTTGATGAAGGCGATATTGCCATGCAAGCCTTGCGCATTCCGGGGACTGGCTTGCAGCAATCTATAGCAATGCAAAAAGATGTCGAGTCTGTGGTGTCACGCTTTGACGAAGTTAAACTGGTATTCTCAAAAATTGGTACCCCGGATGTTGCGACCGACCCTATGCCACCGAGCGTCGCTGATACCATTATTATTTTAAAGGAGCGTGAGGACTGGCTAAACCCAGAAAAAACCAAAGAGCAACTGGTTGCTGAAATACGAACTGCTGTGCAAGAGCTTCCCGGTAATAAGTACGAGTTCACTCAACCGATTGAAATGCGGTTTAACGAACTTATTGCAGGCGTTCGAGCTGACTTGGGGGTTCGTATTTATGGCGATGACTTGCAAACGCTTAAACGGTTAGGCGACTCAGCCGCCGCAGTCATTCGCACCGTTAATGGCGCTGCTGATGTTCGGGTTGAACAAATGACGGGTTTATCGACACTCTCAGTGATACCTAAGCGTGATCATTTAGCGTTATTAGGCCTAACAGTCGCTGATGTACAGCGAGCAGTTCAAGCTGCGGTTGGTGGAGTTCAGTCAGGGATTATTTACGAGGGGGATAAACGCTTCAAGCTAATGGTACGTCTCGACAAAGAATGGCGTAAGAGCATTGAACAGCTTAAATCACTGCCTATTGATCTGCCTGCCGGCAACCCTGAGCTGCGCTATGTGCCGTTGGGAGAGGTCGCCGAATTGAGTTTGGAAAGTGGACCGAACCAAATTAACCGAGAAAGCAGCAAACGCAATGTTATTGTGAGTGCGAATGTTGAAGATCGTGATTTGGGCTCTTTTGTGGCAGATGTTCAGGATGCGCTAACGACTGAGGTTGATTTGCCAGCAGGTTATTGGGTTAACTACGACGGTACCTTTGAACAGCTGCAATCAGCTTCCCAACGGTTGAGTTTGGTTGTGCCATTAGCGCTGCTATTAATTATTGGCCTGCTATACAGTGCGTTTAATTCGCTGAGCAGTGCACTCGTCATATTCACAGGCGTTCCCTTAGGGCTGACCGGCGGGATATTCGCATTAGCGCTGCGTGATATGCCGCTATCAATTTCCGCTGCAGTCGGCTTCATTGCACTGTCGGGCGTGGCGGTTTTGAACGGCGTGGTCATGCTGACATTCATACGGCAACTGCTGCGCGACGGACTGCCATTGAAAGATGCGGTGTTTGAAGGCGCGCAACAGCGGTTAAGACCTGTACTGATGACTGCTCTCGTAGCTAGCCTGGGCTTTGTCCCTATGGCACTTAATACCGGTGTCGGCGCTGAGGTACAGCGACCACTGGCTACTGTGGTAATCGGCGGCATTGTCTCGTCGACATTATTGACTTTGGTGGTGCTGCCAGCGCTTTACTACTTAGTGCAGCGCTTCAATGGAACTGCAAAAGCCTAAGTGGAGGCCTTAGCTAATTGCAAAGCACGCCCCGACTTGGGCGTGCTTTTTTATTGCTATATCGATGAGGAAGGTAAGAAGTTTTTGGCGACTCAGTGCTTAGAGTTGTGTCGTTCAGGTAATACTGATGTGTAATATTCTTAAATATATATTATGCCGAGTGAGCCTCAATTGCTAATGTTCCCAAATTGCAATAACGGGAACAAGCAAACCCACTAAAAACGGGCTATTTCCCCCTTTATACCCTCTTAAGTACTCAAAATCACGTTTTACAGCAAAAAAGGAACTCGATCATGGCCGAAGTACAAGCGGTTAAAGATCTGGATACCGTGAAGCTGATTAGCTACCTTCTCAAACGAACTTATGGTCAGCAAATTGCTGATGTTTGGGATGTTGGCTTAAACCTGGCGTTACGGATCTCGGATCTGCTATCCATCAAGTTTGAAAATATACACGATGAGCGTCTGACCTTGGTTGAGGGAAAGACGTCAAAACAAGCGACTATTAAATTGAACGACAAAGCACGGTCTATTATTGGTCGCATTAAAGAAGAGCATCCCGAGCATATCTACCTGTTTCAGTCTTACCGGAACCAATGGTCCAAAGGTTTGGACGAGGCCCCGATTAGCCGCCGTTACGTTTCGCGGGCGTTCGCGGCGATAGGGGAGGAGGTTGGCATTAAACTGGGTACTCACTCAATGCGGAAGACACGTGGTTATCATCTTTACAAAAACACTAATGACATCGCCAGGGTAATGAAGATGCTTCGTCATAGCTCTGAAGCTGTGACGCTGCGTTATATTGGCATTACTCAGGAAGATGTTGACCGTGACTTTGCTGAGCTTGAACTATAGGGCCTAACGGCCCTTATTATTTTTGTGTGATCTAAAACTAACTGTACTGTAACCTCAACTAAAACGATAAGTACGCTTAAGTGTTTAGGTTGGTAACTACGACTAAGGAATTGAGAATGGCAATTTATAGGTGGGGAGGAGCATTTGATAATTTAACGCTCTCGCATTCAATGGTTGAAAATATGGCTAACCGCTTAGAGCAATCCTTTGTTGACCGAACCGCTTTAAATAGCTTAGCGCGAGTCGTCGAGGGTGATATTCAATCATTTGATGATTTGCTAGCAGCTGAGCGAGCAATCAGGGCTTTTTGTTTTCACCAAACGACTCATGAGATTGCTCCTTGCGCGTCTCTTAAAACTATTTTCGAAAATGGCAATTCATTTGAGCAAAGTATCTATCCCAGTACACTCAACCGTCATTGCCTTCAAAGCATTCTTGATGAATGCGGATTTCATGTGCATATAGCGCCAATTGATCAATTAATTGCTTTCGAAAACGAAAGCCTGGAGGAGCGCTTTGTACGACGACAGAATGAAAAAAGCCAAGAGGAAAGTGAGTTTGCCAGGAAATTGCGAGAGTTGGGGCATAATGAACCCGTTTTTGAACTCGATTTTCAAAGACTTCCTCTTATCAAGGTAGCCGAGCATTCGGACGAGTATTTCGAAGATGTTGCACTTACAACAGATAAACAAATAAATAGCTATTTAGTTCCTTTATCTGCAAGTGGGAGAACCGCTTACTTAGGGAATAGGGCTCTTGCTTCGTCATTTGATCGGCTGAAGAATTATAATGGTGATCAGTTTTTCAAAACCATAGACGATTCGTGGGTGGACTGGGCTACGAAAATGGAGCGAGTTATCGATATACCAGTTCCTCCCTTATTGGCGATTGTACTTGATAGAAGTGGCGCTAGAAGTGAAATTCCAGCCAAAATAAAAGAGTTAAGAGCAGAGTTAAGCTATTCCAGCAACCAACTGTGGGAGCTTTTTGATGATGCAGAGTTCCGTCTGGACAGTGAGGCTGTTAGCTATAGAGTTTTGGACGATATTCAATCAGAGGCAAGTAAGCTGTTTGACTCTTGGAAAAAAAGAGGCCGATTTGAGATGCCCTTCAGGTTTAATTTGCTTGGACGCATTTTTCAACAAGATGCCCTTGGGCTTTTAAAAGACGTGAGCTTCGATGCTTTTTCGAGTGACTTAGCCAAGAGTGCAATAAGTGTCGATGCAGCGCAGGTAACTCGACAAAACCTAGCCAGCGTAAACTTTTCGGCCTTAGCAAAAAAGCACTTTAACGATCGAGAACAGACGAAATTGAGTCAGGTTACATTGAGTTAGTACTTAAGATTTTTATGTCTATCTGGTTAATAAGTGAGAGCAAAATAAATCAAACCTATATCACCTAATGGCAGTTACGGCTGCAGTTAATTAACTGTCAATTAGGAGAACATGTATGTCGAACGTAACGGTCGTATACACCAAGTCAGAGCTAGAGCGTGCTATTGAAAGGCAAGACAAAACCATAGCTGTAAAAAGCGCGTCACTGGCTGATGACGTGAAAACATTGAAATCAGCATCGTCCGGTGCCTTTGCGTTGGCTGTTGGTTCAGCTGGGGTTTTTGCTACCAACTTCTGGAATCCGCTGGGGTGGGGCTCAGGTATTATCGGAACCTTATCTACTGGCTCACTGATCACGGCCATTGTGGCGATAGGGCTCAGCACAACGTTGCTGTTTGCTATTTACAACGACTACTCGATAAAGGGGCGAACGTCGATTCGACTGGCTGGTGGTAATAGCATCGATGCTGACCTGGTTATGGAAAGGGACTAGGTATGGGTAGCATGAAGCGAAACATTATCGCTGTTAAAACGCGTCCTGGTGAGGTTCGTTTTGTTGCTGTTGCATCAATAGAGCGTGTGGAGGCGTTTGGTAATTATGTGAAGATTTACTTTGGCAACGAGCGAGTTCTGCATCGAGCAACGCTATCGGATATGGAAGAAATACTGGATGATAGATTCATTCGCATCCACAGAAGCCATATTGTAAAACGTGATCATTTGCGAAAGCTGCTGTCAGAGCTGGGTCGGTACCAGGAAGTCGAACTGGCTGACGAAACAGTGCTTCCACTTGGCGGCAACTATAAGCGCCAGCTAATGCTTGAGCTTGGATTTTAAGGGATAGGCTCAGGGTAAAGTCACCCTGGGCTTATTTTTTCTCATGAAAATTTTTTCAAAGCTGGAGTAACTATTCACTATCTTTATCAGCTTGAGATTGATTATACATAGCTTGAAAATTCATTGTCGGCAATATGACATTGTCGTAACCAGACAAAGTAAGCAAGGCACTGACATAAGCCCGCAGGTATGGATACGCAATGGCAGGCGAATTAACTAAGATGAACTGAGAGTTCTTAAAATCATCATTTATTTCTTCGTCAGTTTCGAAGGTGGCTTCATATTCTAGGTCTACTAGTGCTCCACAAGGAGTTCTTAAAGATAGCTTGAAGAGTATTAAGTATACCTTCGGATATTCACTTGGAAAACCAGACTGTATTTCAAAGTTTTCGATATCACTTTCTGCTTTATCAGATGATCCTGTTCTTGATATATGCAGACTACTAACCTTTCCATCATTAAACTGAATTTTCATTAAGCAGCCTCAGGAAGGTTGGTTCCATCGTTGAGATCTACAGTAAACTGGCGGTGCTTACCTACAACACGAAAACTCTTCACTGTTTTGGGGTTAGAGTTTCCAGCAACTTTGAATTGCTCGCTAACGAATGCCAATGTAGATATATCGAAAGAGCTTGAAACGCTGTGCTCACAGTTTTCTACCAATAAACTAGACACTGTGGGACCTATCCCGCATTTCAAACTCAGATATTCTTGTTCAAATTCTTGTGCTGATTTTTCATTTAAAATTTCGTCGGCTAATGCCAGACTTCGCTGTAAAAAATCCATTGTTCTCTCCTTACGCACACCAGTCTTCTGGGTGTACTAGCTCCTTCTCGTGGATTGAATCTTCATTTCCTTTGAAAAGGCATAGTTGTTGTCTCTCGTTGAGAGCTAACCTCTCTCGACCACCAGGTTTAATAAACTTTCGCTTTAAGTTTTCAGAGTCGTCGCAGCAACTTATAGCTTTGAATGGAAACAAGCTAGGTTGCTTCTCAGCCCACTTTCTATAATGAGCTATAACTTCATGGACTGTAGGGTCATACCTACTATCGAGCTCTTTTCTAACTTTTTCTAAGTACTTACTAATTAAAGCCTTAAAGTAACTTATATGCAACGGGCTACCAATTAGATCTAAATACTCCCCGTCATCTAGCTTTACTTTTGAACGAATGATCGCGTAATCACCCTTTACTGAATTCTTCCCCCAAAAGTGGGCAAAGCGAATGTCTTCTATCCAAAAGTAGTACCCCTGTGTGAGCCATTGCCTCTCATTGTTTACACTAAGAAAAGGAGCTTGTTTTGCTACAATGTCAGGGCCTCCATTCGCTTCACATGTATGATACAAGTCCTTGTCCAAAGAATCCCCCACAGTTTCGATATTGCTGGTGCCTTGTCAAAATGGTAGCGAAGTTTACACCATTTGCTTTATTGTTGCCACTGAGCAGCCACCACTGGCTAGAACGATTGATGCCAAGTAATTTATGTTCTCATATTGGGATATATTTTTATCAATCACAATACCCAATCAAAAGCTTTCTGTAGCAAACTGTAAAATTGTTTACACAACCCTTGTAGCGTAACCTCGAAGGTTAACATTCGCGCCCCAAATTAGTTTACTTTGGTATTTGATGCTTTTAGAGCATACAGTTTTGTGCATATTATTTTCGAAGTTGCTCGTCGTTATAACCGCGAGACTTGAGAATTTGGCGTGCGATGGTTCTGTCTTTTGAGTAAACCGTCGATGACCAAGACTTGTCGGTTACCATACGAAGCAAGTCTTTGTCGCTTTTTCGCTTGAGCTTACTTAATCGGTTGCTCACATCCTTAATTTGCTTCGACCCTTCCGACAAAGACTTGCTTGCCAATATCAAATACCGAATCCTAAAACCCCATTGATAGGTCCTCATTAAAAACTTACGTTCTGTTCGTTACTATCTCCTCACTTGAAACTCTCAGCGAGCCGGGATGCAACATTCGCTAACTCATGACAGTGCATTGGCTCTCTAACCGAACTGTCGGCAACTTGAAAATTCAGGTTTGTACGGCAATGCTGATTGTACTTGGCAGCGATGCTGTTTAGGTATTTTTTGAGCATGTGAACCGCAAGTTTATTTGGTTGGGTCCAGCTGTCTCGAATCATAAGAAGTAAATCGCGGTGAGAGCAGTCCATATCGATGCCGTAGCGATTCAAATGCAGCACACAGGTTAAGTATGCTGTTTCGGCGGCTTTGTCTGGATTCGGGTGCCAGTTGTTATGCGCCAGCTGAATGCCGTATTCAGCTGCAATCTGAAAGATGGTTTCAAGACTGACGTCGAAACCATCGTACTTTCTGCCGATAACGATAGTAATTTTTATCAAGGCTGAAGTATTCACCGTAGGCTCTACCTTGCCGTGTAGCGCTAAGTGCGCTTTGACGATATCACTTGCGTTGAGGAACGAGAGCTCCATAGTGACTTCCTCGTTGTTAAGACGTTTAAATAGCCCTGGCAGACTCAATACTTAATTCTTGGGACTGACAAACCGCGCTTTTCGTCAATACGGTCCATCATCCACTCATCAATTTCTGAGTCTAACCAGGCAACATTTCTTCCCAGTGTGTTAACAGGTTTGGGGAAGTTGCCTTCCCCCATCATTTTATAAATTGAGGTGCGCCCCAGCCCGACGCGTTCTTGAACCTCGCTTAATCTTAGAAACCGCATGAGCTTCTCCTTTTTTGTGTCATAGGATTAGTAAGAATTGAGATGAATTAAGGCGAATAGAGAACCTACCGAATTTCAGGCCTATATCACGCACGTGCATTCAAGAATCGAAAAGATGGAGACACAAAATGCACGAGCAAAACGCTGAGTATGTAACGAATGGGCCGATGACTGAGGTTGATGTGCTGAATAAAGCGTCTGAAATCTTGGAGACGAAGTTTTTAAAGGGCGAGGGCTTCACCAGCCCATCTGCAGCAAAAGACTTCCTTAGGTACAAGCTGGCGCATCAAAAACGTGAAGTGTTCGCTGTAATGCTGATGGACTCACAGCATCGCCTGATTGAGTATAAAGAGCTGTTCTTCGGGACCATTAACGCTGCCCCGGTGTACCCCCGTGAAGTGATGAAGGAAGTGCTTCAGCAAAACGCCGCTGCCATCATCCTGGCGCACAACCATCCATCGGGTGTGACTGAGCCATCGGAAGCTGACAAGCGTGTGACCACGCGTATCAAGGACGCGCTCAACCACATAGACGTCCCCGTGCTTGACCACATCGTAGTAGGCCAAGATACGGTTTCGTTTGCTGAAAGGGGATTGTTGTAGTTGTACTGTCGCTAGGTACGTAGCAGAGGTTATCCCTGGGCCTCTGCTACGCTGCTTGGTGCTTTATGCTGGCGCTTTATTTTTTGTCCTATTTGCGGCTAGTGGTGAACGCAGGGCGTCCACGTTGATAAAGCGTTGTACTCTCCTTGCATAAGTAGCTGTAATGCCTAAAAGCCTCTCGAGTTTCCTGACTGAATGAATTAAACGGGCCTTTTAAGCGACGGTATGACGGCGTTGACCCATGAATTAAATACTCAGTAGGGCCAGCGTTAACGCCTCCCGTGCTATACCAGGCATCTCTAATGATTTTCCCCAGCTCTGAGTTATCACCAGGTCCCAAGTTGCCTACCTGCCTGAAGACATCGTTGTTGACGAAAAGAACAACATGGTAATGCTCGTATGGTGATTGTATGTTTTGCTCAGCTTTACGGGCATATCGGACAGTGCAATGATGCGCAGAGCCTTTAAGTAACCTTTCTCTGTCATATTTCGCCTTAACTTTCCGGTTCACAGCTCTGATGAAATGCTCCATTGGCGGTTCAAGGTGTAAAGGAATACCGGCTACAGGCACTTTCAAATCAAAGCGAACAGCTAGCGTACGTGGATGTTCATCAAGCGCTCTTGTCATTGTGTCATGCAGACCATCTAAGGGCTCCTGAATATAAGGCACATGCTGAGGCCAGAGAGGCAGGCCTCTGTACGAACTGTCGTAGTAGAGTGTTTGGTTGTGATTCATTGGATTACGTGTTGGCAAATTCATAATTAGCTCCATGATCATTGAATACTCATAACTGATCTGATCCTGTAATCTTTAACCATGAGTCAGACGGTAAGCTTGGGGCTTACCTATCACTGGCTAAGCATTGGTTACTAGACGTACCAATGAATGATGTAAACAGTGTTAGTTATAAGTATTACTATTACCGAGAAAACACCTGTCGGCATTCGCTGCACTTTTGGATCTTAAGTTACAGCCTTCTCGACGATTTTGACTAACTCTCGTTGTTCGGAAGTTAGCATTTGAATGGCAAAAAAATTGCCGGTTGGGCAATGCTACGAGGCTGATCAATTCCTCGCAGTGAGTGCCGTTATCGAGCCGATTTCAAATCGAAATGGTCGAAAATCCTGATATTTCTGATACGGATATCAGAAATATCGGTTTTTTAAGAGTTTCAGCGCTGAAAAGTACTCAGTTTTATGATGTCGTTTATTTTTCCTCCATAGCTATTCAAGCTTTCGACGGTCAAAGACTGCCTTTATACTTGTTGTAGAATCGGTTCCACATATGCGGGTCGTGAGCAAAGGTAGGCTGTAAATCGAGATATACTAATCCAGTAGTTGGGTCATTACATACTCTCAGCTCTCCCCATACTTGTAGTAACTCCACAGCCTGCGTGAGCGCTCTTAGATTTCTGAGACGGCTTGGGCCACTGCGTCTAATTGCCGCTTTTGATATGTACCGTTCACCATTTTCTCGCTTGGTTTGGCAATATTCTTGAAGAGCAAATGCATCTTTCAAGTAATTAGGATAAGTCTGGAAACACCTCAGATAAGTGTCGGAAAAGTGAAACGCAATCCTTTCCGCATCTTGGAGAATCCCTAAGCTTATTTTTTCGTCTTTCCCATGCTCAAAATAGGATAGCAATGCGGCAATGCGGCTGATGTTTTCAAGCAGCTTATTACCGTGATCTTTTGCATATTGAAAACGTCCGTTGACTTGCAAGCCAAGCTCAATTTCGTTGTAAAGGTCTTGAGCATAGGCTTTTGCTTCGTCAGAAAACTCGATAACATGCCGAGTTTGGTTGGTCGTGAAATTCTCAGCCAGTATTTCTTCCATTCTCTCAACGTAACGTTCGTAACCCTCCTTAGATTCGACCCTAAATGGGTCTAAAAATCGCGTTCCTTGAGTCGTTAGTGGGTTGCAAAAAAGGAATCGCCCCAAGAAACCAATACCTATTGCTTCGACTCCCTTCTTGTGAAGAAACGTCTCAATCGCGCTTGGCTGAATTAAAATGGAGAGTGTCAGTCTCGTATTGTCGAGAATAAAGCTCTCCGATGTTTTACGGTTAACTGTAAACGACTCTCCTGACCATTGGCTGTTTAAAAAAGCGAGATCTCTGGCTATCGGGCCGCCAAAGACTGTACCTCCTTCGTTAGAGACCATCGCCGCGTTACCATTGCCTTTACTCATGTCAGACTGAACTGATTCTGGCGTACCGTCTTCGAAAATAAACTGTGATTTGATTGGTTCTTTAGGCTTTTTACGTTGTAAAGCCAAGAGTTCTGCTTCTGCGCTTTCTATTGCCTCCTTTTTGCCTGTCTTCATAGCCTGACTAAGTTTTTTCTTTATCAGCTTCTTTTTGTCATTAAAAATCTCTAGTTCAAGTTCATAAACTTCCTGCTTTTCTGCGTATTTCTTTGCCTCTTTTCTTTCAAAGTCAATAATGGGTTTGAACACTTTAGTCGCTACACCTGTTTTTCTCTCTCCAGATTCAGCGATGACGCATAAAAATAGCGACGTTGGTCCTGAGCCTCCATATATTCTCTCAACATCAACCTGCCCTTGTGCTGCTGTGGAAATAGCGCCTAATACCGCCTGTAAAATTAGCTCGCTTGGAGCTTGTACAGTAGAGGTCAGCGAGTTCACTACACCTTGTGTAATTGGACTATGGAATAACCCATTACTAAGATCTCTGTTTGGTTTTGATAAGTTTGGTACACCTTTAGTTAACATTTCTTTTCTCCTTACGTGCGTTGATCCAGTCAATGACTTCTTGCTCGATGTAACGAACCGACCGTTCACCAACATTAATTGGTTTTGGGTAGGTAGGGTCGTAGCTTTTTGAGTTTTTATCTAACTTCGCAAAGTGATACGATTTTGAAATCGACAATAAATCAAGGACCTCCTGTAGTCGTAAAATGCGACTTGGTAATTTAGTTTGTTGTTGCATACTGCCTCCCTTTTCAAAAAATGGCTCAATGCGTAAATGAGTAGAACGCAAGCTAAGAAAGAAAGAAAGCTGTTCAGTATGGGAGGGAAAATGTGAAAAAAAGTAAAAATAAAAACATTTAATAATCAAAGGTTTATGCTTTTAGGGGGGTATTTTGGATAATTCAAAGTCAGCGGTTGAGCAAGAAGAGTGGTGGAGGTTTCAGTATGCTCACCGACATTTCTACAGCCTACTTAAGTCAAACCAAGAAATAGCAAGCGAGTTTGAGCTGAATCTAACCCGGCTGATCGACCTTTTCAAAGATGTTCAGTTGAAACTGAAAGGCTCAGTGAGTAAAAACATTTTAGGCCAAAAATCGTTTCATCAATTTTGTAACTGCCTGGTATATCTTTATCGGAAGGCAAATCATCAAGATATTTTCTCGCACGATACGTATGACCTTTTGATAGGTAGGCATGGCTACTCGATAAGTGAGCTTGACGAGGATGAATTGTCGCTAATAGAAAGATTAAATGATTGGACTCACATACTCGGCTTCTTACCAACTCTATTCTATTCAGTGCCAGACTCATCCATCAGTTGGGACGTGTACGTCAACGATGGTAGCGAGGATGAAGTTGATATCGAGTTTTTAAGTTTCCTGGCACACCCGCGTATGGGGAAAGACGATTCGGGTATTAAGGTTTTGGCTTCTGATATTCCGGGCAGTGTTGATATTGAGTGGGACATGGTTATTAATTACAACGTCGGAGATTCTTTCTATCAGATTGAGAGAGAAGTTAAGGAGCTTTGGGATGAACCGGGTAAACAATACGTTGGTGAAAGGACTATTGATTCGGTCAGGGTCTATGTTGATAGAAGAATAAGCAAGAGAGCTTCGGTGGCTCTAAAAAAATTCAAGTCAATTTATGATGATAGTAATCATGGAGCCAAAGGCACTAAAGTTGATAACTTGGAATCACGCTCAACCAGAATGAGTAGGCAGGGTTGGACTGTAGAGAAGGATAATTGTAGAAGAGCTGTGGGCCTTAGGCTATGGGACAAGATGAATATTGCAGACCTAGAATGGGATTCTAGGCGGTCTTTAATTCGTTCGATAATCCAGGTCATGAGAAAAGAAGCGCCAAAGAAGTTGACACATTATTTCAGTAAGTTTGATGAGCTGGTAGTTGAAGATTTGAGCGCATTAGACGCGAATAGCTTGGAAAAACGGAAGCAAATTGAGGAGAACTCCCGTAACGTAGAATATAAAGCTCTCAAATATGGTGATACGCTTGAGGTTCAAGAAACGGTTATTAGAGAGATGGAGGCCGATTACGACCTAACAGAATACTGTATTCAAAAGGTAGACTACTACAGAGCTTATAACGCTAAACAAGCAGGAAAAACAAAACCGTAAAGGAAGTACACGAAAGTGCTTAACTGTTTGAGCTACAAAAAATAAGCTAGCGAGTTATTAACGTTGCCAGACTTAAAGAGCCCGTAGAAGCCTTCTCAATATGCCCAGACCACCATTCCATCATTTCCCGGCGCTGCTTCATGTAAGTGGCGCGGTTATATGCCGCTCGAATTTTGTCTTTGTCCTTATGCGCCAGCGCAACTTCAATCACGTCTCTGTCAAAGCCCTGCTCGTTAAGAGTTGTGCTGGCTAGTGCTCTTAGTCCGTGAGCAACCAGGCGTCCCTCGAAGCCCATGCGCTTGAGTGCCCTGTTAGCGGTTTCTTTATTAGCATGCCTTAGGGGAGCCCTATCGGAAGGGAATATGAACTCTCTATGGCCACTCAATGGCTGCATGAACTCCAGCAATGCTAGTGACTGCTTAGTTAATGGTACTTCGTGAGGGCGTGCCATTTTCATTCGTTCAGCGGGGATCGCCCATATGGCTTTATCGAAATCGATTTCTTCCCAGCGGGCTTGCACGGCCTCACCTGGACGGACCATGGTATGCAGTTGCCATTCAATCAAGCAACGTGTCACGTATTTAATATTGGCAAAGTTTAAAGCTCGCATGAGCTCCGGTAACTCATCAGGAGCCAGTGTTGGCATGTTCTTAACATCTGATGATGGGATCACCTTTTTAATCCCTGTAAGAGGGTTATGTTTGATGTAACCGACGTTACAGGCGAAAGACATTACGTTATTCATCCGGCGAGCGACCTTACGTGCCATTTCAAAGCTATTGCGTTTGGTAAGTGCCTCAATGGCTTCTATGGCTTTCGGTGCCGTTAACTGCTTAATGGGGATTGATCCGATTCGTGGGAACACGTCATTCTCTAGCGAGCGCCAGAGCTTTTGAGCTGTGCCAGGCTTTAAGTCCTTGCTGTGTATCTCGAACCAACGCTCAGCTACTGCTTTGAATGTATTGCCAGCGGCAGCCCGCTTTGCCTCGAATTGCTCGTCACGATGAGATATGGGATCGATATCCTGGGCGAGTAGCTCCCTATTTTGCTGGCGCTTTTCACGTGCTAGCGCTAGAGACAAATCAGGGAAAGTACCAAGCGTTAAATTTCTGCGGCGTTTAGTGAAAGGCTCAAAATAATTAAAGACCCAAACCTTCTTACCAGAAGGTTTAACTCTTAGTTGAAGTCCTTGCCCATCATAAAGATTGTATTCTTTGTCTTTAGGCTTAGCTTCACTGACTTCTCGAGCACTTAACGGTTTAGTTATACGAGCCATTTTAGTAACACGCCTTTAGTACATTTTGTTCTGTGTTACTAAACAGTGTACTAAAAAGTGTGGATGTTACTGAACCAGAAAGGACTAAAAAAGACTCCAACCCCGTCCAAGTACTTGATTAATAAAGGCTTAAAGTACAAGTATGGACGGCATTGGAAGGGATGGTGGTGCCCGGAGGCGGAATCGAACCACCGACACGAGGATTTTCAATCCTCTGCTCTACCGACTGAGCTATCCGGGCAACGAGGCGTATTAAACGTTTTTTTCAGTTTCGAGTCAACCGCTTTTTGTACCTTTTCTACTGTTTGCTCAGTAATTGCACACTAAGCGGTTGTTTTGGTGAATTATTCAACACGAAGATAGGTGCTGCCGGCTAAACAATGCTCGTAAAAATTTGTCCAGCGGACACCTTCGCGCGGCGCCATTGAACCTTTACGTACTTGACGGTCTATTTGTTTTTTCACCGTTTTGGCCATGTACTCGGTATTGTACTGCATGGTTTGTAGTACTTTTTCAGCCGATGTCCCTGGGACAACTTCTTCAATATAGAAATCGCCGGGTTCGTCGTCGTGGCAGTACACATGCACTTCGGTTAAGCGGCCAAACAGGTTATGCATGTCGCCCATAACGTCCTGATATGCGCCAGTCAGGAATAAGCCCACATGGTAGTCTTCGCCTTTGCGCAGGTTATGCATGGGAATATGATCGCTAATTTCGGTGCCTTCAATGTACTTACTGAGTTTACCGTCACTATCGCAAGTGATATCGACAATTGAGCAGCGCACTTCTGGCTGTTCGTTTAGCCGCGAAATAGGCACGACTGGAAGCACTTGCCCAATGGCCCAGGTATCTGCCGCCGACTGGAACACCGAAAAATTACACAGGTACTGGCTGGCAAGCATGTCGTCCAGCTCTTCCAGTTCCTGCATTACATAGGTATCTTTATCCAATGAATAGTGGATATCTGCCAATATTTGCCAGTACATGGTATCCAGTTTGGCCATTTCATTCAGCGATAAAATGCCCAACTTAAAAGCTTCATAAGCATTTTGTTTGTAACCGGCAGCGTCGTTGTAACGCTCCTGCGGGTGGAACTGGTCGCCCGAGCTGTGCAGTTCGCGCATATTTTTAACTAAAATGTGTTCGTCACCGCTGGCGCTGATATCGAACTCCGTTCCGCCGGGCTTCATTTCACCGACAATGTTAGTGACCACACAGCTATGGTGCGCGGTCATAGCGCGGCCGCTCTCGCTGACCAGGTTAGGGTGGGGTACCTTTTCCAGGTCACAAATTTGTTTTACACCCCAGACAACGTCAGCAACGTACTCTTCTGTGGAGTAGTTACGCGAAGAGTCGCTGGTGGTACTGGTACCGTCGTAATCAATGCCTAAGCCGCCCCCAATATCTAGATACTCTAAAGGCACGCCCTCCTGCACTAATTTGGCGTATAAACGCGCGCCTTCGTTGACCGCTTCTTTAATTTTACGAATATCGGACAGTTGGCTACCAATATGGAAATGCAGCAGCTTAGCGCAATGCAGCATGTTTTCTTTACGCAGGCGTTCAACAACATTCAGGATTTCGGCAATACTCAGACCAAACTTAGCCCGATCACCACTGGAGCCTGCCCATTTTCCGGAACTTTTTACCATCATTTTTGAGCGCAAACCAATCATGGGTTCAACACCCATTTTCTTAGCCAACGGAATCAGCATTTCCAGTTCACTGAATTTCTCAATAACAATGATCATCTTACGTTTTAGTTGACGCCCGAGGAGCGCCAGAGTCAGATAGTCTTTGTCTTTGTAGCCATTAAGAATGGTCAACGCGTCGGGGTTATCGTTGTACGCCATTACCGCCATTAACTCTGGCTTAGAACCCGCTTCCAGACCGTAATTGTAGGGTTCACCTGCGTCCATGATTTCTTCGACTACTTCCCGCATTTGGTTAACTTTTATCGGGAACACGCCGCAATATTGCCCCTGGTAGTTGGCTTCTTCTATCTGTTTACCAAAGGTTTCGTTAATAATCTCAACCTGTGAGCGCAGAATGTCGTGAAAGCGAATAACGGCCGGGAATGGGATGCCTTCCGAAATAATTTCATCCACCACCTCTTTCATATCGATGGTCACGTCGGGTAAGCGGTGGTTCGGTCGAATTTGAATGTTGCCACTCTCGCCAATGGAAAAATATCCCGCGCCCCAGCGATTAACGCCGTACAGCTCTTCTGCTTGATCAATATTCCAGTCTGACATTTCAGGCTCCCGACTGTTGTAATACGAGTAATAATTCGCGCACAATTTTTGCGGCGAACACGTCGGAATTGCCGGTTGGGTCTATTTGTGGAGACAACTCGACTACGTCGGCACCGACCAGGTTCTTTTGGCGCAACAGTTTCATCAGGCTGACAAAGGAATGGAAGTCTTCGCCTCCCGGTTCAGGAGTTCCTGTGCCCGGTAAAAAAGAAGGATCAAAATAATCGAGATCCAATGTCAGGTATACAGGGCGGTCTTTGGCAATAGCCTCAACACTGTCGAGAAAGTCTTTGCGCGAGCTGCGAATGGTTTTGTGTTCTTTCATCCATTGGTACTCGTCGCGTGTACCGGAGCGAATACCATACTGAATCAGCTCATGGCCGGGCCCGAAATGGTCGACAGAACGACGAATAATGGACGCGTGCGAATAATGGTAACCGAGGAAACCATCACGTAAATCAGCGTGAGCATCCAGGTGCAGCAAAACCATATCGGGATATTGCTTTAAGTACTTAACGATAGGTGCATACGAAATAGAATGCTCGCCACCTAAGGTCAGCAGTTTGATTTTTTCCTGTGCTAGATCAAGCGAGTCAAAAATGGCATTAAAGTCTTGAACCGCGTGATGCCACTGTTTTTCTTCGTCGTCATCAAAACCCAGCCGCAGGTTGCCTAAGTCGTAGAAGGTTTGATCTTCTAAGTCGGCGTCAAGGTAAGGCGAGTAAGACTCAATGTCCTCGGAAACGGCGCGTAAACCGTCCGGGCCTTCTTTGGTGCCTTTACGGAAACAGGCGGTACCATCAAAACCAAACCCCAGAATATGGGTATGTCCCGGGTGTAAATCGGTGCTGTGTTCCGCGCCAAAAAACGGGCGGCTTGGGTCATTTAATGGTACGGGTAGTGGCACCGTTAGTGGCGTTAGGGGCATTGTTGTTGCAGACCTCTCTTACTTTGTCGATTTGCTGCGATCTTTTTTGATCGGATTAAACAGACTTTGTTGAATATTAATTAACTCTTCGCTCAATTTTTTACGTTGCGTCCAGGTGTCAGCGAATGGCGTTTCACTGAGTTCATTCGCGGTAACACCAGCCATAACACCGGTTTTCTGTTGCCGGACTAACTCAACGGCGTGTACCCCCAGACGAGTACCTAAAATACGATCCATAGCCGTAGGGCGTCCACCTCGCTGAACGTGCCCAAGTAAACAGGGACGACAAGGTAAGTTAAGACGATCTTCTAACTGTTCTGCAAGTCGGACTGCGCCACCGGGCCACTGGTGTTCGCATAACACCATGACGTAGCTCGAGTCACCGCGAACTCGCTGTACTGACTCAATGTGCTTAACCAGCGCGTCAACCGTTAATGGTTTGTCTTTCTGTAACTCGGGCAGAATCATCCGCTCTGCACCACAAGCCATAGCGCTGCTAATGCCGATATAGCCAGCGTTGCGGCCCATAACTTCGACAATAAAGACTCGGTCCATGGCCTCGGCAGTATCGCGAATTTTATCCAACGCATCCATAGCGGTTTCTACTGCTGTGTCATAGCCAATAGTGTTATCGGTGCCAAAGAGATCATTATCGATGGTTCCCGGAATACCGACAATGGGACCTTTCCAGAAGTTAGTCAGATGCTCAGCGCCGCGGAATGAACCGTCGCCACCAATAACGATAAAGGCATCAATTTGGTGGGCATCTAAATTCATTGCAGCCTCCCGTCCGCCTTCTTCGCTTTTAAAGCGCTCGCTGCGGGCACTTTTAATGATAGTGCCGGAATACTGCAATATGTGTTCAACGTCTTCGCGGTCAAGTTTTACAAAGTCGTTATTCAGCAGGCCTTCATAGCCATGGCGAAATCCCATGACTTCAATACCATAGTGTTCAGCAGCGAGAACCACGGCACGGAGTGCGGCGTTCATACCGGGGGCATCGCCACCACTGGTTATAATGGCTATGCGGTTTATTGTGTTAACAGATGACACAATCTCTACTCCTTGATAATGTCTTATGCGTAGCTTAAACGACCTGCATGCCGTGACCAAGAGGAAATTTCATGAGCACTGATGTTGTACGTTTTGATTATTCAGAATTATCGGACTGGGCGCGTGCCTGTTTAACGGAAGCAGGGGCTTCGGGTGAGGTGGCGCGTAACGTTGGATATTACCTGCTGGAAGGCGATTTGCTCGGGTTTAGTACTCATGGGTTAATTCGCCTGTTAAACAATTGCCAGTGGCTGCGCGACGGTAAGAGTCTGGCAAAAGGCCAGCCGGTGGTGCTGAGTGAGCGCGCTGCGGTCGCTAACTGGGACGCGCAGTTTTTGCCCGGACCTTACGTGGTGCCGCAGGCTATTGATGCGGCCTGCAAAATGGCGGAGCAAGCGGGTACCGGTACCGTTGTTGTACGCCGGAGTCAACACGTTGCGGCGCTCGCGGCCTATTTAAGTATTGCTACAGACCAGGGGCTGGTAGTGAGTTTAATGTGCTCGACTCCCGGACAGCGTGCGGTCGCGCCTTTTGGTGGTAAAGAAGCGGTGTTTTCTCCAAATCCTTTTGCAGTTGGGGTGCCAAGCTCGAAGGAGCCTTTACTCTTTGATATCAGCTTCTCTATGACGGCGGCAGGCAAGGTGCGACAGGCTAAAGCTAATGGTACTCGTCTGCCTTATAAAGCTTTAATAAAACCCGACGGGGAGTGGACAGATGATCCGCTTACTTTCTTTGAGTCACCGGGCAGTTCAATAGCCCCACTGGGCGGCGAACAATTGGGTTATAAAGGTTATGGGTTAACTTTATTCAGTGAGGTTTGGTCCATGGCATTAAGTCAGTACGGCCGCAGACAAGGCAGTGAGGACGGCGATGCGAACTCAATATGGGTACAAGTGATTGACCCAGAAGCTTTTGGTGAAAAGCAGAAATTTTTACAGCAGGTCGATGACTTATTAGCCGACAGTCGTAAAAGTGCCCCTGCGGTTCCTGAACAACCGGTGCGTATTCCGGGAGAAGCGGCGCAGCAGCGTAAACGCGAGCAACTGCAGCAGGGAGTTTCCTACAGCAGCGCTACTTTAAAAGTGTTGCAGCGCTGCGCCGAATTTTGTGGTGTGGACTTGCCTAAGGCTGTAAACGGGTAATACGCCAGTTTTCGCGGTCTTTGCTGTACTGATAGCGGTCGTGCAAACGGTGCTGGCCGCCTTGCCAAAATTCAAATTGCTTAGGATGAACACAATAGCCGCCCCAGCTTTGAGGGCGCGGAACTTCAGTGTTCTCATAGTCTTTCAGAAGTGACTGATAGTGGCTTTCCAGTACGTCGCGACTTTCTACCGGGCGGCTTTGTTGTGACGCAAGCGCCGCAACCTGACTCTCTTTCGGGCGAGAGTGAAAGTAACGGTCGTTATCTTCATCATCAAGTGGCACCGCATTGCCGATAATACTAATTTGCCGCTCTAAGGGCAGCCAGGCGAAGTGCAGGGCAACTTGAGAGTTCTCGCTTATGTCCTGGCCTTTGTGGCTGCTTTTGTTGGTATAAAACCGAAACCCGGTATGGTCGTAACCTTTAAGCAGCACGATACGCTGGCTGGGCATGTGTTCATCGTTCACCGTTGCCAGCGTCATGGCGGTAGGATCACTCAATAAGTCGCTGCCTATTGCCTGCTGCATCCACTTTTCAAATTGCTTTACCGGGTCGGCTTCCAGTTGCTCGCGGTGCAGGCTGCCTAACCCGTATTCCCGACGCATTGCTTGTAAATCCATGACCTCTCCTTAATGGACTAAAGGTGCGTATCCTGTTTTTTGTCCAGGAAGCGCTGACGTATTTTTTCCATCGCATCCAGATTGTCCAGCATAAGTCCCACCAGCTCTGGATCAAAGAACTTACCGCTGTGCTGTAACAGATACTCTGCGGCATCTTCAGATTCTTTTGCATCACGATAATTGCGCTGCGTTCGCAGTGCATCAAAGTGACTGGTAATAGTCAGAATTCGGGCGTTAAGGTCAATTGCCTTTGCCGATTTCTGGCTGGGAAAGCCCGAGCCATTCCAACGTTCATGAATATCCTGCGCAATAAGAGCTGCTACTTTAGCGACCGCTGAGTCCGTCTGGCGTAAATAATCATGGCCTTTAATGACTTTTTGCATAATTTCTTCGTATTCGTGAATACTCAATACATCGGCGCGTTGAGCTAACTCCATTTGCACAGAGACTTTACCGATATCATAAACGGAAGCGGCTTGTTTTAATGCCTCAGCCTGTTCTTGAGTTGCGCCTGAGAATATCGCCAGCTGACCGGCCATTTCGGCGGAACGTTTAACATGGTGGCTAATCTCATCAATAGAATGTTTTTCAATGGCTTCGCCAACACTATAAAGCAGTTCTCGTTGTGCTTCCCGCTCGTTCTCTGTCGCTTGCAGGTTATCTATGGCAATGGAGCTATTATTCACAAAAAGCCCCAGCAGATTTTGATCCAGCTCAGATAAGTCCCTGACACCACGAATAAAAAGTAAGTACTGACGCGAGCTGCTGGTTTTGTACAGACCGTAGTAATTACCGTCAACAATACGAAAATCAACATTCTGCGGACTTTGCTGCATGGGCCGGACAATGCCCCAGTCAATTTCACCGTGTACGGGTTGTCCTACAGCCTCTTCATATTCGCCAGTGCCGCCAATAATCTCAAATGGGTCGTCAGTATCCGAGCTGGCAGTCAGCGCATCAATGCGGCAATACATGGCGTCATCAGACAGGGTAATTAGCGCGACAAGTTGCTCCAGTATGCCCTGACATAAGGCTTGCATTGAGCGGGCAGAAAACACTTCTGCCGACGCGTTAATGACTTTTTCCAGCCCGCGTTTGTTGCGCTCAATGGCGTTTAAGTCGCGATAAGCCCGCAAGCAAGAATACATTAGGGTAACCAGCTTGCGGTAGGTCAATTCGGTTTTTTCTTTATAGTCATCAATATCATAACGGGCAATGACATCTTCTTCGGGAGCCTGCCCCGGCTGGCCAGTTCGCAGAACAATTCTTATCAACCGGTTTTTCCGGGTCTCGCGTACCCATTGCGCAACATCGAGTCCGGCGTGATCGGTTTCCATCACGACGTCCAGCAACATCATGGCGATATCGTTGTTGTCCTGTAAAAACGCAATAGCGTCTTCACCGGAATAAACCGAGTGAAACTTCAGCGGACGACCATCGAGTTTAAATTCACCTAACGCCATTTTGGTGATGGTGTGTATCTCTTCGTCGTCATCAACAATGAGAATATTATACGGTTCTGATACGTCTTCTTCCGCTGTATCAGGTTCGTCATCAGAAAAGAGAAAGTCATCGTTCATACTTATGCGTCCCTGTTAATAAACTCGCTCGCCTGCAACGTAAGTTTGTTCAACCTGAGTTTGCCAGATATCACTGCTATCGACGGCAAATGGGTCTTGCTCTACAACAATAAAGTCAGCCCATTTACCGGGTTCCAGCGAGCCCAGAGATTTTTCCTGCCAGGCACTGTAAGCGGCATCTATGGTAAAGGAGCGTAGCGCTTGCTGCAGGCTCATTTTCTCTTCAGCATACCAACCTCCGGCTGGCATATCATCGCGATCTTGTCGGGTTACCGCTGCATGCAGTCCGTAAAACGGGTTGGCTAGTTCTACCGGGAAGTCCGAGCCGGCAGCAATAACCGTGCCCTGATCCAGCAGTGTTTGCCAGGCATAAGCACCCGCCATCCGCTCCGAGCCAAGACGGTCCTCTGCCATATTCTTGTCACTGGTGGCATGCGTAGGCTGCATGGAAGCAACTAAATTAAGTGTGTTAAAACGCTTTAAATCGTCCGGATGTACAATTTGCGCATGCTCTATGCGGTTACGTAAATTGCGACCACCAAGTTCATTATACACTTCTGCGAGGTTATCCAGCACAACACGATTTGCCCGGTCACCAATGGCGTGAGTATTTATCTGGAAGCCATGAGGAATGATAAGCTCGTACAGATCGCGAATTTTTTCCTCTGACGTGACCATCAGACCATGGTTTCCATGGTCGTCACTGTAGTCTTCCAGCAAAGCTGCTCCACGGCTCCCTAAAGCGCCGTCGGCGTATATTTTAACGCTACGAATGGTCAGTTTCTGGTCAGCACTTTCGTAAGGGCCCTCTGCCAAAAGCTGCGCCAGCTTAGGTTCCGTAGCGGCTATCATGCCATAGACTCTGAGAGGCATACGCCCCTGATGATGCAACCCTTTGTAAACGGAAATTTCGTCAGCATTAATACCGGCGTCATGGACACTGGTAATGCCCAGTTTAATTAGGTGCTCAAAAGCGAGTTCGTAAGCGGCTCGTTGTTGCTGAAGCGATGGTTCGGGAATAATATCCTCTACCAATTGCATTGCATTGTCGACCAGCACACCGGTGGGGTTGCCTTGTTCGTCACGAACAATTTCACCGCCTTCCGGGGCTACAGTGTCTTTATCTATTCCTGCACGACGTAATGCTTCGCTGTTGGCCCAGCCTGCGTGGGCATCGACGCGTATTAACCAAACCGGACGGTCAGTGACCACTTCATCCAGATGAGCTGCACTGGGGAAGACCTTTTGTTGCCACTGTTCCTGATTCCAGCCTCGGCCGGTTATCCATTCCATTTCTGGCTGCTCGCCAGCATAGGTGTGCACTTTCTTAACTGCGGAGGCGACTGATTCCGTGTCGCGCAAATCTACCTGTAATAAGCTGGTGCCCAGGCTCTGGATATGTCCATGGGCATCAGTTAACCCCGGAAGAACGGTTTTTCCCTGCATATCAACGGTTTCTTCTGTTTCAGTAAAACGTTCAGCAAGTGAGTTACCGCCAATGGCCTGAATCTTTCCATTTTCAACCAGCATGGTCGAAAACTGCTGCAATACCGCTTGTTCGCCAGCGGGGCTGGTAAGGGTGTAGCCTTTCATGTTGGTATACAATGTGTCGGCAATGACTGAAGCCGATAAGCTTAGGCCGATAATCAGGCAGGTAATACGTCGCATAAAGATAAAACTCCCTAGAGAATAACTTAGGCAACACTATAGCGTTTTTACTGTACAAGCGACTAGGCGTTCGCTAATTTTTTTGTTAACTAAGTTAACATTAGCTTTTTTCAAAATCGGTATTGTCCTTAAAAAACTTGCTGTCTGTTATATTTTCGGTATGCTAAAAGTTAATTGAATAAGCGTTATTTTGGATCTCAAGATGAAAGTTCTAATTATTGACCCGCAGTTTTTTATGCGCGCAGGTCTTATACAAATTCTCACAAACTATGCGAATCAACCTTCAATATATGAAGCCGACTCGTTTGAGATTGCTGAGAGTTATTTATCGGCCGATGATTATGATTTGATTTTTTTGGAAATGGACTTACCTGACGCCGAAATTCGACCTGCGCTGCAACGCCTGAAAAAAGTGGCTCCCCGTACGCACATTGTGTTGTTTACACGGCCGCGCTCGATTTCGGAAGTTCGCCAGGTGCTGGCTGCCGGAGTTCGCAGCTACTTACCAAAAGACAGTTCAGCGGAGCAGGCTAAACTGGCCATTCGGGCTTTACTGAACGGCGACCGTCACATTCCTGATGACCCTCACTTGAATGAACCAAGAGACAAGTCCAGTGGGGCAGAGAGCTTTTTATCACCGCGTCAGCTGGAAATAATGCAATTGTTGGCTCAGGGGCTTTCAAATAAAGAGATTGCAAATATTCTGGGTATTACTGAAGGCACTATTCGTGTGCATTTGTCGGCAATATTCAAAGCCATAAAAGTATCAAACCGCACTGAAGCGACGCTTTGGTATTTACTGAGACAGAAAAAGTTGGTCGACTAAGTTTCAATTTATGTCACTTAACCAATTAATTTCTGAATTAGAAAAACATCAACATGCACCAACCGAGTTGTGGGATCCTCCGTATTGTGGTGAGATCCCCATTTATATTGCCTCAAATGGTGACTGGTTTTATCAGGGCAGCCAGATAAAACGCTCTGCATTGGTGAAACTCTTTGCGTCTGTTTTGGTGGTTGAAGACGGCGAGTATTTTTTAATAACACCTGCCGAAAAAGTTAAAATTACGGTTGAAGACACGCCCTTTGTCGTCGTTGACTGGCGTCAACTAGAAGAGAATGGTCAGCAATTATTACTGCTAACGACTAACATCGGTGATACTCTGGTATTGAGCTCTGAACATTCGCTCACAATGAAAAACGGCGTGCCCTACATTGTGATGCAACGAGGATTAACAGCGAGAGTACATCGCAATGTATTCTATCAGTGGGTTTCACACGCAGAGTCAAGAATTGTCGATGGTCAAGAACAGTGGTATCTGTCCAGTGCGGGTGAAACCTTTGTGTTAGGAAATGTGGAATAGGACGTTGCGGTAAACTCGTCTATGACAAAAACAAGAATAGTCTATCTGATTGAACAGCAACCAGAGCGTCGTCAGCATTTTGAAACGGTACTGACCTTTATTGGTGAAACCGTTGAAGTCATATCTCCCTCAGACACTCTAAAGCTTCGTGCTGCAGATGCATTCTGTGTGATCGCCGGTAATGGTATCGATAATTTGCATCAATTAGCCAGTGATGCGCCACATCTGCCTTTTATCTGTGCTATTGACGATCAGCATAACGCATTACAGAAAGCGAACGTCATTGGTCCTTTGGAAAAGTCATTCGATTACGCCAGTTTGTCCAGCATGCTGCATTACTGTCAGGCTTACCACCAGCAAATGCCGACCAAAGCGGCAAGAAAACGGCATCCAGGCAGCGGTAAGCTAGAGCAAACTCTGGTGGGTAACGGGCGTACAATGAAGCATGTGCGTCAACTGATCGAGCAGGTAGCCGTGACCGATGCAAATGTCTTGATTCTGGGAGAATCTGGTACGGGTAAAGAAGTCGTGGCACGTGGTGTTCATGATATGTCCGGACGCAGTAACGGACCTTTCGTGCCGGTGAATTGTGGTGCAATTCCCGGAGACTTATTAGAAAGTGAGTTGTTTGGGCATGAGAAAGGCGCTTTTACCGGCGCCATCGGTGCGCGTAAAGGGCGCTTCGAATTGGCTCAGGGGGGCACCTTGTTTCTGGATGAAATTGGCGATATGCCATTGCCCATGCAGGTAAAACTGTTGCGAGTTTTGCAAGAACGCACCTTTGAACGTGTGGGGGGCAGTAAAAGCATTACCGCCGATGTACGAGTAGTGGCGGCGACTCACCGCGAGCTGGAACAGATGATCATTGACGGCAAATTCCGTGAAGACTTGTATTACCGCCTGAATGTTTTTCCTATTGAAGTTCCGGCTCTGCGCGAACGTCAGGAAGATGTGCCGTTACTGTTGCAGGAGCTGACTCAGCGTTTTAAAAAAGAGCGTGGCGTTGGGGTACGTTTTACTGAACGAGCGCTGGAATCGCTGTCCTATCATCGCTGGCCGGGCAACGTAAGGGAATTGACTAACCTGATAGAACGCTTGACCATAATGCACCCAGACAGCCTGGTTGACGTGCCCGATTTACCGCCCAAGTATCAGCATGTTGAACATGATGCGCCAACCCCGGATTACCCCGAAGAAATGCTTGAGCGCGAAGCGCTGAGTGCCATTTTCAGTGAGTCAGATGAAGAACTTGATGACGAAGTAGCGGGCCCCATGGACTCCGAACTGCCTGATGACGGCGTTAATCTGAAAGATATGCTAACCGAAATAGAAACAGGGATGATAGCGCAGGCACTGGATAAATCTGACTGGGTGGTTGCTAAAGCGGCCGACTTACTCAGTATGCGCCGTACAACCTTAGTTGAGAAAATGAAAAAGTACGGAATTCAGAAAGATTAAACTCAAAGCGTCAGTCTTTTGACAATGCCAAAAATCTTAACCTTCTGATAATAAAGAGAATTATACTGGCATCTATTTTGCATTATCTTCTCCATAGTTGTTAACTGGAGATGTCAGTATGGCCACCTATCATCAAATTATTGATGCCATGCCTAACGCTGTTATTTTACTGGACAGTCATGGAGTCGTGGATTATTGCAATGACAACGCCACGAGCCTTTTAGGGCACCCGCTGAAAAACTTTTTATGGCGCGAGCTGGTAAGTGAACTATTTGCTCCCAAAGCGGATGACTGGCACGAAGTGTCTTTGCGTAACGGGCGACGGGTTCGTTTAGACACTTCAGTTGTTAACGAAAAACCAGGGCAGCTTATTGTTTTGACTGATTTGACTGAGACGCGGCGTCTGCAAAACCGCATCAGTCACTTACAGCGGCTGTCTTCGATGGGCAAAATGGTGGCTTCGCTGGCGCATCAGATAAGAACACCACTGTCTGCCGCTATTCTTTATGCGCAGAACCTAAAGCAGGGGAGTATTTCTGCGGTCAAACAACAGCGTTTTTCCGGTAAGTTATTGTCGCGCCTGCATTCGTTGGAACAACAAGTCAACGACATGTTGCTGTTTGCCAAAAGCGGCGATCAACCCATGCTGGAAGAGCTCAGTACTAATAGCCTGATCCAGCAAGTTCTGATCAACACAGAAAGTTACGCTGAGCAGCATCAGGTGAAAATTAATTGTATTGATCCTGACTTTGGTGTGATGTTGCGAGCCAATCAGACCGCTCTGGTCGGGGCAATACAGAATCTGGTTAACAACGCTGTTGATGCCAGCCCGCCCGGACAGGAAGTGTTATTAAAAACCGATGTTGATGATGGCAACTGGAAAGTTTCTGTTATTGACTCTGGTTGCGGCATTCCGGCTGAAAAAAAAGACAGTGTATTCACTCCATTTTTTACTGAAAAATCAAACGGCACCGGTTTAGGTCTGGCGGTTGTCCAAACAGTGATAAAAGCACACAACGGTTTAATTGACTGGGAAAGCCAACCAAATAAAGGCAGTCGTTTTACCTTAGTACTGCCGGTATATGAGTGGTCAGAAAATAGAATGAAAGAGGTACGTTATGGCTGAGCGACAAGTATTGGTTGTTGAAGATGACGTATCGCTGCGTGAAGCAATTATCGATACGCTGGAACTGGCTGATTGTCAGTGCCTGGAAGCCGCTAATGGCGAAGAAGCCTTGCTTATTCTGAAAAAAGAATCCGTGGCGCTGGTTATCAGCGATGTACAAATGCCGGGAATTGATGGCTTACAGTTATTGCGCAGCATGAATAATCAGCAATACGACATTCCGGTTATTATGATGACGGCCTTTGCAAAGGTGGATGACGCAGTCGTTGCTATGCGTGAAGGCGCTGTCGATTATCTGACTAAGCCGTTTTCAATTGAAAAGCTACAAACACTGGTGCAGCGTTATTTGCCCGATGGTGCAATTAACGATATTGAGCCGGTAGCAGAAGAAGATTCCAGCCAGGCCGTGCTGGCTATGGCACGAAAAGTTGCGGGTAGTGAAGCGAGCGTTATGGTCACCGGGCCTAGTGGTACCGGTAAAGAAGTGCTGGCGCGTTATATTCACCAGCACTCGGGTCGCTCAGATGGGCCCTTTATTGCTATTAACTGCGCAGCCATACCCGAGAACATGCTGGAATCGATGTTATTTGGTTATGAGAAAGGTGCCTTTACGGGCGCTAATCAGTCTTCGCCCGGTAAATTTGAACTGGCTCAGGGCGGTACTTTGCTGCTCGATGAAGTGACTGAAATGGCTATGCACTTGCAGGCTAAGCTGTTACGAGTCATTCAGGAGCGCCAGGTTGAGCGTCTGGGGTCACGTAAAACCATACAGTTGGATGTCCGGTTAATAGCTACCTCTAACCGAGATTTACAACAGGCGGTGCGCGAAGGGCTATTACGCGAAGATTTAATGTATCGGCTGAACGTGTTTCCTCTGCATTGGAAGTCTCTACGTGAACGACCTGCGGATATCGTTCCTCTGGCAGAAAATTTATTGCAGCGACATAAACAACGTTCCGGTATTAAAACGCCCGTCAATTTCTCCGCCGCAGCAGTTCAACAGTTAAAGCGCTATTCCTGGCCGGGCAACGTTCGGGAGCTGGAAAATGTAGTGCAAAGAGCTCTGGTGTTGCATCGCGATGGGGAAATTCAGCCACAGGACCTTATGCTGGAACTAAATGACGCGGTGGAAACCGTTAGTGTGTTTCCGGAGCAGGTGGAGACGCCTGAAGATAAGTCGGAAAACCTCGATGAGTCACTTTTCCATCAGGAATACCAAATTATCAAAGAGGCGCTGCAACGGCATCAGGGGAAACGCCAACCTGTTGCCGATGAGCTTGGGATTAGTCCTCGCACGTTGCGCTACAAGCTTGCGAAAATTCGGGAACAGGGGCTGACTCTGACCGGCTCATAATACGGTCTTGAAATACCTTGTCCATTACCATTAGCCCTGTTTCTCAGGGCTTTTCTTTGTACCTCACCGCCGCGATCAAAAGTTGGCACTCTGTTTGCATAACTAACCTTAAATAAAGTCAGTGATGAATTTTTGACGGGGTTAATTATGAAAGTGGAAGCAAACGCACTTTATCAACAGTTACAGTCTATGGCCACGCAGGCTTCCCAGCGTGATCAGCCTACGAATGTGAACGCCCTGCAAGGCAATACCTCTCAGGCTGATTTTTCCAATATGCTGAAAAACGCAATGGATAATGTTAACGAACTGCAGCAAACCTCAGGTGATTTAAAAACCCGCATGGAACTCGGTGACCCAAATGTCACGCTGGAGCAAACCATGATTGCCAGTCAAAAGTCGAGCATAGCGTTTGAGGCAACGGTTCAGGTGCGCAACAAAGTCGTTGATGCGTACAAAGAAATAATGTCAATGCCGGTTTAACCGCTGCATCACTGGAGATATAAGTCGTGGCTGAATCAACGGATCTAATGGTACAAGATACTGACTTACCTGATAACAACAGTTCAGGTAACGATGACGGCAGTGAAAAGACCAGCATCATGACGATGTTAGGCAACTTTGACATGCTGCGTCAGGTGATTGTGGTCTTGGCTTTGGCTATTTGTGTGGCCATTGCAGTTTTTATAATGTTGTGGGCTCAGGAGCCAACCTACCGGCCTTTGGGTAAGTTAGAAACTCAGGAATTGATCAGCACCCTCGACTACATGGATGCAAACGGTATTGAATACCAGGTGGACGGCAATACGGTTTCGGTTCCGGAAGAAGATTACGAGTCAATTAAACTGCAGCTAACCCGTGCGGGTGTTGATTACGGTAATTCGACCAACAACGGTTCAGAAATATTAATGAGTGAACCAGGCTTTGGCGTTAGTCAGCGACTGGAGCGTGAGCGCCTGCTTCATTCTCGTGAAGTTCAATTAGCGCGCGCTATTGAAGAAATCAGAAAAGTCTCTGCTGCCAGAGTGTTACTTGCGGTACCCAAAGAAAATGTCTTTGCTCGTCGCGAAAAGCAACCTAAAGCCTCGGTCATGCTGAATGTTCGTGGCGGAAGCTCGCTCAGTGAAGAAGAAGTGGCGTCAATTGTGGATATGGTCGCGTCGTCCGTTACCGGTCTGAATACCGAGAATGTAACCGTAACTGACCAGGCCGGACGCTTGCTCAACTCTGGTTCACAAAGCGCGTTGGCGGCGAAAAGCTCGCGTGAGTATCAAATTGAACAAAAACGCGAACAAGAATATCTCGAAAAAATCGATAGTATTTTGATTCCTGTGCTGGGTTATGACAATTATACGGCACAGGTTGATGTGACCATGGACTTTACTCAACGTGAAGAAACCCAACGACAGTTTAATCCTGATATGCCAGCCATTCGCAGCGAAATGACGGTTGAAAACCGCTCGATGGGTAGTGCAATTGGCGGTATTCCGGGCGCGTTAACAAATCAACCTCCACTGGATTCAGACATTCCTGAAGAAGCCGGAGCGGGAAATGCCGGCGGCGGTGCTACGGGCAGTACTCATCGTGAAGCAACCCGTAATTATGAGCTTGATAATTCAGTCACTTATACACGAAGCCAAACCGGCACTATTAAGCGCTTGAGTGTTTCTGTTGCGGTGAACCATGAAGCAATAACCAACGAAGCGGGCGAAGGTGAAACGCAATCGCGTAGCGTGGAAGAAATCGCAAATATTCGCCGTTTGCTGCAAGGTGGGTTAGGCTTTGATATTAATCGTGGTGACAGCATTGAAGTTGTATCAGTGCCGTTCGCGCAGTTGCCTGACTTAGGTGCTGGCGAGACGCCTGTGTGGGAAGAGCCATGGTTCTGGCGAGCTTTCCGCCTGGTGATGGGGGCACTGGTTATTATCGTATTACTGCTGGCGGTGGTTCGTCCAATGCTGAAGAAACTGATGAATCCGGAATCGGGTGTCGAGGACGATGCTGATGCGTTTTCCGATGAGGAATCGATGGGCGATGAAACCATTGATCTGTTATCCTCTCAGTTTGATGAGAGTGCAGTTGGGTTTGGGGCTGACGGTAGCCTGCAATTACCGGACTTGCACAAAGATGAAGACTTGCTGAAAGCTGTTCGCGCGTTGGTTGCCAACGAACCAGAACTGTCCTCACAAGTGGTTAAAGCGTGGTTAAACGAAGATGGCTGATCAAGATATAAGAACTGAAGGTGGCAATGTCGGTTTTGAGGTCGATACCCTTGAAGGCGTTGAGAAAGCCGCAATTTTGCTGTTGAGCTTATCGGAAGAAGATGCGGCTCAGATTCTGAAACACCTGGAACCTAAGCAGGTGCAGAAAGTTGGTATGGCTATGTCGAGCCTGGAAGACTTTAATCAGGAAAAAGTAAACGCTGTGCATCAGTTGTTTCTCGAAGATATTCAGAAGTTCACCAATATTGGCTTCAAGAGTGAAGAGTTCGTGCGTAAGGCACTGACTTCTGCTTTGGGTGAAGACAAAGCAGGTAACCTGATTGAGCAAATCGTTATGGGCGGTGGCTCGAAAGGTCTTGATTCACTTAAGTGGATGGACTCTAAACAGGTAGCCACTATTATTCGCAACGAACACCCGCAGATTCAGACCATTGTTCTTTCTTACCTTGATCCCGAGCAAAGTGCCGAAATTATGGCGCAGTTCCCGGACAAAGTCCGTCTGGAGCTAATGATGCGAATAGCCAACTTAGAAGAAGTCCAGCCTGCAGCCTTGCAGGAGCTGAACGAAATTATGGAAAAACAATTTGCTGGTCAGGCTGGTGCTCAGGCGGCGAAGATGGGCGGCCTGAAAGCGGCAGCCAATATCATGAACTATCTGGATACCAACATAGAAGGTCAGTTGATGGACTCTATTCGCGAGCAGGACGAAGAGATGAGTCAGAGTATCCAGGACTTGATGTTTGTGTTCGAAAACCTGGTGGAAGTCGACGACCGTGGTGTTCAGGCCTTGCTGCGTGAAGTTGAAGGTGAAACGTTGCAAAAAGCGATGAAAGGTGCAGACGAAGCGGTTCAGGAGAAAATATTCAAGAACATGTCGAAACGTGCCGGCGATATGCTGCGTGATGACCTTGAAGCCATGGGACCGATTCGTATTAGTGATGTAGAAGCCGCTCAGAAAGATATTCTGGCAGCAGCGCGCCGTTTAGCTGACGCAGGTGAAATTATGCTTGGCGGCGGTGGCGGTGATGAATTCTTATAAAGGTTTAACGCACAATGACGGATGATAAAGACGCGACCCAGCTTTGGGATTTACCTGACATGACGTCGGAAGAGTTCAAGCAGGGCTCTGAGGTAAATGCGTTAAACAAACCCCGGCGCTGGCAATATGAACCGCCGGAAGCGGACAACGAGCAGGAAGAAGAGCTTAAGCCTCTGACTGCAGAGCAATTGGAAGAAATTCGTCAGGCGGCACGCGAAGAAGGCCACAAAGAAGGTTTTGACGAAGGCCGTAATGAAGGCCTTAAGAAAGGCTATGATGAAGGCTACGAGGCAGGAAAAAAAGACGGTTTTGAAGCGGGGGAACAGCAGGGTATAGAAGCCGGAAAAGAGGCTATGCAGGAGCAACAGCAACAGCTAGATGTTTTGCTGCAGAGTTTATCTCACCCCAATGAACGTATCACCGAAGCGGTTCAGGACGAGCTGATTGATATGGTCACTGAGCTGGCCCGGGTTATTTGTCTCGATGTTGCAGCTAATTCAGAAGAACTCATTGTCAAAGCCGTGCGCGAAGCTATCGCGGTTTTACCGGTCACAGATCAGCGGGTCATTATTCACCTGAATGAAGAAGACTTAGCGATTTTGCAAAGCACGTTCAGCGAAGACGAGCTGAAGGAAAAAGGCTGGCTGCTAAATAAAGACGATTTACTGGAACGCGGCGGTTGTCGGGTTACCACAGAGAGCTCCACCATAGATTACACCCTGACCAGCCGTATGGAAGATGTGTTCTCCAAATTAAAAGGTTAAAACCCATGAGCGCTTCTGAGCAGTTAGTGAAACAACTACGCAAGAAACGTGAGCGTATCCAAAAGCCATCAGTGGCCGTGTCGGGGTATCTCACCCGCGTCGTTGGTTTAATGTTTGAAGCTGTTGGCTGCCGTGCACCGGTGGGTTCAAGTGTGGCGGTTGAGGCCGACAGTGGGGACATTGAAGCCGAAGTGGTGGGGTTTGAAGGCAACATCAGTTACTTAATGCCCACCGAAGATGCTCATGGCGTTATTCCCGGGGCCAGAGTACGACCACTTAATCGCAAGAATCAACTGCCGCTGGGTATGGAGCTGCTGGGGCGCGTTATTGATGCCCGCGGCGACCCCCTTGATGATAAAGGTCCCATTTTTTCTGACGGGAAAACTTACCGCAGCAAGCCCATGAACCCATTGAATCGACGTCAGGTGAAGCAGCCGCTGGATGTTGGCGTAACGGCTATTAATGCCTGTTTAACCGTCGGGCAGGGTCAGCGAATGGGGCTGTTCGCCGGCAGTGGCGTGGGGAAAAGTGTGCTGTTGGGCATGATGACTCGCGGTACCACGGCGGACGTGATTGTGGTTGGCCTGATAGGCGAACGTGGCCGGGAAGTAAAAGAGTTTATAGAAGAAATTCTCGGTGAGGAAGGTCGTGAGAAAGCGGTTGTTATCGCGGCGCCTGCCGACCAGTCCCCTCTTATTCGTTTACGCGGTTGTGAAACGGCTTCTCAGGTTGCTGAGTACTTTCGTGACCAGGGACTGAATGTGCTGCTGTTAATGGATTCATTGACTCGTTACGCCATGGCGCAGCGAGAGATAGCACTGGCTGTTGGCGAGCCACCTGCAACCAAAGGTTATCCGCCTTCTGTTTTCGCAAAGTTGCCGGCATTGGTTGAAAGGGCTGGTAATGGCGGCGACGGTCAGGGTTCTGTTACCGCATTCTATACGGTTCTGACCGAAGGCGATGACTTGCAGGATCCAATTGCTGACTCGGCAAGAGCGATACTGGACGGGCACATTGTACTGAACCGGGAACTAGCCGACAGCGGTCATTATCCGGCAATAGATATTGAAGCGTCTATCAGCCGGGTTATGCCACAGGTTGTTTCAGAAGAGCATATGCAACAGGCGATAAAAGTCAGACAATGGTACTCAAGCTACCGCCGTAATCGTGACCTGATTTCCATTGGCGCATACACTCGCGGAAGTGATCCGGCAATTGATCAGGCTATTGCAATGCAACCGCGAGTGAGTCAGTTTTTACAGCAGAAAATGCGTGACGTAGTGAATTATGATGAAAGCTTGTTATTGCTTAATCAGTTAGTTAATCCGAACCAAAAACAGTCAGCGGGCATGTAATTTATGGCTGAGTTGGCACAGTTGGAAATGTTGCGGGAGCTGGAACAAAGGCGCGAAGATAAAGCCGCTCAGGACTTCTCTCAGGTGCAGCAACAGGTTCAGGAACAGCAGATGCGTCTGGACGGCATGTCAAAATATCGACTCGACTATTTAAACCAGCTGCAGCATCGCGGGCAAAGCGGAATTGCCTCAATGCAGGTAGGGCAGTATCACGCCTTTGTCGGAAAATTAGACGAAGGTGTTGAACAGTTGCATCACGACATTATTAAGTTGCAGCAGGTGTTACAACAACGTAAAGATCGTTGGCTGGCGCAGCGTCGCAAGCGTGAATCGATAGACTTTTTAATAAAAGAAAAGCGCAAGCGTGAGCAAATAGCCGAAGCCAGAAAAGAACAAAATAACCTGGACGATTTTAGCAGTCAGCGTTTTATTCGCGCCAGAAAATAGTTGGAACGAAATTTGCTTGGATACTGACTAGATATTGTTTGCTCAGCTATTGAAAATAGCGCAAGCGCATTGCGAAGTATTATTAAGCAAGGCGTCAATAAGCACTTAATTCAGGAATAAAACTATGCAACAGCTGCTTAATTTAACCGAATCTGCCGACAAGTTTGCACGAGTTGGTAAAGGTAACGACCTATCAGTGAAGAGCGCCGATGGCGATAGCGGTGAGTTCTCGCGGCTGATGCTACAGCAAAATAGCGGCGATAAAGAGCTGCAACAACTGGCCGCTAAAATTGAAGCTTACCAGAAAGCCGGTAACGACGGTGAAGGTGAGCTTGAAGGTAAAGACATCGAGCAGAAAAATGTCGGTGAGCCGGTAACCCGAAACTTATGGGAGCTGTTGCAGCAAATGAAGCAGGAAAGTGCTGAGGTAAGCTCTGAAGGCGAAATTGTCGTGAGTGACGAGATGGATGTTGCTGCGGGCGATGGCGAGCTAAAAATGACCGATGAGCAACTGGCGGAAATGCTGGAAGCCCTAATGGCTAAGCTGGATTCGGCTAGTAAAAGTGAGGGTGATGCCGTTATGACGGATGCCGAACGGCAGAAATTTGCCGACGAGCTTCTGGCCGGCATGACCGATAGTGATAAACAGGCATTACAGGCAAAGCTTCAACAACTTATACAGGCCGCAGAGCAGGGCGAAGGGGCTGAAAGTGCGGTTGAGGATGCCGGTAAGTTCATTGTTAATTTGCTTGAACCCCTTATACCAAAAGCCGACGCTGATAAGTTGTTAGTGGGTAATGAAAAAGCGTTAACTCAGGCTTTGAATGAGGCCGCAGAGCGTGTATTGGCTCAATTGTCTGTATCTCCGGATAAAAGCACAGGCAAGCCGCAAAGTGCTGAAGAATTAACAAATTTGCTTAAGCAACTGGAGCAGCAGGTTTCTGCGCAACAAGCGAAAGGCGAAAGCAGTGAGTTGAGTTTAGCTGAGCAGAAGAAACTGCAGCAGTTCACCGCCGAATTGCGCAAGATTTTAGCCAGCCAAAATGGCGGCGCTGATAAGCCTCAGGCTTTGACTCAGGAGCAGTCGGCTAAAGCTGAGCAGTTACTGGCTGAAGTGAGACAATTATTAAAAGGTCGTACGGGGCTGAGCGAAAAATCGGTAGAACAAGGTAAGGTTGCAGAGCCTGTTAAATCATCGGAATCCGTTATTACAGCCACGGACTCAAAAGCTGGTAAAGAAAAAACCAGTTTTGGCGATATGGGTGTGAAAAGCGATGAGGGTAAGCAAACGGCTAAAGGTGTTTCTGTGAATGCAGCTGTTGAAGCAGAAACAAAAGTAGCCGATGCGGTTCAGCAAGGACAAGTATTCCGGAATAACACCGATGCGTTGGCCGATGCCAGTGCGGCTCGGGCAATTCAGGGGCAAATGGTGTCAACCGCGCAGGGAACTGTAGCTGCGAATGAATCCAGTCAGGCGAATACGTTGCAGGCACTACAACGACCATTAGATTTGCAGCAAACTGAAGCGTCGCAAAAACTGCAGGAGCGTATCAATATTATGATGAGCAGGAATATCCAGCGTGCGGATATTCGTCTGGATCCGCCGGAACTTGGTAGTGTTCACATTCGCGTTAATATGAGCGGTGAGCAGGCGTCTGTGCAGTTTCAGGCTCAAACACAACAGGCTCGAGATGCGTTAGAGACGACCATGCCGCGATTACGCGAAATGCTGGAACAGCAAGGCATCAATTTAGCTGATACCCAGGTTGGAGAACAAAGCAAAGAAGGCGGGCGCACCGCTGGCGGCCAGGCTGGAGGAGCTCATGACGCGGAAGACTGGGCTGTTGAAGGCGAAATCGCATTAGAAGAAGGCCGTGTGCTTGCTGACGGGCAAGTCGATTTCTATGTCTGAAACGGTATATCTAAAGCGGCTATCAAGCTATAGTAACCGTCGGTGGACGGTAATACAGGAAATTGAGCATGGCAGAAGATAAAGACAACAATGATACGGAACAAACTGAAGAGCAAGCCGGCGGTAAGAAGAAAAAGCTGATTCTCTTCGGTGGTATCGGTATTGTGTTAATTATTGCCGTAGTCTTAGTGTTGTGGCTATTTGCTGGCTCGTCTGAGAACGAGTCGGCTGCTGCCGCAGATGGCGAGAGCAGTGCGGTCGCGCCGTCGTCATCGCAACGCCCGGAAATTGGCAATGCACTTTATGTTGGGATGCCCCGGCCTTTCGTTTTCATTGTTCCGGGCGACTCACGTGAGCGAACAGTACAAATTAAAGCGCAGCTAATGGTGCGCGGCGAAGAAAGTGAAGAACTGGCGAAAAAGCATATTCCCTTAATTGAAGGCACGTTGCACGAAGTGTTTTCCTCAACCACGGCGGACAGGTTAAAAACAGCCGAAGGTAAAGGGCAATTGCGTGAACTGGCTTTAACCGAAGTTCGCTCTTCGCTTGAAGAAGTAACGGGGAAACCCATTGTTGAACAGGTTTTATTTACCAGCTTGGTAATGCAATAAGTGAGCTATTATGGCTGTGAGTGACTTACTATCTCAAGACGAAATTGACGCGCTGTTGCATGGCGTTGATGACGTTGAAGAAGAGGACACAGAGAAAGAAGCACCCTCTGCGGATGCTCTCGATTATGACTTTTCATCGCAAGATAGAATTGTCCGTGGGCGTATGCCAACACTGGAAATTGTTAATGAGCGTTTCGCCCGGCATATGCGTATCAGCCTATTTAATATGATGCGACGTACTGCAGAAGTGTCTATTAACGGCGTTCAGATGATTAAATTTGGTGAGTATGTGCACACTTTGTTCGTGCCAACCAGTTTAAACATGGTGCGGTTTCGTCCGCTTAAAGGAACAGCTCTCATTACTATGGAAGCGCGTTTAGTTTTTATTCTGGTTGATAATTTTTTCGGTGGTGACGGACGTTACCATGCGAAAATTGAGGGCCGTGAATTTACACCTACTGAGCGACGTATCATTCAAATGCTGCTTAAGCTTGTATTTGAAGATTACAAAGAAGCCTGGGCTCCTGTAATGGACGTGGGCTTTGAATATTTAGACTCCGAAGTGAATCCGGCTATGGCGAACATTGTCAGTCCAACCGAAGTTATTGTTATCAGTTCGTTCCATATTGAGTTAGACGGTGGTGGTGGAGATTTTCACATTGCGTTGCCTTACTCCATGCTGGAGCCCATTCGTGAACTTCTGGATGCTGGTGTGCAGTCGGATAAAGAAGATACCGACATGCGTTGGAGTAAGGCGTTAAGAGACGAAATTATGGATGTTCCGGTGGAAATGATTGCCAAATTGGCAGAAACGGAAATGTCATTACGCGAAGTAATGGACTTGCGCGAAGGTGACGTTATTCCGCTTGAGCTGCCAGATGATGTAACTGTACTCATTGAAGACTTACCGACTTTCCATGCGAAAATGGGACGTTCACGTGACAATGTTGCTTTGAAAATTTCAGAAAAGCTTAGGCGCCCTGAAACGGTGAAGTCGGATATCCATATGTTGACTCGTGGAGGCCGCCGAATTGGTGGTGATGCTGAGTTACAACAGTTAGAAGAAGATATTGATTTATAATAATTGCTGCTGGAGAAAGTGAGGTTGCAACATGAGTAACGATGATAAAGATATGGATGACTGGGAAGCAGCAATGGCTGAACAAGAAGCTGCTGAAGATGAAGAGAGTAGCGAACCAGAAGCTAGTAAAGGGTCAGGGAAGTCCTCCAGCCACTCAGGTATGGATGACGTGCAGACCGCTGAACTCGAAGAGTTGAGTGAAGATGAGCCAGTAACTGAGGAAGAAAAGCGCAAACTGGACGCTATTCTTGATATTCCGGTAACCATTTCAATGGAGGTAGGGCGCAGCCAAATCAGTATTCGTAATTTGCTGCAGCTCAATCAAGGCTCCGTCGTTGAACTGGAACGCGTGGCCGGTGAACCATTGGACGTACTGGTTAACGGGACCTTGGTGGCACATGGTGAGGTGGTTGTTGTTAATGATAAATTCGGGATACGCTTAACCGATGTTATTAGTCAGATTGAACGTATTCGTAAGCTTCGCTAGTTTGGTGCTGGTGCCCTCTGCTGCCAAGGCGGAAGAGAAAGCTGGCATTGTTTCAGGCAATGATATAGGCGCCATGGTTTTGGCGCTTTTTGCCGTTTTGGCGGTCATTGTGATTTTGGCTTCGCTGTTAAAACGCTTTAACCTCAAGTTTCAGGGCGCTTCTGGTATGAAGGTACTGAGTAGTGTCTCGTTAGGAACGAAAGAGCGTCTGGTCATTGTTGAAGTTGGGGGACAGAAGTTATTACTTGGTGTTACCCAGCAACGCATAGACTGCCTGAAAGAACTGCCAGGCGATATCAACCTGGAAGGAAAACAAGAACAATGAACCGCTGGTTGCTGCTTTGTATTTTAGCCGTTTTGTGTTTGCTGCCTGAGCATGCGTTTGCCTGGCAGGATCTTACCGCGGTTACAGTGAAGACAAACCCTGATGGTAGCGAAGAGTACTCTGTAACGCTGCAAATTCTGGCGATAATGACGGCGCTGACCTTCATTCCCGCTATGGTCATTATGATGACCTCATTTACCCGAATTATTATTGTTTTGGCTATTTTGCGTCAGGCTATTGGTCTGCAACAGTCGCCTTCTAATCAGGTGCTTTTGGGTATTGCGCTGTTTTTAAGCTTTTTCATAATGACACCTGTGCTAAACGAAATTAACGACAAAGCTTTGCAGCCTTATTTAAACGAAGAAATCCAATCGATGGAGGCGCTCGACAGAGCGAAAGCGCCGATAAAAGCCTTTATGCTGGCGCAAACACGCTTAACCGATTTAGAAACTTTTGTCGAAATTTCCGGAACCGAAGGTGTGGAAGAACCAGAGGACGTGCCCATGTCCGTGCTTATTCCTTCATTTATAACCTCTGAGTTAAAAACCGCTTTCCAAATCGGTTTCATGCTGTTTATTCCGTTTTTGATTATTGATTTGGTGGTCGCCAGTGTTCTCATGGCCATGGGTATGATGATGCTGTCGCCAATGATTGTATCGCTGCCGTTTAAACTTATGTTGTTCGTGCTGGTTGATGGCTGGAGTTTAACCATGAGTACCCTGGCCGGAAGTTTCGGGGTTTAGGAGGCAATATGTCACCGGAAATGTTTCTCGACATTTTTCAGGAAGCTCTGAAGACCATAGTGATAATGGTGGCGTTTATTATCATTCCCGGACTTTTAGTGGGTCTGGTCGTTGCCGTTTTCCAGGCCGCTACCTCTATCAACGAACAAACTTTAAGCTTTCTGCCACGCTTACTCGTCACTCTTGCCGTTATTGGTCTTGGCGGACACTTTCTGACTGAAACCGTAATGGACTTCACTATCGAGATGTTTAACCGGATACCTGAAGTGGTCGGCTAATGGATCTGGTGACTTCTGTTCTGCTCGAGTGGTTGGAACAACACCTGTGGCCGCTAACTCGGGTGTCATCAATGATCATGAGTATGGCGCTGTTTTCCGGCACCATCGTTAACTCTCGCGTTAAAATTTTCCTGTCTCTGGCTATTATTTTTGCGGTTTCGCCAGCTTTGCCAGAGATTAATACCGGTGTTGAAATGATGTCAGTTGGCGGATTTTTAGTTACAGCACAGCAAATCGTTATCGGGGTTGCCTTAGGGTTACTTTCCATTTTGTTTCTGCAAACATTTGTTCTGGGTGGCCAAATTATAGCCATGCAGATTGGTCTGGGTTTTGCCTCTATGGTCGACCCCACTAATGGCCAGCAAGTCCCGGTCATTGCGCAGTTCTTTCTAATGTTAGCCAGTCTGGTTTTTCTTGCATTCGACGGGCATTTATTAATGATTCATATGGTTGTTGCCAGCTTTGACGCAATACCTGTTGGAATGACTGGATTGGATTCTGACGCTTTATTTGCAGTTGCAGAGTGGGGCGTTTACATGTTCTCGGCTGCTTTAGCTGCAATGCTTTCGGGTATTATAGCGCTACTGCTCATTAACTTAAGTTTTGGGGTTATGACCCGTGCAGCTCCGCAGCTGAATATTTTTGCTATTGGTTTTCCCATTACCATGGTCAGTGGGTTGGTGGTTGTGTGGCTGACTATGGGCGGCTTTATTTTTCACTTCGAAAACCAATGGGCGCGGGTTGTGCAAACCATGTGCGAAATACTAGGCAGCCAATGTGCTTAAACAGACTGTCTCTGACAAAGGGCAATAAGTATGGCTGAGACTGATCAGGAACGTACAGAAGACCCCACGGAGCGACGAAAACAGCAGGCCAGGGAAAAAGGGCAAATTGCTCGTTCGAAAGAAATGGGGACAGGCTTTGTATTGGTGAGTGCCGCAGTGTCGTTTTTCTGGTTCGGCGGTGCGTTGTACCAAGGGGTACGTAACGTTTTTGAAATTATGTTCACCATCGACAGACAACAAGCCTTCGATACCAGCAAAATCTATGAAGCCTTTGCCATTGCTTTTGGCGAAATCTTATGGCCCATGCTGACGATTTTTGCCTTTATCGTCGTTTTCACTTTTCTGGGAAACAGCTGGCTGGGGGGCATTAATTTTTCCGCTCAGGCGATGGCACCTAAATTTAACCGCATGAGTCCGCTTAACGGATTTAAGCGAATGTTTGGTGTTCAGGCATTGGTGGAGCTCGTAAAAGCCATAGCCAAGTTCATGGTTGTAGCAGTTTCGGCCTATTTTCTGTTGAAGTGGCAGTTTGTCGATATTCTGCAAATGTCTATGGGGCAAATGCCGACCATGATTGGCAATGCGCTGGACACACTTCTATGGATGTTCCTGCTGTTGTGTTTATCGATATTCCTAATTGTCGTTATTGATGCTCCCTTCCAGTTATGGAAGCACAATAAAGACTTAAAAATGAGCAAGCAGGAAGTTAAAGACGAACATAAAGACACTGAGGGAAGTCCGGAAGTTAAAGGCCGCATTCGTCGTCTGCAGATGGAAATGGCCAACCGCCGAATGATGCAGGAAGTCCCGAAAGCTGATGTTGTGGTAACCAACCCGACGCACTACGCTGTCGCGTTAAAATACGATGATGGTGGCGTACAGGCTCCGGTTCTGCTCGCTAAAGGAACCGATGAAACCGCTGCAAAAATTCGTGAAATTGCTCTGGAATATGACATTCCGCTGGTTGCTTCGCCCGGGCTTGCCCGCTCAATTTATCACACCACCGAGCTGGAAAAAGAAATTCCGAAAGGCCTGTTCGTGGCTGTGGCACAGATTCTTGCGTACGTATATCAATTACGAATGTTTAAGAAAGGACAAGCTAAACGTCCGAGAAAGCCACCTATGGATAAAGATATTCCGGATGATTTACGTTACTAACCAGCCTGATTACAACGACAGTAGACTCGCATAATTTGCGCGTTAAGACGGGCTGCTATATCATTCGCCACCATTCGTGCCGATATCGGCAGTGGCAAATTTGGACTAAGCAGTTATGGCTAAACTTTCTTTGTGCCTGGCACAGCTGGACTTTACCGTTGGTGCCATTCACAACAACACCGCCCTAATTTTGAAGACGCTGCGAGAGCAGGGTGAGCAACATGACATTATTGTGTTCCCTGAGTTGGCTATTACCGGTTATCCGCCGGAAGACTTATTATTCCGCGATGACTTACATCAGGCGGTGGACAACGCGGTAGAGCAAATCAGCGCAGCAGCTTCAGATTGTGTGGTTATTGTCGGCCACCCTCAGGCCGTTGGCGGAGAGCTGTTCAACGCAATGTCCGTGCTACACCGGGGGGAATGTCTGCATCGCTATTTTAAACAGCGCCTGCCCAATTACGGCGTTTTTGATGAACAACGCTATTTTATTCCGGGCCATCAAAGTCAGGTGTTTGAATGGCAGGGCGTGCGCATTGGTTTACAAATTTGTGAAGACTTGTGGCATCCGCAACCACTACGACAATTACTGGACGATGATATTGATCTGGTGCTTTCAATTAATGCCTCTCCGTATGAGTTAAACAAACACGAACAACGTTTAGGTGTGTTGAAACAGCGCGTGGCAGAAGCCGGTAAACCCATTTTGTATTTGAATAATTGCGGTGCGCAGGATGAGTTGGTGTTTGATGGCCATTCGCTGGTTTTAGATGCCGAAGGTGAGTTGATTGCCGAGTTACCCCACTGTGAAACGACCACGGCAACGGTAACTTACGAAGACAAGTGTATCCGTTGTGCCGGTCTCGAGGCGAAAGCTGAACAGAATGATCTGGCTCATGTTTACGACGCTTTGGTACTGGCTGTGCGTGACTATGTGACTAAGAATGGTTTCTCTGGTGTAGCTTTAGGTTTGTCAGGTGGAATTGATTCGGCATTAACTTTGGCAATAGCAAGTGACGCGCTTGGAGCCGATAAGGTTCACGCGGTGATGATGCCGTTTCGCTATACGTCTGATATGAGTCTGGAAGACGCAGAGAAACAAGCCGATACCTTAGGTGTTCGCTACGACGTTGTGCCAATTGAGCCCATGTTTAATGAGTTTATGACTCAGTTGGGACCGTTATTCGGCGAGACTGAAACCGATACCACCGAAGAGAACCTGCAGTCCCGCTGCCGTGGTGTATTGCTCATGGCCTTATCGAATAAAACCGGTTCACTGGTGCTGGCTACGGGAAATAAAAGCGAGATGGCGGTGGGTTATGCCACCTTATACGGTGATATGTGCGGTGGTTTCGCGCCTATTAAAGACATTCCCAAGTTGCTGGTTTATCAATTGGCAGAGTTTCGCAATACCCGGGGCGCCTGTATACCTCAAAGGGTTATAGACAGACCGCCTTCTGCTGAACTCGCACCAGATCAAGTAGATTCAGATTCCCTGCCGGACTATAGCGATTTAGATCGCATTCTGGCATTGTATGTAGAGAGAGACTGGTCGGTAACCGATATTATCGCGGCCGGATTTGCAGAGAAAGACGTGCGCCGGGTGGTTCGCCTGGTGGATTTAAACGAATATAAACGCCGTCAATCTGCGATCGGGCCTAAAGTGACGCCTCGTAACTTTGGTAAAGATCGTCGTTACCCTATTACCAGTCTCTATCGCCATGAATTACAGCGACAAGGTCAATAGGACAAATACTGATGAAAAAAGTTGAAGCCATTATTAAGCCGTTTAAGTTGGACGACGTGCGCGAAGCGCTGTCGGAAGTCGGCATTGCCGGTATGACTGTGTCAGAGGTAAAAGGCTTTGGTCGTCAGAAAGGCCATACCGAACTTTATCGTGGCGCGGAGTACATGGTCGACTTTCTACCAAAGGTGAAACTGGAAGTTGTGGTTGCAGATAGCGACGTTGAGCGTTGCATTGAAGCCATTATGGAAACCGCTCAAACCGGAAAAATTGGTGATGGGAAAATTTTTATTACCGAAATTGAACGTGTGATTCGTATTCGTACCGGAGAGGAAAACGAAGACGCGGTATAAGTTACCGCGCCATTTGTTGTAAGCAACTAGCGGGCTGAGACTAACTGATTCTCTGGAAAGTTTGCTCTCAGCACCTTCATTGCGTCTTCGCGCAGTTCAGGCAGTTCCAGTTGGTCATAACTTTCCGCCATTATCGCTAAAGCATTCTCTACTTCAGGTGTATCTGAAAAGTGCTCTAATACATATCGGCCCCGGTTAGCTGCAGCTAAGTAAGCCTGACGTTCCATATAGTATTGTGCGATAGCCAGTTCTTTTTTAGCTAAACGGCTTTTCAATGCAATTAAACGTTTTTTTGCATCTGCGGCGTACTCGCTTTTCGGGTACTTACGAACTAGCTCAGCAAAATCTTTAAACGCTTCTTCCGCCATAGACGAGTCACGGTCAGAGCGATCAACACCAGCCAAGTCATGTATGGCATTGTGTTCAGCGCGTTGATTAACCAGTCCGCGCATGTAAAGTGCGTAATCGACATCTTTATGATTTGGGTTCAGGCTGATAAAGCGGTCAATTGCAGCTAAAGCTTCGTCTGTATTATCGAGTTTATAATGCAGATAAATAAGGTCTAACTGAATTTGATGAGCAAAAGGACCAAAAGGGTAGCGCTTGTTCAGACTGGACAATTGCTCCTGCGCCAAATTCAAATTACCATTTGCCATGCTCTCCTGAGCCTGGTCATACATAGCTTCAATTTGGGTTTTCGCAACTTGCTCATCTTCTGACTGGCTTGAACAACCCGCTAACATTAATCCCAGAACCGATGATAAAACGAGGCTTCGGCTTAACTTATTACTAAACATATTATGAAGGATTCCCTTTATTTTTTTGGCGCTGCACCGGCAAACCGTTACACTAGTATATTCTTGCATTCTAACGCAGCCGTAAAGGCTTTGACAGTCGAAACCCAATATATGAACAAAAGCATTGAATTAGAAGCCATTGTTACCGAGTCTCTGGCTGGAAAAAGATTAGACCAGGCACTTGCAGAGTTGTTCCCTGACTACTCAAGGTCACGTTTAAAAAGCTGGATAACTGATGGAAAAGTGACCATCGACACAAAAGTCATCGAAAAGCCGCGAGAAAAAGTGGTTGCCGGTGCTTTAGTTGCCGTAGACGCAGAAATTGAAGGCGAAGAGCGGCACGAAGCACAGCCGGTGGAACTGGACATCGTTTATGAAGATGATGACATTTTGGTCATTAACAAACCTGCGGGCTTAGTTGTCCACCCCGGTGCAGGAGCACCAGACAGAACCTTGCTGAATGGTTTGTTACATTACGATCCACAGCTCGATTTAGTGCCGCGGGCGGGCATCATTCACCGCTTAGATAAAGACACAACCGGGTTGATGGTTGTTGCGCGTAATGTGCCAGCACAGACGCAGCTAGTCTCAATGATGCAGGACCGTGATATTACTCGCGAGTATGAAGCGGTCTGTAATGGCGTGATGACAGCCGGTGGCATGGTTGATCAGCCTATCGGTCGGCATCCGACAAAACGCACGCATATGGCTGTGGTACAGTCGGGGAAAGCGGCAGTCACGCATTATCGTGTGCTCGATCGTTACAGAGCGCATACATTACTTCGTCTGCGTTTAGAATCAGGCCGTACTCACCAGATTCGTGTGCATATGGCGCATATTCGTCACCCCTTGGTCGGTGATTTAACCTACGGTGGTCGTCCGCGTCCGCCCAAACAGGCTGAAGATCGTCTGTTGCAAACCTTGCGAGGGTTTAACCGTCAGGCGTTACATGCGGCATCACTGGGCTTGCATCATCCAATTACCGGTGACTGGTTGGAGTTTAATGTTCCGCGGCCAACCGATTTTCAATATTTGATTGAAGAACTGCGCGTTGATCATGAACGTTTCAAGTCAGCCTGACGGCATTATCGTTCCTGACTGGGAGCTGCCGCCGAATGTTCATGCGGCAGTGACCACCAGAGGTTTTGGCAACCTGGCTGTGCATGTCGGAGACGATCCTGCCGCTGTCCTGCTGCGTCGCCGGTTGTTGCAGCGCTCACTTAAATTACCAACCGCGGTTACCTGGTTGCAGCAACAACATACCAACGGGGTATTGCGCTGGCCTTTTAAGTCCGCAGTGGCTGATGCGGCCTACAGCGATCTACCCCAGAGTGTCTGTGCAGTTTTAACCGCAGACTGTCTGCCTGTTCTTTGTTGTTCAGATGACGGAAACGAAATTGCAGCAGTGCACGCAGGCTGGCGAGGTTTAGTCTGCGGGGTATTACAAAATGCATTGGCAAGTTTTAAAACCCCGGCGGCTAACATTCGCATTTGGATAGGACCGTCTATCGGCGCTTCGGCTTTTGAAGTGGGAGATGACGTAAGAGATGCGTTTGTTGCACGCCACTCGTCTAATACGAAATACTTTCTTTCTCACTCTGGTAAATGGTTAGCCGATTTAGCCTCAATTGCAGCGGATGAATGTTCGCGCTCAGGAGTTATGGATATTACCAAAAGCGGTGAATGCACCGTCGGCAATAACACAAACTGGTATTCGTGGCGCGAGGAGAAAGCTGCAGCAAGATTTGCGTCAATTATTTGGCGAAATTAATTTTAATCACTTGAAAATGCGCAAAAAGTACCCACATTTAACTTAACGAAAGAATTAAGTGAGGAAGTACCAATGCGACACGATAAATTTACCAGTAAATTTCAGATGGCAATTGCTGATGCTCAGTCAATTGCTCTGGGACGTGATCATCAATTCATAGAACCCGTCCATTTAATGCAGGCACTGTTGGATCAAAACGGTGGCTCAGTTCGCCCTTTATTTACCATGCTCGGCGTGGACATTCCCCAGTTCAGAGCAAACTTGTCGAAAGCTCTGGATGCGTTACCTCAGGTTGAAGGCACCGGTGGTGACGTTCAGTTATCGCAGAACACAGCTCAGTTGCTGAATTTATGTGATAAATACGCGCAGAAACGAAATGATTCGTACATTTCGTCTGAGCTGTTTTTATTGGCTGCGGCTGAAGACAAGGGCAAGTTGGGCGATATTTTCCGTCAGCAGGGCATAAAACGCGAAGCGCTGGAAAAAGCCATTAACGATATTCGCGATGGCGAAAAAGTGGATGACCCTAATGCCGAAGATAAACGCCAGGCTCTGGACAAATACACCATTGATTTAACCGAACGCGCAGAGCAGGGCAAGCTTGACCCTGTTATTGGTCGTGATGAAGAAATTCGCCGGACTATTCAGGTATTGCAGCGCCGCACGAAAAATAATCCAGTTCTTATTGGTGAGCCGGGTGTTGGTAAAACCGCCATTGTTGAAGGCCTGGCACAACGCATTGTTAACGGTGAGGTGCCCGAGGGCTTAAAGCATAAACGGGTATTGTCTCTGGACTTAGGCGCTTTATTAGCGGGAGCGAAATTCCGCGGTGAGTTTGAAGAGCGACTCAAAGCCGTATTGACCGAGCTTTCTAAAGAAGAAGGCCGCATCATTTTGTTCATTGACGAAATGCACACCATGGTGGGCGCCGGCAAGGCCGATGGCGCTATGGATGCCGGTAACATGCTTAAGCCAGCTCTGGCTCGAGGCGAGCTGCACTGTGTCGGTGCCACTACGCTGGATGAATACCGCCAGTATATTGAAAAAGATGCGGCGCTGGAACGACGCTTCCAGAAAGTTCTTGTGGAAGAACCGAATGTGGAAGACACCATAGCTATTTTGCGTGGTTTGAAGGAGCGCTATGAGCTGCACCACTCTGTAGAAATTACCGATCCGGCTATTGTTGCGGCAGCGTCTTTATCGCATAGATATATCAGTGATCGTAAACTGCCGGATAAAGCCATCGACTTAATTGACGAGGCGGCATCAAGTATTCGTATGCAAATTGACTCTAAGCCGGAGGATTTGGATCGTCTGGAGCGCCGCATTATTCAATTGAAGCTTGAACGTCAGGCGTTGCAGAAAGAAAAGGATGATGCTAGCAAAAAACGCTTGGAAATTCTGCACGACGAGCTAGACGAGCAGGAACGCAAGTATGAAGAACTGGAAGAGGTCTGGAATACTGAAAAAGCCGCAGTACAAGGCACCCAGCATATTAAAGCGCAGTTAGAACAAGCTCGTACGGATATGGATATTGCCCGCCGCGCCGGCGACTTAAACCGGATGTCTGAACTTCAGTACGGCCGGATTCCTGAACTGGAACGACAGCTGGATTTAGCGTTGCAAGCTGAAATGCAGGATATGAGCTTGCTGAAAAATCGTGTGACTGAAGAAGAAATTGCTGACGTATTGTCACGGTGGACGGGTATTCCGGTTAACAGAATGCTCGAAGGCGAGCGTGAAAAGCTGTTACAGATGGAAGAGCAAATCCACAGTCGTGTAGTGGGTCAAAACGAGGCCGTCGATGCGGTTTCCAATGCTATTCGTCGCTCACGGGCCGGACTTGGCGATCCGAATCGTCCTATAGGTTCATTCTTATTCCTTGGTCCAACCGGTGTGGGGAAAACTGAGCTTTCTAAAGCCTTGGCGAACTTCATGTTTGATACTGACCATGCGATGGTACGTATTGATATGTCCGAATTCATGGAGAAGCATTCGGTTGCCCGTCTTGTTGGGGCGCCTCCTGGCTATGTTGGCTACGAAGAAGGTGGCTACTTAACCGAAGCGGTGCGACGTAAACCCTATTCGGTAATTTTGCTCGACGAAATTGAGAAGGCTCACCCGGATGTCTTTAATATCTTACTCCAGGTATTGGACGATGGCCGCTTAACCGATGGGCAGGGGCGCACGGTCGATTTTAAAAACACCGTTATTATTATGACCTCTAACCTTGGCTCCGATTTAATTCAGGAACATGCCAAAGAGCATACTTATGAGCAGATGAAGGCCGAGGTAATGGAAGTGCTGGCGCATCATTTCCGTCCAGAGTTCATTAACCGTGTGGATGAAACCGTTGTTTTCCATCCTCTTGGAGAAAGTGAAATACGGTCTATTGCTGAATTTCAGTTGCAGCTTCTTTATAAGCGTCTGGAAGACAAAGAGTATCAGTTAGAATTGGATGATGATGCTTTATCTCATCTGGCAAGAACGGGATTCGATCCTGTCTTTGGCGCGCGGCCTCTGAAACGTGCTATTCAGCACGAGCTGGAGAATCCCTTAGCGCAAAAAATCTTGTCAGGGGAACTTGAGCCTGCTAAACCGATCAAAGTAAGTGTTGAAAATGAGCGGTTAGTGATCACGCAATAACCACACAGGGCTTCGGGTATTTCCTGTTCGAAGCCCTAATGTGATAACCTGACGACTTTCTATTTAGTGACTAAAGAGTGTTTTATACATGAGTAATGACAGCTCAAATACCAATGGTAAGAGCCGCGGTATCTATTTACTGCCAAACTTGTTTACGACTGCAGGCTTGTTTTCAGGCTTTTATGCCATAGTCGCGTCAATGAACGATCGCTTTATTGAAGCGGCAGTCGCAATTTTTATTGCAATGGTTTTTGATGGGCTGGATGGCCGAGTTGCAAGAATGACCAATACGGAGAGCGATTTCGGTGCTGAGTTCGACAGTATGGCCGATATTGTATCTTTTGGTATGGCGCCTGCTTTGGTCATGTATAACTACGCCCTGGCTGATCTTGGAAAAATAGGTTGGCTAGCGGCCTTTATTTTTGTGGCTGGTGGCGCATTACGGTTGGCGCGGTTTAACACTAACCTCGGCTCATCTGATAAAAACTTCTTTCAGGGTCTGGCAATACCCAGTGCCGCAGCTATTGTTGCTGGCCTAGTTTGGGTAGGGGCTGAGTACGGTGTAGAAGGTAGTGACATGGGTGGCTTCGCTGCCGTTATAACCATTTGCGCGGGTCTATTGATGGTAACCAACTTCCGTTACCACTCTTTTAAAGACGTTGACTGGAAAGGCAAAGTTTCATTTTTAGTTATACTAGTCATTGTATTAGCTTTCGTGATTGTCGCGACACAACCATCATTAGTGTTGTTCTCTATATTCTTTTTATATGCCTTGTCAGGTCCGGTATTGACCATTAAGAATGTGAAGAAGTTGAAGTTGGGTCATGTTGTTGGTGACGATGACGAAGATGACGCAGACTTTAATGACAATAAAGAGACTATAAAAGAAGCAGAAAAGGCTGAGAAAGAAGATTAAACTAGCAAGTTGGTGAAGTTCTGAGCAAACGATAAAAAAGGTTCAAAAAAGATCTTGCAAGGCTCAGAGAGATCACTATAATTCGCCGCCGTTGTCATGAGTTATCTGCAAAGCGTATTTGCAACAAATTCTGACAACGGCGTTTTTCTTCAACCGGGCTGAAAAAAAGCTGATAAAATGGGTTGACGAAAGGAAAGGGACGTGTAGAATACGCCTCCCTGCTTCGAAAGAAGCAATGCTCTTTAACAATTATATCAAGCCAAGCAAACTGTGTGGGCACTTGCAGAAGTTAAGCAAACAGAAATATTTGTATTGCAACTTTTGAATGAGTGTTCTGCAAGGTTTCATTAATGAAGCTAAGCAAAAACGCGTAATTCATTGAGTTGATTGAACTACTTTTAATTGAAGAGTTTGATCATGGCTCAGATTGAACGCTGGCGGCAGGCCTAACACATGCAAGTCGAGCGGTAACAGAGAGAAGCTTGCTTCTCTGCTGACGAGCGGCGGACGGGTGAGTAATACTTGGGAATTTGCCTTTAGGCGGGGGACAACCACGGGAAACTGTGGCTAATACCGCATAATGTCTACGGACCAAAGTGGGGGACCTTCGGGCCTCACACCTAAAGATGAGCCCAAGCGGGATTAGCTAGTTGGTGGGGTAAAGGCTCACCAAGGCGACGATCCCTAGCTGTTCTGAGAGGATGATCAGCCACACTGGGACTGAGACACGGCCCAGACTCCTACGGGAGGCAGCAGTGGGGAATATTGCACAATGGGGGAAACCCTGATGCAGCCATGCCGCGTGTGTGAAGAAGGCCTTCGGGTTGTAAAGCACTTTCAGCGACGAGGAAGGGTGTTGTGTTAATAGCACAGCACATTGACGTTAGTCGCAGAAGAAGCACCGGCTAACTCCGTGCCAGCAGCCGCGGTAATACGGAGGGTGCAAGCGTTAATCGGAATTACTGGGCGTAAAGCGTACGTAGGCGGCGTGTTAAGCAAGATGTGAAAGCCCCGGGCTCAACCTGGGAATTGCATTTTGAACTGGCATGCTAGAGTCCTGAAGAGGGTGGTAGAATTTCCAGTGTAGCGGTGAAATGCGTAGATATTGGAAGGAATACCGGTGGCGAAGGCGGCCACCTGGTCAGAGACTGACGCTGAGGTACGAAAGCGTGGGGAGCAAACAGGATTAGATACCCTGGTAGTCCACGCCGTAAACGATGTCAACTAGTTGTTCGTGTCATTAAGACGTGAGTAACGCAGCTAACGCACTAAGTTGACCGCCTGGGGAGTACGGCCGCAAGGTTAAAACTCAAATGAATTGACGGGGGCCCGCACAAGCGGTGGAGCATGTGGTTTAATTCGATGCAACGCGAAGAACCTTACCATCCCTTGACATCCAGTGAATTTTCCAGAGATGGATTAGTGCCTTCGGGAACACTGAGACAGGTGCTGCATGGCTGTCGTCAGCTCGTGTTGTGAGATGTTGGGTTAAGTCCCGCAACGAGCGCAACCCTTATCCTTAGTTGCCAGCACGTAATGGTGGGAACTCTGGGGAGACTGCCGGTGATAAACCGGAGGAAGGTGGGGACGACGTCAAGTCATCATGGCCCTTACGGGATGGGCTACACACGTGCTACAATGGCGCATACAAAGGGCAGCAAGCCAGCGATGGTTAGCGAATCTCATAAAGTGCGTCGTAGTCCGGATTGGAGTCTGCAACTCGACTCCATGAAGTCGGAATCGCTAGTAATCGTGGATCAGAATGCCACGGTGAATACGTTCCCGGGCCTTGTACACACCGCCCGTCACACCATGGGAGTGGGCTGCACCAGAAGTGGTTAGTTTAACCTTCGGGAGAACGATCACCACGGTGTGGTTCATGACTGGGGTGAAGTCGTAACAAGGTAGCCGTAGGGGAACCTGCGGCTGGATCACCTCCTTACAACTATGCTTATCTTTTGTGTAAACAAAAAATTGCGTCCTGCATTTTTTTGTTTACCTCACATCCGTGTGAGTAAGTGTCCACACAGTTTGCAGGCTTGATATAGATAGAGAAGAAACTGGGTCTGTAGCTCAGCTGGTTAGAGCGCACCCCTGATAAGGGTGAGGTCGGCAGTTCAAGTCTGCCCAGACCCACCAAATTTGAACGATGGCTGCGTTTTCGGGTATTCGCATACTGATGTATGCTTCACACCCTCTCGCCTTGCCCTCCTTCAAATTCCCTTGTCAGGGTTGCGGTGATGCTGAAAAGAGGGTTTCCTCCGATGTCAGCACGCGCAGCATGAAGCTTCGAGAGCAAGGCGCACGTTAAGTGATTGAAAGAGCATACCTCGATGGTATGTGACTGATTGAACGAATCGCGCAACGCAGCTATCGAAACTTCAGGCAAGCATTCGGGGGCCATAGCTCAGCTGGGAGAGCGCCTGCCTTGCACGCAGGAGGTCAGCGGTTCGATCCCGCTTGGCTCCACCACTTCTTCTCTTAGTAACCGTTAGCGTTAAGTGTTCTTAAACAAGAATATTTACCGGTAACTAAGCGTTACGTGCTCTTTAACAACATGAAAAGCTGATTGTAATATTAAAAGTAAGAAATGCCACTCTACTTGAACAAACTGATTTGGTAGAGGCGTATCGAACTTGTGTACAGCGAGAACAAACAATCTTGGTCACGTATGCCAGACACCTTCGGGTTGTATGGTTAAGTGACTAAGCGTACACGGTGGATGCCTAGGCAGTTGGAGGCGATGAAGGACGTACTAACTTGCGATAAGCCATGATAAGCCAGTAAGAGGCACTTGAGTCATGGATTTCCGAATGGGGAAACCCACTCTGTTTACAGAGTATCCGGCACTGAATCAATAGGTGCCAGGAAGCGAACCCGGAGAACTGAAACATCTAAGTACCCGGAGGAAAAGAAATCAACCGAGATTTCCCCAGTAGCGGCGAGCGAACGGGAAGCAGCCCTTAAGCTTAACTTGTGCTAACAGAATCCGATGGGAAGCGGAGCCACAGACGGTGAGAGCCCGGTATGTGAAGGTGCATGATAAGTGAAATCGAGTAGGTCGGGACACGTGATATCCTGACTGAATATGGGGGGACCATCCTCCAAGGCTAAATACTCCCAACTGACCGATAGTGAACCAGTACCGTGAGGGAAAGGCGAAAAGAACCCCGGCGAGGGGAGTGAAACAGAACCTGAAACCGTGTACGTACAAGCAGTAGGAGCGGACTTGTTCCGTGACTGCGTACCTTTTGTATAATGGGTCAGCGACTTATATTCTGTAGCAAGGTTAACCGTATAGGGAAGCCGTAGGGAAACCGAGTCTTAACTGGGCGTTGAGTTGCAGGGTATAGACCCGAAACCGGGCGATCTAACCATGAGCAGGTTGAAGATTGAGTAACATCAATTGGAGGACCGAACCCACTTATGTTGAAAAATGAGGGGATGACTTGTGGCTAGGAGTGAAAGGCTAATCAAGCCCGGAGATAGCTGGTTCTCCCCGAAATCTATTTAGGTAGAGCCTCGGACGAATACCATTGGGGGTAGAGCACTGTTTGGGCTAGGGGGTCATCCCGACTTACCAACCCCATGCAAACTCCGAATACCAATGAGTACTATCCGGGAGACACACGGCGGGTGCTAACGTCCGTCGTGAAGAGGGAAACAACCCAGACCGCCAGCTAAGGTCCCGAAGTTATGGCTCAGTGGGAAACGATGTGGGAAGGCAGAGACAGCTAGGAGGTTGGCTTAGAAGCAGCCATCCTTTAAAGAAAGCGTAATAGCTCACTAGTCGAGTCGGCCTGCGCGGAAGATGTAACGGGGCTAAGCCATACACCGAAGCTGCGGCTGCATGATTTATCATGCGGGGTAGGGGAGCGTTCTGTAAGTGGGCGAAGGTGGTTCGAGAGGACTGCTGGACATATCAGAAGTGCGAATGCTGACATGAGTAACGATAATGGGAGTGAAAAACTCCCACGCCAGAAGACCAAGGTTTCCTATCCCATGCTAATCAGGGTAGGGTAAGTCGGCCCCTAAGGCGAGGCGGAAACGCGTAGTCGATGGAAAACAGGTCAATATTCCTGTACCGATGTTCATTGCGATGGGGGGACGGAGAAGGCTAGGTGAGCCGGGCGTTGGTAGTCCCGGTGAAAGTGCGTAGGCTGAGGGTTTAGGTAAATCCGGACCCTTAAGGCCGAGACACGAGACGAGCACCCAAGGGTGCGAAGTTATTGATGCCATGCTTCCGGGAAAAGCCTCTAAGCTTCAGATGAACATTGACCGTACCCCAAACCGACACAGGTGGTCAGGTAGAGAATACTAAGGCGCTTGAGAGAACTCGGGTGAAGGAACTAGGCAAAATAGTACCGTAACTTCGGGAGAAGGTACGCCACTGGCGGTAATTGACTTCGCGTCAAGAGCTGCTGGTGGCCGCAGTGACCAGGTGGCTGGGACTGTTTATTAAAAACACAGCACTGTGCTAACACGAAAGTGGACGTATACGGTGTGACACCTGCCCGGTGCCGGAAGGTTAATTGATGGGGTTAGTTTTCGGACGAAGCTCTTGATCGAAGCCCCGGTAAACGGCGGCCGTAACTATAACGGTCCTAAGGTAGCGAAATTCCTTGTCGGGTAAGTTCCGACCTGCACGAATGGTGTAACCATGGCCACGCTGTCTCCACCCGAGACTCAGTGAAATTGAAATCGCAGTGAAGATGCTGTGTACCCGCGGCTAGACGGAAAGACCCCGTGAACCTTTACTACAGCTTGGCACTGAACATTGAACCTACATGTGTAGGATAGGTGGGAGGCTTTGAAGCACTGGCGCCAGTTGGTGTGGAGCCATCCTTGAAATACCACCCTTGTATGTTTGATGTTCTAACATTGGCCCCTTATCGGGGTTGTGGACAGTGCCTGGTGGGTAGTTTGACTGGGGCGGTCTCCTCCCAAAGAGTAACGGAGGAGCACGAAGGTTGGCTAAGTACGGTCGGACATCGTACGGTTAGTGCAATGGCAGAAGCCAGCTTAACTGCGAGACAGACACGTCGAGCAGATACGAAAGTAGGTCATAGTGATCCGGTGGTTCTGAATGGAAGGGCCATCGCTCAACGGATAAAAGGTACTCCGGGGATAACAGGCTGATACCGCCCAAGAGTTCATATCGACGGCGGTGTTTGGCACCTCGATGTCGGCTCATCACATCCTGGGGCTGAAGTCGGTCCCAAGGGTATGGCTGTTCGCCATTTAAAGTGGTACGCGAGCTGGGTTTAGAACGTCGTGAGACAGTTCGGTCCCTATCTGCCGTGGGCGTTTGAGAGTTGAGAGGAGCTGCTCCTAGTACGAGAGGACCGGAGTGGACGAACCTCTGGTGTTCGGGTTGTCACGCCAGTGGCATTGCCCGGTAGCTACGTTCGGAATCGATAACCGCTGAAAGCATCTAAGCGGGAAGCGAGCCTCGAGATAAGCTGTCACTAGCACTTAGAGTGCTCTGAAGGGTTGTTGAAGACTACAACGTTGATAGGCGGGGTGTGGAAGCGTAGTAATGCGTTGAGCTAACCCGTACTAATTGCCCGTGAGACTTAACCATACAACACCGAAGTTGTTTGAAGCGTTACGCACAAGCGAGCGACTTTACCGAATCGAAATTAAGAGAGTGGCCTTACTTAAAAAGCAGTCAGTTTTTACATGTTGTGACAGTTTATGTCTGGCGGCCATAGCGGTGTGGCACCACCTGAATCCATTCCGAACTCAGAAGTGAAACACACCAGCGCCGATGGTAGTGTGGGGTCTCCCCATGCGAGAGTAGGTCACCGCCAGACTACCAATAGAGAACCCCAGCCCAACCGGCTGGGGTTTTTTTATGTCTGTTCCACGGCCATGTCGATATCCCGCTTCAAGTCTAATATTTTCCTGAGTTTAACTGCTGACCTCCTCATCTGATGCACAAAATTAAGGCTACGACCAAAGTCCAATTCCCCTTGTTAATAATTCCATTTACATTTGTTATCGATCAAAAACAAAAATGTTGAACAACTGGAGGGGACGTTATGGCATTCGAAAGTGAATCCCATGCCAAAGCCTATTGGAAAGAAAACCTCAGCTTGATGCTCAAGCTGCTAATTGTATGGTTTGTCGTTTCCTATGGCTTTGGAATTATATTGGTGGATGTGCTTAACGAAATCACTTTCTTCGGCTTTAAGCTGGGATTCTGGTTCGCACAGCAAGGCTCCATTCTGACATTCATCGTGCTTATCTTCATTTATGTGAGAGGCATGGCCGCGTTAGATAACAAATACAATGTACACGAGGACTAAGGCGCTATGGATATTCAAACGCTCACCTTTATAATCGTCGGCCTGACTTTCGCGCTATACATAGGTATTGCGATTTGGTCACGTGCCGGCTCAACGAATGACTTTTACGTAGCAAGCGGCGGGGTTAACCCTATTGCCAATGGTATGGCAACGGCCGCTGACTGGATGTCAGCTGCTTCTTTTATTTCAATGGCGGGTATCGTAGCCTTTGCCGGTTATGACGGCTCTGTTTACCTGATGGGCTGGACTGGAGGCTATGTCTTATTGGCTATGTGTCTTGCTCCTTACTTGCGTAAGTTTGGGAAATTCACCGTGCCAGACTTCATCGGGGATCGCTATTATTCTCAAACGGCACGTACTATTGCCGTCATCTGTGCCATTTTGATCTGCTTTACTTATATTGCAGGGCAAATGCGAGGCGTCGGTGTCGTATTCTCTCGTTTCCTGGAAGTTGACATTGCAACTGGCGTTATCATTGGTGCCATAATTGTTTTCTTTTATACCGTATTGGGTGGTATGAAAGGCATAACTTACACTCAGGTAGCTCAATATGTAGTATTGATGTTTGCCTACATTGTGCCTGCGGTATTCTTGTCGTTAATGATGACGGGTCACGTACTGCCTCAAACGGGTTTTGGTGCCACCATAGCCGATGGCGTTCCCGGCTCCGGACAGTTCCTACTTGAACGACTGGATGGATTATCGACCGAGCTAGGTTTTGCCGAATACACCGAAGGTGTTCGCAGTAAAGTCGATGTGTTCTTCATTACTGCTGCACTGATGGTCGGTACCGCTGGGTTACCACACGTTATAGTACGCTTCTTTACGGTGCCGAAAGTGCGTGATGCACGCCGTTCAGCTTTTTGGGCTCTGACGTTCATTTCAGTCGTTTACCTAACAGCTCCGACTATTGCTTCGTTTGCTAAAGTTAACATTTTCAACACAATCAACGGACCAGACCTACAAGGTGTTGAATACGATAACGCGCCAAGCTGGATTAAAAACTGGGAAAAAACCGGTTTGATCACTTGGGAAGACAACAATAACGACGGCAAAATGTTCTATTCAGGCGATGAGCGCAACGAAATGACCATTGATCGTGACATCATGGTATTGGCGAATCCAGAAATTGGTGATTTGCCGGCTTGGGTTGTTGCATTGGTTGCTGCAGGTGGTGTTGCCGCTGCACTTTCCACTTCCGCAGGTCTTTTACTGGTTATATCAACCTCCGTTTCCCATGATTTACTGAAACGAAATTTGGCGCCGAATATCACCGATAAACAAGAGTTGTTCTACGCCAGGGTTGCAGCTGCGACTGCAATTATCATTTCAGTTTACTTTGGTATATACCCGCCCGGCTTCGTGGCGCAGGTGGTCGCCTTTGCCTTCGGTTTAGCCGCAGCAAGCTTCTTCCCTGCGATAATCATGGGGGTATTCCATAAGCGTATGAACCGTGCAGGAGCAATAGCTGGTATGGTTGTGGGTATACTGTTTACCTTCTGCTATATAGTGTACTTCAAGTTCGTTGCTCCTGAACTCAATACTCAAGAAAACTGGTTATTCGGAATTTCCCCAGAGGGTATCGGTACCTTAGGCATGATCATCAACTTTGTTGTTGCAGTTGTCGTGCATAAGTTTACTGGTGACGCTCCGGAAGAAATTCAGGAACTGGTTGAGTCCATACGGTATCCAAAAGGGTCTGGTGAAGCTAAGTCCCACTAACGAGATATACCTCAATTGAAGCCCAGCCCTGTGCTGGGCTTTTTATTGACTAACTCAAGTTAATACACAAAACTGAAATCTGCTTCTTTATAAATTAGGATTAGCCATGGAAGTTAATTCATTTCTACAAGACTGCCCTCCTTTTGACACCTTATCTGAAGAGCAAAGAAGCTGGGTTGTATCGCAAATGCAGTCCGTTTATATGAATGACCAGAACTGCAACGATATATTAAAAGACATGAGGCCAGCGCTGTTTATCGTGCGTTCAGGTGTTTTTGATTTACGAGGAGCCGACGGACGACTGATAGAGCGTTTGGAGAACGGCGATTTGTTTGGCTACCCGTCTTTGCTATCAGGCCGCGAAGTGGTTAATAAATTGCAGGCGATAGAAGACGGTATTGTGTACGTGTTGCCACAGTCGGCGTTTGATTGTCTTCGTAATGCATCAAAACCTTTCGAACAATACTTTATAAGAGCCCATGGCCAACGTTTATTAACAGAACAAAAAAGTGATGATGGCACCGATAGTGACTGGAGCGAGCAGACTGTCGGCAGTGTTGTGTCTATGCCCCCGGTAAGTTTATCCAGCAGCACATCGGTACAAGAAGCGGCTAAGCTAATGGCTAGCCATGGAATATCGTCTGTTTTGGTCGTTGATGACACCCAGTTGGTCGGCATTTTAACGGACAGAGACTTAAGAAACAGGGTAGTGGCTGAAGGCTTACCGCTGGATGTGCGCGTTTCTGCGGTAATGACACAACTGCCTGAATCGGTTTACGAAAATCGCTCATTAATGGATGCGTTAACCACTATGACCTCCAGTAATATTCATCACTTACCGGTGGTTAATGACCAGAACCAACCCGTAGGGATGGTGACGGCAACGGATTTAATTCGTCAGCAACGTAGTGATCCTGTCTTTCTTATTAGTGCCATTCGTAAGGCAAGTAGTAAATCTCAATTAATAGAAGAAGCTCAAAAACTTCCGGAGTATTTGCAGACCTTTGCCAGCCGCGTGAAGCAAACATCTGTTTTAGGGCGGCTTATGGCATCCGTTACTGACGGTATGACACGTCAGCTTATACAGCTGTATGAACAGGAAAACGGTGCGGCGCCAGCCGCTTATAGCTGGTTAGCATTTGGCTCGCAGGGCAGGGAAGATCAAACCTTAAGCTCAGACCAGGACAACGGCCTTTTGCTCAGCAATGGTTTGTCCGATAAGCAAAAAGACTGGTTTGCCGGTTTAGGAGATTACGTCTGTGAGGGGCTAAATGAGTGTGGTATCCCATCCTGTCCGGGGAATATTATGGCATCCAACCCGGAGTGCAGGGGGACTATAGACCAATGGAAGGAGCGTTTCCGGGGCTGGATTGAAAGCCCGACACCAAAGGCACTCATGTATTGTCAGATATTTTTTGACAGCAGGCCGGTTGTTGGCCCGGGTAAGTTTTATCAAGAATACCGCGAGCAGATTGCGAGTTTAGCGAAGAACGAGATGTTCCTGGGAAATTTAGCTATTCTGGTTAACCGCATAGCCGTACCTTTGGGTTTGTTTAACCGCTTGCGCACAGAAGGTACCGATGACGGCGATACCATAAATATAAAACGTTACGGCATTGCGTTAATTAATGACATTGCGCGTATTTACTCATTGCAGGCCGGAATCACGTCACCAGGCACTGCTGCACGTTTAAACGCACTAAAAGGCAGCCGTTTGTTAAATCGTCGCGATAATCAGTCACTGCTGGAAGCCTGGGAATTTTTGACGCAACTCAGGTTGAACCATCAGTTAAAAGTATGGGGCAGCGAAAAACCAAAGAATGCCATAGACCCTGACGAGCTGAGTACGCTTTCAAGACGCCAGTTAAAGACCGCTTTTAAAATTATAAAGGAAGCCCAACAAGGCGTTGGTCTGAAGTTTAGCCGGCAAGGATACTAATTATGTCTCAATGGCTGCAAAAACTGGCTCATTGGTACGACAGGCGACAGAAGTTAAAACAGCCGTGGCGAAGCCTGCGATACGTCGCGCTCGACATTGAGAGCACCGGGCTGGATCCGAAAAAACATCAGATTTTATCGATTGCCTGGATGAGCATTCATCCACCCGTGATGCACCTGGGGAATGCCCAGTATCATGTTTTCGCTCACGGACAAGAGCTTGAACTCGGGCAAAGCCCGACCATTCATGGTTTAACCAGGCAAGATTTTTTGCACAGCTCTGAGCCTAAACAAACCTTTGCTATGTTAAGCCGAGCTTTAAATGATGCCGTGTTAGTTTGTCACCACAAAGGTATGGACTGGCGTTTCCTGAAACATATAGAAGCGCAGTACGGTATAACTTTTAAACCCCTGGCTATATTCGACACCTTAGCGTTCGAAAAACATAAGCTTGAACGCAACCCTCATCAACCTATCCACGGCGGTCAGCTGACTCTTAGCGCCTGTCGTAAACGCTACAACCTACCTGATTATAACGTCCATCATGCCCTAACCGATACCGTTGCCTGTGCTGAGCTTTTTTTGGCGCAGTGTTACGGATTTAGCGTGTCTAAAACGCCTTTAAATTTGTTAATAAAAAGTATTGGTTAATTCATTAAAATCAACATTTTACAATCAGTAAACATATGTATTTTTTATAGATACACTCGTTAATTCTTTTAATAAAAAAGAATACTTAATAGTCGTTAAGGTTAATTGTTGAGCAGTCAGTTGCAGTGCTATAAGAAAAGACTCAAGTACCTATTGAAATGAACTCCTTACAGCGTTAAAAGGTTGTTACCGAAAACGGGTGGTCGAACAATTAGTAGTCAGGCTACCATCGGTTTCAGGTTGCTTTCGCCAATCAAGCAACTTAAAAATAATGTTCCAGGGAGTAATTTAAATGAATACTAATACCTTCCGTAAAAGCGTAACGGCCTTAGCTGTTACTGCTACGCTAGGCTTTCCTGCATTTGTTGCAGCACAAGACTCAGGCGCTAACGATGTTGAGCGAATTCAGGTTACAGGTTCGCGTATCAAGCGCACCGACATGGAAACCGCAAGTCCGGTTTCTGTATTCGACGCCGAAGCTATTGAAGCTTCTGGTTTTACCACTATGGAAAAATTTATCCATAACCTGCCTTCAATGAACGGCGCTTATAATGGCTCGAACGTTAACAATGGTTCGGGTGGCTATGCGTCTGCTAACCTTCGTGGTTTAGGCGGTGCTAGAACGCTAATCCTTATCAACGGTCGCCGTTATGCATCAGGTGATTTGAATGCTATTCCTATGGCTATGGTCAAGCGTGTAGAAGTTTTGCGTGACGGAGCTTCCACTATATACGGTTCTGACGCCATTGCCGGTGTCATTAACTTTATTACCAAGACAGACTTTGAAGGTGCAGAATTCAGCGCACAGTACGACTTGACCGGTGAAGGCGACGGTGAAACGACTAAGCTTTCAGGCGTTATTGGTACCTCAAGTGGCAAAGGTAGTGTTGTTCTGGGCCTTGAATACCAAAACCGTAACTCTATAGGGCAGGCTGATCGTGATTTTTCACGCATTCCTTTAAACGAAAGAAATGGCGAAATCGTTGCGGGTGGTTCAGCTGTTATTCCTCAAGGTAACTGGTCTGCAACTGATGAGAACTCGGATTACAACTCAGGTAGCTACGTACTCGACTCTGAGACTGGTGAAGTACGCCCATACAACGGTCAGAAAGACGCGTATAATTTTGCAAATTCATCGTATTTGGTTTCGCCTCAAGAACTATTTACCATTAACGCAGCAGCAAACTACGAGATAAACCGAGATCTACGAGTATTCTTAGAAGGTGGTTACGCGAATCGTCAATCGGATCAATTGATGGCTCCAACCGGCACTTTCTGGGGAGCTGAAGTTGGTGCTGAACATCCGAATAACCCGATTGATGAAGACGTCGTAATCTACCGTCGCTTTGAAGAGACCGGTGGACGTAACTATACACAAGACTTTTCTGACTACCGGATGGTCGCGGGCTTTGAAGGTTACTTAGATAACGGCTGGTCATGGGATGTTTCTTATAACTATGCACGTTATGTAAATACCAGCATTGATTATGGCCGTGCTAACCGCACTCGTTTTACAAACTTGTTAAACGAAGATCTTTGTAGCGCAGACGAGAGCTGTCCGGGCCTTTGGAACCCCTTTAACGCTGGTTCTTTAAGTGACGAAATGATGGACTACGCGTTAGTCGAAAACTCTCCTGTCACGCGCGGCACTACAAAACAGTTTATGGCTAACTTAACTGGCGATACAGGTAGTTGGTCTCTGCCTGCTGGCTCTGTAGCTTGGGCTGCGGGTGTTGAGAAACGCTGGGAAGAGTACCAGAATCAACCTGACGGTGCGGCTTCCATAGGCCAAATTTACAACGTAACAGGTATCGCTTCTGAGGGTTCTTATAATGTTGAGGAAATGTACTTAGAAGCCGATATCCCATTACTGCGTGATCTGCCTGGAGTTCAGTCACTGGACTTGTCAGCAGCGGTTAGGCGTTCTGACTATAACTTCTTAGATGCACAAACAACAACCAAGTTTGGACTTGAGTACGTACCAAAAGATGGGCTGCTAGTACGCGCAACGGTAGCAGAAGGCTTCCGTGCACCAACTATCGACGATCTGAATAGCCCTCAAGTGACATCTTATTCAAGTTATGCAGATCCTTGTATTGAATATGGGAATAGCAGTAACGAAATATTGAAAGCTAACTGTAAGTCAGAAGGCTTGTCAGAAGACTTCAACTTGGATAATAACCAGGCTGCAACTTTCCTTTCTGGAAATGAAAACCTGAAAGCTGAAACATCTGACAGTTTGACTTTGGGTGTCGTTTATCAACCAGAGTTCATGGACAACCTGAACATCGCCGTTGATTACTACGACATTGAAATTGAAGATGGTATTGGTGCGCCTAGCACGAGCTTCATCGTTAATCAGTGTTATACAAGCGAAGACTTCTCGGCAACGGCCTGTGATTCTATTTTGGGTCCGGACGCGGTTGATACTGCAGCTCTTAGTGGTTCGGATTACCGCGATGCACAAGGCTACATTTCGGGCGTAAATGCGATTACTCAGAACATTTCTACCTTTGAGACGTCGGGTGTCGATTTTGATGTTAACTGGAATGATACTGTAGCAAATGGCTTGTTAACACTGCGCCTAGACGGTACATACCTAAAAGACTATAGTTATCAGGTTCAAGAAGGTGCCGAGCCATTAGAGTTAGCAGGAAAGTTTGGTGCCGATACTAATTTAGCTGGTCGAATTGCCGCTTTCTCGAAATGGCGCACCAATTTCACTGCGTCTTATAAAGTGGACGAGGTTGCCGTTAGCTGGACCTCACGCTTCCAGTCCGGAGTCGATGATATTAACTACGACAGCAGTAACGTAAGCAGCTCTGTTGGTAGCTATATCTATCACGATATGCAGGCTTCGTACTTCTTTAACCCAGAAACGACCTTTACTTTAGGTATTCGTAATGTGTTTGATAAGCAACCTCCATACGTTACTAATAACAATAGTATGAATACGCTGAACACTTCTTACGATACCGCGGGTCAATACTGGTATGCACGTGTTGGCTTCCGCTTCTAATAGTCTTTTTAGAGCGTAATAAAACAGCAGCCCGGCTCTTTGAGCCGGGCTTTTTTGTGGTAGCATGAAAGTATCGTTGTAGTAGTACTGGAGTGTATAACAATGAAAACAACAAAAAATCCGTGGAGTGACTATTGGCAAAAAGGCGCAAAAGCCAGCTTTTTAGACGATAAAGCCCGCTTGCAAGCCTATCAAATGCGTAAATTCTGGTTTGAACGCATGGATGAAAATGAGCTGAAGCAACCAATTGTGGACGTAGGTACCGGAAACGGTATTGTCGTGCATTGGTTAACGGAATACTCGGAAGAAAAAGGTAAAAAGCTGGATGTGCTGGGAGTCGATTCAGCCGAGCTCAAGCCCTTTAATGACGCACTGAAGCTACACGCCGAAACTCCCTATGAAACTTTTAAGTTGCCATCGAATAAGAAAGTGGGCACTTTTGTTTCTCATTTCGGCCTTGAATACGGTGATATGCAAACCGGGCTTAAAAATTTGCATCTGCAACTTAAGCGAGGAGGGAATGTTATTGCCTTAGTGCATTCGACCGATTCAAACATTTATAAAAACAGCAAAGCCTTGTTTGAGTTTATCCCCTCGGTGCTTAAACAACTGAAGAAATCGGTAACGCCGCTTCAGGAAGCCGTGTTAAAACATGGTCCCAATAATTTGCCAAAATCCGCGCTGCAGGAACAACACAACCTAAACCAATTCGCAAAAAAATATGAGCGATACGGCGCTTTCCAGGCGATGAACTTTGTTCCTGCAACAAAACATGCGTTGCAGGCCGCGGCGCAAGGAAAGCCTGATGAGTCGCACCGAGTGCTGTCGGGTTACATTAATGCGATAAATGAACACAAAGCTCGGTTGGTTAGTTTGCTAAAAGCAACAGAGCAATTAGGTGATACAGCTAACACTACAGCGCTTTTTGAAAGCGCGGGTTTTAAAAAGGTAAGGGTACAGACCGTCGCGTTTCCTGAAACTGGAGTTGTTGGTAGTTGTGTTCAGGCCTCTAAATGAAAAAATAACAAGGCTCATTTCGAGCCTTGTTTAACAACCACCAAACAATAACAACAAATTTCACACTAAAAGTTTACAACTCTATAACTTCCTGATAGATTCTAAACAGCTTCAAAAAAATGAAGCGATATAATAAAAACGTTCCAGGGAGTTTTTACTCATGAAAAATATGACATTTCGCAAAAGCTTAACGGCAGCAGCAGTAGCTGCGTCTTTAGGTTTTCCTGCATTAGCGGTTGCGCAAGACGCGCAAAATGATGTGAGTGCAGAAGAGCAAGTAGAACGAATTCAAGTAACAGGTTCTCGTATCCGTCGTGCCGATATCGAAGGCGCTAACCCTGTTTCAGTTTTCACAAGCGCTGACTTGGAAAAAGTTGGTATCACAGACGTTGGTGACTTTATACAAAGAATGCCTGCGATGTCTGGTTCACCAATTGGTACCACAACCAACAACGGTGGTAGCGGTGCTGTTACGGTAAACCTTCGAGGTCTAGGTAGCGCTCGTACTCTAACGTTAGTCAACGGTCGTCGTACTGTTGACGGTGGTGACTTCCAGACAATTCCAGCTTCAATGATTGAACGTATTGAAGTACTTAAAGACGGTGCTTCAGCTGTATATGGCGCAGATGCTGTTGCCGGCGTTGTTAACGTCATTACTAAGAAAAGCGTTCAGGGCGTTGAAGTCAACTTTAATTATCGCACCTCTACAGAAACAGAAAATGACCGTGAACGTACTTTGAGTATCGTTACTGGCCGCGAGTTTGCTGACGGTGATTTCGTGTTTGGTGTGGATATCACTGAACAGTCTCCTGTTTATCAGGGCGACACAGATTTTAATATTTTTCAGAACCCGTATGCTGGCCTAGACGGATCTTCAGTTGCGCAAAATGGTCCTACAGCGACAGGTCCTAATGCTAACGCGATACTGCTAGGCTCTGGTTCTGTACCATGTGGTCAAGTAATCACCCCTTCTGGCAATTATATTTTGGAGGCATGTCAAGATGGTGAGGGTAGCTATGAATCTTGGGATGGTGCTGGTTATGTTGCATCTCGTGATGACTTCCGCGAGTACGTAGGTTCAGGTCCTGGTAACGATACATATAACTATGCACCAGTAAACTACATTCAAACGCCGTACACAAAAATTAACGTTTTCTCAAATGGCTCCTTTAAAGTTGCAGATGACGTTGAAGCGTACACTGAATTACGCGTTAATAAGCGTGAATCAGAGCAGATGTTAGCGTCAACGCCATATGACACAGCGTTTAATCCAGCGTTTTCTCCAAATATTGCTGTTTCTCCAGACAACTACTATAACCCATTTGACGAAGATGTGACTCGTGTTCGCCGTCGTGTTTTAGAAGTTGACCGTGGCTTTACTCAGGATGTTCTGCAGGGACAAGCGGTACTAGGTCTCCGGGGCTATTTGACAGATACTTGGAGCTTTGACGTAAACTATAACTATGGTTATAGAACGCGTACCGATATTGACACTGGTCAGTTTGTTGGCTCGCGTCTTGAAAAAGCTTTAGGCCCATCGTTTGAAGATGCTGATGGAAATATCGTTTGTGGTACTCCAGGAAGCGTTGTTGATGGCTGTGTACCAATGAACTTATTCGGCGGTAATGGCTCAATTACCCCAGATATGCTTGATTATGTTGGTGTAACGTTGTCAGACCACTATAGAAGCCAGCTAGATACCTTTAATGCGTCAGTCTCTGGTGACTTATTTGAATTACCTGCAGGTTGGGCCGGTGCAGCATTCGGTTACGAATATCGTCGGAACTGGTACTCATATTCACCAGACTCAGGTAAGGCACAAGGTACAGTAACTGGTAATACAGGTGGCGGAACCGAGGGTAGTATTGTTGTTAACTCATTATTCGGTGAGGTTGCTTTACCGCTACTATCGGGTGCACCTTTAGCTGAAATTTTAGAAGCTGATGTTGGCTTCCGCTACGATGACTTTAGTACCTTCGGTAGTGAAACAACTTTCCAGGCAGGTCTTCGCTGGCAGCCAGTTGACGGTTTGTTAGTACGTGGTACTTACGGTGAAGTGTTCCGTGCACCGACTATCAGTGACTTATACAGCCCACAAGTTGATAGTTTCCCTTCAGGATCTGATCCTTGTCGTGCAACTAACTGGGGTGAGTTGAGCGGTGATCAGCAAGCTAACTGTGTAGCCCAAGGCGTGCCTCAAGGTGGTCATGGTAATGACGACTCTCAGTTGCGCGCTAAAGTTGGTGGTAATGAAGAATTGCAACCCGAAAGCGGTGACACAACTACTATCGGTTTAGCATGGTCCCCTGAATTTGCTGACGGCTTTAATGTTACTTTAGACTGGTACAAAATCGACATTGAAAACGTTATCGATTCAGTTTCAGCGCAAAATACACTAAACGGTTGTGTTAATGGTGTTCAATACTTATGTGACCTAGTTACTCGCCGAGACAACGGCACACTTCAGCAGGTTGTTGCTCTGCCACAGAACTTAACTTCTCGCGTAGCGGAAGGTATAGATGCGGAATTTGAATACAATTTTTCAACAGAAATTGGTGAGTTCCGTGCATTCTTAGGCTGGACTCATGTGTTGAAACGTGAAAACACTGTTGTTAACGAGTTTGGTAACTTAGAGACTGTTGATTTGGCCGGTACTTATGACCAACAATATACGACTTCGACTTATGCTGAAGACAAAGCTAACTTTACGTTAGACTGGTTCTGGGAAGATATTACAGTTTCGTATGCTGCCGAATACATCGGTGGACTGGACTATGAGTTCCTTTACGTACCTCAACCGTCTACAGTTGACTCTCAGATGTATCATGATTTGTCAGTAGCTTATGATAGTGAGTGGGGAACTCGCTTCTCTATCGGTCTTACTAATATCACTGATGAAGAACCTCCATACATTGATGGTGCTTTGAACGGTTCAACCGATCCGTCAACCTATCGTGTTCTTGGACGCGGTGCCTTCTTCCGTGTAAGCCACACTTTCTAAGTTGATTGTTTTGTGAAACAAAGCCCAGCACTAGCTGGGCTTTTTGTTTTAGTTTTGCAAGGAAAACCGGACACTGGCTTTAATTTGGCTCCAAACATGCTGTTTGCGAGGCAGTGGACACGAAAGACGATCGATAAACACCTGGTAACTGCCTAATACGGTTTATCGGAGGCGCTGTAAGCCAGCAGCGATAAGGGCTCGATGCTAGCGTTCAGGAAAGCGCGTAAGCTAGTATGGTCAGTCGGCATTAAAATTCAATAAAGTTATTCCTGAGAATTTTTTTGCTACACTTAAAAACCCGGTTACCCGGGAGCAGACATGTTCAAGCTCCTACGAGTCGATGGCAGCTCTATTTGATTTTATCGAGTTTTTTACAATGCCAAAAAGCGTCATTCCCTTACAAGCGGCGTATCGCCAGCTAACTTTGAAAATCTACACACTGTCTAGCTAAAGCTTGGAAGTCCTAACACCTTAATAAGAAGTTTAATTTAACATTATATTGACATTTACCTTTCTTGCGTAGAAAATCTTTGAAGGGTAAGTAATTACCCTGGAACAAATTATTATAATAATATTCAGGGAGACTAGAATGGCAAACCAGTCAATTTTAGCGAAAACCATTAGACAAGCACTAATGGTTAGCGTTGGTTCTGCTCTTATTGTCGGAAGCCCAATGGCTTTGGCGCAAGAAACAGAACAAGAGCAAAATCAAGAAGCTGAGCAACAAGACGTGGAACGTTTGCAGGTCGTCGGTTCGAGAATTCGTTCAGACGGTTTGGAAAGTGCAACTCCAATTGACGTTATCAGTGCAGATATAGCCGCTGACCAAGGTCTAGATACCTTAGGTGACCTATTAAGAACGGCAACTGTTGCAAGTGGTTCTAACCAGCTTACTGCAGCAATGAGTGTGGGCAACGTAACAGAAGGCGGTGCAGGTAACGAGTCAATCTCGATGCGTGGCTTAGGTGCTAACCGTACACTGGTTCTGTTAAACGGTCGTCGTGCTGGCCCTGCGGGTACTCGTGGTCAGGTACAAGCGTTTGACTTGAACTCACTACCGGTGTCGGCAATTGAGCGTGTTGAAATCTTAAAAGACGGTGCATCATCTCTGTATGGCTCAGATGCTGTGGCTGGTGTTATTAATATAATTACTAAAAAAGGTGACGATTCCAGCGTCAACGTTAATATTAACCAACCTACAGAAAGCGGCGGTGAAAATTATCGCCTGAATGGTACTTTTGGGCGTTCATTTGATAAAGGCTCATTCCGTGTTGTTGCTGACTATGGTCTACAACAGGAACTAGCACGCGGCGATCGTGAACACTTTGATTGCGGACAGCGTTATTACTTCGATCCGGAAAGTGGTGAGCGCGCGGACCCTATCGATCCGCGGACAGGTGATTATCATTGTAATGACACGCCTTATGGTATGTGGGTGTGGGATTACGGTGCAGAGAACTACTTAGGTCAAATCGTTTCTTATGATTATGATGGCGAACACGCTGCCGCAGGTCGTGAAACTTTTGACCCACAAAACCCAGGTGATATCGGTGTCCCTGAAGGTTGGTATCCAGTTAATTACGACAAAGAGTCAGATGGCTGGTTAGACGCCTCACACCCTTTCCAGGATGCTGAAACAATGTATCCGGAAACTGAAACTTGGTCTTTATACTTACAGGGTGATTACGACATTACTGATACTGCATCTATGTATGGGGAGTTTTTGCATAGTCGCCGTGAAACGATCATCAACACATACCGCCAATTCTGGGAACCCTTCATTCCGGCATGGGCAGGAATTGTGCCTGGTTGGGAAGGGAACATTGCGTTGGATCCTACAGCAGTAACGGATCACTCTGGTAATGTCACAGACATCGAATACACCCGTGGGGTTATTGGTGTTGAGGGTAGCTTGGGCTTCTGGAACTGGGATGTATCATTCCAGCGCAGTTTGAATAGCGGCACCTACAAAACTAAGCTCATCTACCAAGACGCATTAGAAATGGCAGCTGGAGCTATTACTGGTGGTCCTTGTGAAGGTGAAGTGTCCCCTATTTCTGGTCGCCCGTGTTACGAAGTTCCGTTTTTCGATCCTGAATATGTCAGAGGTAATTTCGATCAAGGTACTCGAGATTTCTTGTTTGGTACTGAGATGGGTAAAACTACTTACAAACAAGACACTTTAGATGCCTATATTACTGGTGACTTATTCGATTGGTCAGCGGGTACTGTTGCAACAGCAGTTGGCTTGAGCTATCAAACTGATGAAATCATTGATACTCCGGGAGAAACGACTTTAGCAAGTAACTCTTGGGGCATGTCCAGTTCAGGTATTACTGCTGGTCGTTCAACGACCAAGGCAGTATACGGCGAAATTCAAGTTCCATTATTGCGTGATCTGCCGTTTGTTGAATCTCTAACAACTACCGGGTCAGCACGCTGGACTGATGTGAACACTTATGGGAATGATACAACTTACAAGCTGAGCTTAAACTGGGTTATTGGTGAGGGCTTCCGAGCTCGTGCGTCACGTGGTACGTCGTTCCGTTCACCAGCCTTATATGAACTGTATTTAGGTGACCAGTCGGCGTTCTTTGATCAGCGTAGCGATCCGTGCTGGAATTGGGCGTTAGCTGAAGAGCAGGGAACGATTAACCCAACGGTGCTTGAGAACTGTCAAGCTGATGGGATCCCAGGAGATTATGCTCAAGACTTTGGTTCTGGAACATCGTACACTGGTGGCGGGGCTGGTAAACTGGAAGCTGAAACTTCAGTATCTGAAGGATTTGGTTTGGTATGGTCTAGCAGTGATAATTCAATTGCTACATCAGTAGACTATTATCAAATAGAAATTAACGGCCAAGTAGATGATGTTACGGGGGTTGATATTCTTAACCTATGTTATTCATCTGAAAACTTCGAGAACGAACCGTTTTGTGACATGTTTGATCGTAATGATGGATCTGAGACAGGTAACTGGGGTATCGACGCTGTTTACGGTGGTTATGTAAACGTTGCGCGTCAATATGTTCGCGGAGTTGATCTTGTTGCAAGTTATAATGACCAGACTCCAATTGGTGAATTACGTGTCCATTTAGATCACACGATTCAACTAGAGCGCTCATATAAGCAGTTCCCTGATAGTGAAGAGTTACAATATGTCGGTCGTTTAGGTAATCCTAAGCACTCAGGTACTTTAACAACTACCTTAAGCCGAGATGACTGGGACTTTAACTGGGCTATGCGTTATTACGATTCAGTTTCAAATTACCATTTGTATACTCGTGGTAACTTAACAACTTATCGTGGTGAAGATGTCGAATTTGTGGCTGATGCACCGTCTACTTTCTACCACACATTCTCTGCTGGCCGTCAGTTTGATAGCGGTTTGAATGTGTTATTAGGCGTTGCGAATGCCTTTGACAAGACACCTCCTATGGGAAGTCCTGCTGCGTCAACTGTTACTGGAAACGCAATGCTCTATTCACAGTATGACCAATTAGGTCGACGTATATTCTTAAATGTGGGTTATGACTTTTAAGAGTTAACGAAAGCCTTAAGCTATTGAAGCCCCCTTTTGGGGGCTTTTTGTTAATGAAGAGATGAGTTAATAATGAAAAAGTTAATTGCCTTAATTTTTGTTGTTACGTTTACTGTTCAAGCTGAGTCAGTAAAGGAAAGTGTTCTTGACAATTATGCAAAGCATGCTCAGTTTATGAATATAAAGATATCACCGTCTGGTAAGTTCCTGGCGGCAACAAGCCGTAATAAAGACGGTCAAGTTGTACTGACAGTTTTGGATATTGAAAATAGAGAAGTTTTATCTATTACAAAGGGCCAAACTCAGTCAATTTCATCATTCAACTGGGTGAATGATGAACGTATTCTTATGACAATGGCGCGGGAAGTCGGATCTTTGGAGGCACCCATTCCTACGGGGGAAGTTTTCGCTATGGATGCAGATGGCGGAAATCAAAAAATACTGACTGGTTGGCGCTCCGACGGACTTAAGCGTTATGCTCAAATTATAGACTTGCTCCCCGAAGAGCCAGATCAGGTTATGATTTATGGTATTGCTAAAAATTCTAGCGAGCCATTTATTGATCTCTTTAGGCTCAAAGTTGACAGCGGACGAACACGTCCGGCTGGTCGTATTCCGTTGCGCTGGTATCCAAGCACAAACGTTCAAGTGTTACTTGACGATGAAGGTGTATCCAGATTAGCTCTTGGTGTTGACCCAGAGGCACGTAATGAAAGTGTCATTATGGTTCGTGACGGCGCTAATGAGGATTGGAGAGAAGTTGCTCGCTATAAGGCTGAAGGGGGAAGCTTTAATCCTATTAACGTAACTCCAAACGGTAAGAAAGTTGTTGGTTTAAGTGATACTGAGACAGATACAAAAGCCTTAGCGACTATGGACTTGAAATTTGGTGAAGTCGACGTTATTGCGGAGCATCCTGCGACTGACCTTATGCCGATAATGAGCCTCAAGAATGGCAGAAGTAATGAGCTAGTGGGTGGTGCATACGAATATGATGGTATTGAAGTGGTTTTGTTTGAAGGCGTTGAAGACAGAAACTTTCAAAATGTTATTCAATCACTGAGTAAGGCATTTCCAAATACTAGTGTAGCAGTTAATTCCGCTACCACTGATAACTCTATAATGGTTTTAACGGTGAGCTCGGCGAATCACCCTACAGAGTTTTATCTTTTTGACGCTGAGCAAAAAGCGCTATCGTTAATTACTCAGTCAAAACCTTGGCTCGATAAAGCCGAAATTCCGCAAACTCAAATCATCAGTTATAAGAGCCGCGATGGGTTGACAATAAAAGCATTGTTAACCCTACCTAAGAATAAAGGAGCCAAAGATTTACCGCTAATCCTTTTGCCTCATGGGGGGCCTCATGGCATTCGAGATAGTTTAACGGGTATGGATGCGGATGCTAAAGTTTTAGCAGAGCACGGATATGCAGTGTTACAACCTAATTTCAGAGGTTCGGGTGGCTACGGCCAGGAGTTTCTGAAAGCCGGCTATAAACACTGGGGCACGACCATGATTAATGATATGACCGACGGTGTTATGCATTTGGTTGATAAAGGTATTGCAGACAAAAGTCGTATGTGTGTTTATGGAGCCTCATATGGTGGTTATGCAGCGTTAATGGCGGTTATTCGTGAGCCTGACCTATACAAGTGTACAGTAGGTTTTGTTGGCGTTTATGATTTGAACCTAATGTTTGAACAAGGGGATATTTCTGAAGCCGATGCTGGTCAAAATTATTTAAGCATGGTACTTCCAGTAGAAAAGGAAGAAAGAGAGATGCAGTCTCCGCTGCATCAACTCGACAAGTTGAAGGTTCCGGTGTTTATAATTCATGGAGGAAAAGATGTTCGCGTTCCTATTGAACATGCACATAGGCTACGGAAGGCGCTGGACGAAAAAGATCACCCATACGAGTGGCTCGTAAAAGAAAAAGAAGCACATGGGTTTTATAAACCCGAAAATAATATTGAACGATGGAAAAAAATGTTGAATTTTTTTGATAAATACTTGCATTAGCAGCGCGAGTTTTTTCAAAAGGAAATCCTAGCTCAGAGTCTTCGAGATAGGATTTCCCCTAAACCTTCCCCCAAACCAGCCGATAACAACACATAAGCTCTATCATTAAAGGTCAGGCTATGTTTTATCGGGTGCTCATTCTTTGTTTCTCACTACCATTTTTCTTGTTGTCAGGCTCAGCAGCGGCGCATGCTAATAACCCCCACGAAGCTATCGGCGACGACTTAGCGGAGCAGCTCGCGAGTCAGCTTTCGCACGACAATCGGTCTCACTATGGGTCTAATATTGGGGTAACTCGCTGGGTGCTGGCAGAAACGCTTGAGCAGCCGCAAGCGGGTGACTCGTTAAACGAACTAAGTCATCAGTTGAGTGAGAGCATCTATGCGCATCTTAAAGAGCGTAATTTAAGCCTGGTTGAATTTCGTGCTCAATCTTACATCTCTGTCGCAGAAGAGGGAGCTACGCTGCTTTCCCGAAACGTAGATGAGCTTGAACAACATCCTGAAATTGACTGGGTTCTGGTGGGAACTCTGTCTCGTAAGGATGCCGGAACCATGGTTAATTTGCGTATTGTCGACCGTCGTAATCAAGAAGTGTTAGCCGCGGCTAACCGCTATGTTCCTAAGCATTTGTATTGGCCAAATAAACAAACTGAGCTAGTTAACGGTCGTTTACAGCGTCATTAAAAAGAGGCACAGCCATGAAGTTATCCATTTTTGTTAGTTTTACTGCGTTGTTTCTGGGTGCTTGCACTGTGTTGCCGGCTAAGCAGGAAGTGGCGCAGACTGAAGTAAGCGACGAAGAGAAAGCGGCAGCAGAAGAAATTTATACTCAGCCATACAGTGCCAGGTATAGCGCCGAACTTGCTGAACAACTGGTTGAGAATGCCAGTATTCGGTTAAATAGCGCGAAGGTGGGTATAACCAATTTAGTTGGGGTAACTGGTCAATATGACAAAAGCTCACCGTTAAGTATGGTGCTGTCAGAGCAATTGGTGCAGGAGCTACACAGTCGTGAGTTAAGCGTTCTCGACTTTAAAGCGACTGACTTTATTCGGGTGACTCCAAAAGGTGACTTTGCCTTAACTCGTGACTATCTGGAACTGGATGAGATCATGCCAATTACTCATGTATTGGTCGGTACTTTGTCTCATCACCGGGACGGCGTTATGGCTAGCGCCCGGCTAGTGAATATCAATACTAAAGAAGTGGCCAGTGTGGCTCAGGTATTTCTTCCGGCTCACGTAGTTCAGCAATTAAGCGAAGATCATGGCAAGCCGGTTATTAGAAAAGCTCCGTAAGTAATTAGATTCCCGAGTTAGGCTAATTAAATTATAAAAGCTTTGTCACATACTGAGTAAAATATAAAGGCAGAACAAAGTGCTTTTTCTCAGTAACGGGTGAGCTTTGAGTTCCTGTCAGCTTTATCGTTTTTTCTGGTTGGCACTTGTTAATGTATGACTGAAGAGAGCGTGCTTTTGTTCGGCGGCCGCTTTTAACCTCTACGGGAATGACGTTGCCAACGTTGTCGCTGAGCAAAAACTCTATTTCTGAACGTGCGTCATTCCAGGAAAAACTCGGCTCAATGCCTAGAGCTGAAAGCTCCTGTGCGACGAAGTTTTCAGCAATATATCCTTTGTACTGGTAACTTTGCTGTTTTATTTCTTTGTAACCTGTATTTAGCATGTGGTTGAGTAAACCGACATCAAACAAGAAAAGTTTTACTCGGTTCTCTTTTTGGTAAGCTGCTAGTGGTGACTTGGCTTGTCCTTCTATCGGAAAGTTTTTTAATACCAACCGGCATTTGTGCAACCAGCTTATAGCGCCTTCAAAGTCAGAGTAACGAGACTTTTTGTCGAAAACGTCTTTAAATCTAAATCGCTTTACCGACTCATCCCGAACGGCTGAAAGTTGCGCCGGAATGCTACTAAACACAGACTCAATGAGTTGAGCATTGGTTTTTCCTGAATATTTACCAAAGTCGCGTAAGTAACCATTAACGAGGTTTTCATGTAGCTCAGAAACCGCTTCTGTTTTACTAACGATGCTTTCTTCTGAGTTTGCAAACCAGCGAGACACTGCTTCGGGCATGCCGCCAGTGAAGTAATAGTCAGTTAGTTTGTGAAACAGCTGTTTGTGCGCTGCTGTTGAGTCTAATTGCTTTTCAAAGGCTTTAATTAATGGGGTTTCCCCAGATGCCCAAAGAAACTCCTGGAAGGTCAAAGGTTGCAGGTTGTGCTGTTCGACTTTACCTACAGGAAAGGAAGTTAATAACCCGATATTTGATCCGCTGGCCGTGACGAACATGTTGGGGGCTTTTTCGGCAAAGTACTTCAGCGACGTGACCGCTCGGGGGCACTCACCAATTTCGTCTAAAATAAGCAAATCGGAATGAGCGTTAAACTCTTTGCCAGTAATGAGTTCTATGTTTGACAGCACATCTTCTGGGGTTAAAGAGTCCTCAAATGCATCAGCCAGTTCAGGGCTTTCTAAAAAGTCGATACGGATGACATTTTTAAAGTGTTGACCCAAAAGCTCTTTCAGCAAATAGGTTTTACCGGTTTGGCGAGCCCCGTCTATAAGTAAAGGTTTTCGTTGCGCCTTGTTCTTCCATGCAAGCAGTTTTTCAAGGAGTACTCTTTGCATATAGCGACCCTTAATGTAGCCATTAACAGCCGCTATTACACTTTATTGTGCGTAAAAGTGCAAGTTTTAACGTTTTTATGCGCATAAAAGTGATTAATAACGCGTTTTTATGCGCATAAAAGTGTTATTTTAACTGAACTTCCAATTCACTTATAAACTCACGAATGCGTTCAGCATTTTTACCAACGTCGCTGCGCCCCACACGTGACTTACTGCGAATATCTAACTGGCTACCATCTGCTGTACTGCGAACTCTTATCACTACGTCGTCTTTAAAACCAAACCAGGTAGTGGTTGCCGTAGCCTCAATTCTGCCTTCTGTTTCTGAGCTTTCCACTAACTCCCAGGCCATTTTATCCACGGCCAACAATGCAGCCGAGAAGAGTTCATTCGGTGACTCCAGTGACTCGTAAGTTCTTAACTCAGGGTAAGCCTGACGCTGTTGTTTCGCTGTTTCTTCTCCGGCATATTCAACCGGATTGGGTGCATCTGCACGCAGCGGCGCAATGGCCTCAAACTCAGGCGGGTTTTGTGTGTCGGTTGTTATGTCGTGAATGGCAGGGACATTCTGCGCTTTCAGGTACTGACTGAAGGGCATGTAAAAGGCAACCCCTCCCGCAATAATGGCTAAACCACTAAGGCCAGCAACCAGCCCTTGCGGGCGGCGAATAAAGTACCAGATAATGTTAAGCACGAAGGTTGCTGCACCAATATAAGCAGCCCAGCGCAGCAATAAGAATGCTGTGCCTAGCTCTGCTGTTCCGCTTTTGTATAAAGGCCCTGATATAGCAAGCAGCACGACAGATAATAAACCCAGAAGAATAAATAAACCGTGTAACGCTTTCATAAAGACACCCTTAAAGTCATGTTGCCTGCTATTACGTCACTACATTGGGTTTGGGTCAACGATAATTTTATTATCAACTCTTACATTAGAGAAGAATAACGTAGAAACTTGACAATAGCCTAGATGCTATATACCTTTAAAGCTATAAACATGGAAGCTTAAATGAGAAAATATATGTGGCAGGTCAGAACAACGGATGTGTTCGACAATTGGTATAACGCTTTAGATAGTACTGATCGGAAAAATGTACTGGCATACATGATATTGCTGAGAACGAAGGGACCAATGCTTAATCGCCCTTATGCTGATAAGGTGAAAGGCTCTTGCCACCATAATATGAAAGAGCTTCGAGTTCAGAGCAAAGGTAATCCGATAAGAGTGTTTTTTGCGTTTGATCCTGTCCGGGATGCCGTTTTGCTATGTGCAGGTGAAAAGACAGGTAACGAAAAACGATTTTATAAAGAAATGATACCGGTAGCTGACAAAGAGTTTTCAAAGCACCTGGACGATTTAATGAGAGGTAATTGAAATGGCCAGAACATTAGAGCAAATACTTGAAACAGAAAATAAGGATATTGTAGCCAATGCAGAAGCTAAAGCAGAGGCTATGCTGCTTGATATCCATTTAGCTGAAGTTCGTATGCTTATGAAAAAAACGCAAAATGATATGGCTAAAGCGCTGGGCGTTAAACAGCCCACTATAGCTAAGATGGAAAAGTCGGGCCGTGACGTAAAGCTCTCAAGTCTAAAGCGTTATATTGAAGCTGGCGGCGGTAAAGTGCGTTTGGATATTGAGCTACCAGATGGCCAGCATCATGGATTTGAAATTTAAAGTATAAAGGGGGGGTATATTGTTGGCAATTCATAAGATTAGCGATTTCTAACACTATTTAGTTGCCAATTATAATCAGTATAGCGGATATTACTATTCTGCTTGAGCTTTTGTTGCTCAGTAACGGTGTCGGCGATTGCATCGCCGTAACGCGTTAGATAGTCTCGAAGCCCGTCAAAATCCTCCCGGTACCAGTCAAAAATCTTCGACAGATAAATGCCTTTATCATCAATACCGTTTTTATCGCGGTCGCTTAAAAAAGTGACCATCTGATCTTCTAGTTGAGTCTCCAGACTTTCACCGGTAAAGGCTTCCGCGCGCAGTTTAGGGCAGCTTACTGCTGCGCAGACTAATGCGGCATGTATGCGGGGCTTGTCAAAGTCGCCCCGAATTTTTTCGTGCTCAACCCAATCCAAAGTACGTTTTTCACCTAGTAGCGTAACAAACGACTTCTCCCACGGGCTAGAAAACAGCCCGCCTAAATCGCGAATAGAATCAGCCTCGCCGGACTCAAATTTATCGATATTGTCGATAATAAGCTGCAGGGTGAAACCGTTGTATGCATTGATTAAAAAGGCCAGTTGCTGCTCCTGCGTCCAGCTTTCATACTGCTCCGTCTCAACTGCTGACAGCGAGGCGAGATAATTGTCCAGCGGCTTTCTGTTTTGAGCTAACTCAGGGTAATTAACCGCAGACTTTAAACCGTTGTTATAGACTGTAACGTGCTCACTTAAAACATCGCTGAAAGCGGCATGAGACTGATCAAATGACTGTGCAGCTGCCGCCATTTGAAAAACTAAGCCTAAAATAAAGAGTATCGCTCGCATTACATGTTCCTGTCTTCGGGTTACTATGTTTTCTACTCTTTGATTGTAGGGCATTAATTTAAAAACAGATCATCAATCTTGAAACGATTCTGCGTAATCGAAAAATACAAAAACTGCGTATAACCACAGTCAATAAAAAATAAGGGAAACAAGAATGAAAAAGTGGTGGTGGCTAGGGTTCTTACCGTTAACGGCGGTGGCACAAGAAAAACCAATGGAAGTTATTGAGGTTATTGGTCGCGACGACGGAAGTGTCGTGCTGCCATCGGAAGAAGCAACCGAAGGTTTGTTTGGTTTAGCGGAGAGCCTGCAGGAAATCCCCCGTGCTGCCACGGCTATCAGTGCGTCGTTAATGGAAGAAGCTGCCATTAATGACTTACATGATATTGCGCGTTTTGCGCCTAACAGTTTTGCTGCGGCGGGTTTTGGTAACCCCTCGCTGCCAACCATTCGCGGTCAACTGGGCGAGTTATTTGAAGCGGGCATGCGCCGTCAGGCGGGTAACAATGGGCTTGGTATTCCCATGTCGTTTAACGCCATTGAGGGCATCGCCGTTGTTAAAGGCGCGCCACCGGTCATGCTGGGCACCACACAGCGCGTGGGCGGTTTCGTCAATTTGCAGCCCAAAACGGCTCGGTTGAGCGAATCGAATTCTACCTTAAAAGCCCAATTTGGTGAGTGGGAACAGTATCGGTTACAGCTTGACCATAACTGGGTGTTAAAAAAGGGCGAGCAAGGCCTGCGAGTAAGCGCCGAGTACGTTGACGAAGACAGTTTTTACGACTTTCATCAGCACCGCAGTAATGACCTTTTGCTGGCGTATAAGTTTGCACCTAACGACGACACGCTGCTGGATGTATCCCTAGAGTATTATGACGTTGACTGGACAGACAACGCAGGCATTAACCGACCAACACAAAATCTGATAGACCATAATTTGTATATTACCGGGCAGGGTGTTCAGCCTAACGGATCGCGGGTTCCGGGAGCCGGGGCTGTTGTGAGCCCAACCGGAGAAGTTCGAATTGACCGCAGTACCACGTTAACTGACCCGCTCGACACCAATACCGCTGAAACCACTCTGTTGCACGCAAAACTTCAGCACTGGCTGAACGATGACATGGTTCTGGTTAATCGCACGTATTATCAGTATTTAACCCGCGAAGGCGTTAACCAGAACAGTTTTGTTGAAATTATTGATGGCGCTCACACTTTTGAAAACCGCACCGAGCTGCACATAAACAAGAAAACGGTAGTGGGCGTTAACTTACGAATTAACGATGTCCTGGGTTACAGCCAGTTCTCAACCGAGGCGGATAACCCTATTGATTTGACAGGCCCGCTCAGTAACCGTCGCATTCCATTAACTAATGAGCAGAAAGCCAGTTTAATTGAGCTGCGCCCGGGTCTCTGGGTATCGCCAGGTAGTCAGTACGATATTGACGGCGATGGCGCGGGCGACTTTATTACGTCAGACACCACCGACTCAAAAAGCTACCAGTGGGGTGTTTTCGCTCAACACGAACTGGATATTACGGACAAATGGCGCGTTATCGGTGGCGTCAGAGCGGACTATTACGACGTAGATGCTAAAGACCCCATTCCACCAGAAGGCGTGCAAGCAGCGAGTGATACCTACGGTGATTGGCTAACGGCGGTAAGTTTCTCAACTCAGTATAACTGGACGCCCGATCTGACCTTCTACGCAACCGCCTATGAGAGTGACTCTACGTCGAACGCGATGGCCGGTGGTACGGTATTAAATGCCGCCGGTGAAATTGATTCGCAAAACTTTGCCACAGAGAATTCGCTTTATGAACTGGGTGTGAAATACGCGCCAAGTGATGCCCGCTGGTACGCGGACGCCGTGGTCTTTGACCAAAAGCGAAGCTTACGCAACCGTGATGGCTCTAACAGCGGTATTCGCACCGAGGGTTTCGAAACTCAGTGGCATTTCTCTTCAGCTACAGGAACGCACGAAACCGGTTACTGGCTAACTCTGGCGGCCAGTTATATTGATGCGCACTATGACAACTCCACAGCGTCGCAGGGTACAGGTCAGGTGGCCGATGCGTTTGATGATTCACGCCCGGATATTATAGAAGGTACTGGTGTTGGCTCGCCGAATTTCACCGCGTTTCCTGCGTCAAACCAACAATTACAGGGCATTCCCGAAGTACAGGCTTCAGCAGTTGCCGGTTGGCGGATAACCCGCGAATGGTCCGTCGGTGGCGATTTAAGCTATACCAAGCATTATCCGCTAGATTATTTGCAAACAGTATTTATACGTGACCAGCATACGCTAAACCTGAACGCACGTTATCGCTTTGACGAGCAGTTAAGTGCCCGTATTGATGTGTTCAATGTTACCGATCAGGATAACTGGTCGCCGGTATTTGAAGGCGGTTATTTTGGTGCAACCCTGGCTTTTCCATCGCAGCCAAGACACGCGCGGTTGAGTGTTGATTACAAGTTTTAAAACTGGAAAATTAGATTTCATGACCTATAATTAGACCTGTTAAAAATCTTTTTGGAGGTCATATGAAGTCAGTTAGACCTATTTACGCACGCAACTCAACTAGCATTAGTGAGTTGAAAAAGAATCCAATGGCAGTTGTTGAAGAGTCTCATGGCGAGCCGGTAGCTGTACTGAATCGGAATCAGCCCGCATTTTATTGCATTCCGGCAGCAACCTATGAAGCGTTGATGGAAGAGCTGGAAGACAGGGATTTACTGGAGTTAGTTAAAAAACGCCAGCATGAAGATGAAGTCGAGGTGAACATCGATGATTTATAAGCTGACGTTTAAACGTTCAGCTTATAAAGAATGGAAAAAGTTGAACAAGGATGTTCAGGCGCAATTTAAAGCCAGACTCAAGCAAAGGCTTGAATCACCTCATGTCCCAGCGTCTCGCTTAAAGGGAATGGGTAACTGTTACAAAGTGAAATTGCGAAAACTGGGTTATAGATTGGTTTATCAAGTAAGAGATTCCGAGCTTGTGGTTACGGTTGTAGCTGTAGGCAAACGTGATAAAAACAGAGTGTATATTAGCGCTCACAAGAGATTGGATTAATCTTTATGTCATTAAAAAAGCTGTTGCTGCTATTGATTATTGTTGCGCTATTTATCAGCGCTTTTGTGTTTGATTTAACGCAGTATCTGTCTCTGGATGTACTAAAAGAAAAGCAACAGCAGCTTAATCAGCTTTTTGTTGATTACCCCTTTCAAGTATTTGCAGTTTATTTTGTTATTTATGTGGCGAGCACGGCGTTGTCACTGCCCGGCGCGACTATTCTGACGCTGGGTGCTGGCGCGATATTCGGACTTGGATGGGGCTTGCTGTTGGCCAGCTTTGCGGCGTCATTTGGGGCCTTTCTGGCATTTTTAAGTGCCCGCTTTATTCTGCACGACTGGGTACAGGAAAAATTCGGTGAGCGGCTAACGGCCATTAATCGCGGAATGGAACGCGATGGCGCGTTTTACTTGCTCAGCCTGCGTCTGGTTCCGCTGTTCCCGTTCTTTGTTATTAACCTGGTTATGGGGTTGACCAAAATAAAAGCCTGGACTTTTTACTGGGTCAGTCAGGTGGGCATGCTGCTGGGGACCGCTGTATATGTTAACGCAGGAACCCAGCTAGCACAGATATCCAGCCTGGGTGATGTAGTTTCCGCGGATCTAATAGGTGCTTTTGTTTTACTAGGAATATTCCCGTTAATTGCTAAAGCGGTACTGGCCTTTTTGAAACGTCGTAAAGCCTTTAAAGGCTATGAAAAGCCTAAGTCTTTTGACAATAATCTGTTGGTTATTGGCGCCGGTTCAGCGGGGTTAGTCAGTGCTTACATAGCTGCGACAGTAAAAGCAAAGGTTACCTTAATTGAAAAGCATAAAATGGGCGGCGATTGCCTGAATACTGGTTGTGTGCCTTCAAAAGCCTTGTTACATGTAGCGGAGCTTGCGCACAATGCACGTAACGCCTCAAGTGCGGGTGTTCATGTTGGCGAAGTGTCGGTTGATTTCAAGCAGGTTATGCAGCAGGTGAAGTCAGTTATAAAAGACATTGAGCCGCATGACTCGGTTGAACGTTACACCAACTTGGGTGTGAATGTTGAGCAAGGCGATGCGCGCATTGTTTCACCCTGGGAAGTTGAAGTGACCAGCAATGTCGAAGGTAAGAGTGAAACCAAACGCATAACCACTCGCAGTATTATTATCGCGACTGGCGCTAAGCCTCTGGTACCAAACTTTGAAGGCTTGGATAAGGTCGACTTTGTAACCTCAGACACGCTCTGGGAATTGGAAGAATTGCCCAAGCGCTTGTTAGTTCTGGGGGGCGGGCCTATTGGTTGTGAGTTATCTCAGGCGTTTCAGCGTTTAGGTTCACAGGTTACTCAGGTGGAAATGGCCGAGCGGCTTATGGGCCCGGAAGATGCCGACACAGTAGAACTGCTAACGCAGCGTTTAACGGCAGAAGGCATTGATATTAAGCTGAACCACAAAGCGTTGCGTTTTGAACAACACAATGGCGAATCTGTGCTTATTGCTGAGCAGACGGTTGATAACGAAAGTGTTGATAACCAGAATGTCGACCAAAGCAAAGAAGTTGAGATACCCTTCGACAAGGTGTTAATTGCGCTGGGGCGGCAACCCAATGTATCGGGCTTTGGTTTAGAAGAGCTTGGGGTGCAAACCAATAAGACAGTCAGTACCAATGAGCTTTTGCAAACCAACTTCCCTAATATTTACGCCTGTGGCGATGTTGCAGGGCCTTATCAGCTCACCCATGTTGCCTCGCACCAGGCCTGGTATGCCTCGGTAAATGCCTTGTTTGATCCATTCAAAACCTTCCGGGCGGACTACTCTGTCATTCCCTGGGTAACCTATACCTCGCCGCAGTTAGCAAATGTGGGTTTAACCGAGCAGCAGGCGAAAAAAGCCGATAAACCTTACGAAGTAACCGAGTACGATATTGGTGAACTGGATCGAGCCATTGCCGATGACAGCGCCTATGGCCGGGTAAAAGTGCTGACCAAACCCGGTAAAGACGAACTATTAGGTGTGAATATTGTTGGCCCGCAGGCCGGTGAGTTGCTGGCAGAATATGTGCTGGCCATGAAGCACGGTATTGGGCTGAATAAGATATTGGGCACCATACACAGTTATCCGACTCTGGCGGAGGCGAATAAATACGTGGCGGGTGAATGGAAACGAGCCAATGCGCCGCGGAAGCTGCTAACATGGGTTGAGAAATTTCATCGCTGGCGCCGGAGTTAAAATGCGTTTTACTGCTGCCATCAGTTTATTGTTAGTGACACTTTTTGCCGCCTTACCATTAAAGGCAGAAGTGGTGAACTTTTATGCCTGGGGTGGCTCGCCGGAAGTAAACAGTTACTTACGTTGGGCGCAAAGAGAACTGCAAGAGCAGGGCATTCAGCTGCGCCATAATAAAGTGGCGGACGCTTCTGAGGTGGTTAAGCAGATTATCGACGGTCATTCCAATGCGGATATTATCTGGATAAACGGTGAAAATTTCCATGCACTGAAAGAGGCTGACGCTTTGCGTTCCATTGCCGGTGAAATTAAGGCAATGAACAACATTAACCCGGAGCTTAACTGGCAAACCGATTTCGGCGAACCGGTGGATGGGCTGGAAGTGCCCTGGGGCGTTGGGCAATTTAATTTGATTAGCCGCCCCGGGCTTTTCGCCCAGAAAGCAGTGACTGCAGAAAGCCTACTTAACGCCGCCCGGGAAAATAAAGGCCGCATTAGTTACCCTAAACCGCCGGAATTTCATGGCACTACCTTATTAAAATCGTTGCTGTTGTCTTTACACCCGCAGCAGCGCAGCGTATTTCAGCGACCGGTGGATAGCGTTAATGCAAATGAGCTGACAGAGCCTTTATGGAGCTATTTAGACCAACTGCACCCGCTGTTATGGCAGCAGGGCGAGAATTTTCCATCTTCAGCCGGTGAGCAAATTTCTTACCTGGCAAATGGTCAGTTGCTGATGGCGGTGAGTTTTAATCCCAATGATTATAAAACTCTGGTAAATCAGGGGCGGTTGCCTGCGGGCGTTAAGCGTCATACGTTGTCAGACAAAGCCATAACCAATAACCATTATTTGGCGGTGCCGAGCAGTTCCAATAACCCCGAAACCGCGAAAGCGGTTATCGAATTTTTATTGTCTGAAAAAGCACAGCAACGAAAAGCCGATTCCAATCGCTGGGGCGATCCTTCCGTTCTTAAAAGTGCGCAAGGCTCTTCGCTGCTGGAACCCACCGACGACCTTCATGCAAGCTGGCAGGAGTATCTGGAGCGGGAATGGTCCGCACGTTATCAATAATTGTCTGGTTATTGCTCATTATTCTGCCGGTTGGCAGTGGTGTGCTCTTTCTGCTGGTTACGTCATTTGACCCTGAAACCGGTGTCAACTTAGTAGCCTTAACTGAGCTATTCGCAGACTACGACTCAATAGCTTCAAGCCTTATACTCGCCGTCGCGGCACCATTAATTGCCTGTTATTTGGCGTTATGGATGGCGCCGGCATTGTTAAAACACACCCGCCTGCAGCAACTGCTATCCCCACTTTTGTCCATTCCGCATGTGGCTTTTGCGGTCGGCCTTATGTTGTTAATGAGCCCGTCCGGCTGGCTGATACGTTTAACCGAAAGCGTCAGCGGAATTTTTCCGGCACCGCCGGCAGGTTGGCCATTACCGGAAAAGTCGTTAGTGACGGTTATGATGGTTCTGGTTTTAAAAGAGCTGCCATTTTTACTACTAATGATATCGGCCCAATTAAAACAGTTGCCTGTTAATTCGTGGATGACCCAGGCACAGAGCTATGGTTACAGTGAACGGCAAGCCTGGTGGCGCATTGTTACGCCGGAACTTTTACGGCGTTTAACGCTGCCTATGGCGGCAGTTATTATTTACTCATTGTCCGTTGTTGATATTCCGCTGTTAGTGGGCAGTAACACACCGGGCGTGCTGGCGCAGCGTGTGTATGAATGGAGCTTTCAGTTCTCTGCCGGTAGTCAGGTTAAGGCAATAACAGGTGCCTGGGTTTTATTGGCTATGGCTTTAATACTGCTATTAATAAATGCCCGGCATTATGCTTTCTATCGCCGCTTCGTGCTCGGTAAAAAAGTAACCCAACCCGTAAAACTCAACACAGATAAAGCCAGCCGCTATACATGGATTCTTCTGGGTGTACTGTCGTTGGGTGTTATTGTTGTTTTAGTCCTGCAAAGTCTGGCGTCGCATTGGTTTTATCCAAACTTGTGGCCGGCAGAGTTAACCCTTGAGCGCTGGCAAAGCGAGTGGGCTTATTTAACCGAACCCACGCTAAACAGTTTATGGCTGGCGCTGCTCAGTGCGTTAGTAGGTACGCTAGCTGCAATTGTTCTGCTACAACGGCAACGACAGAAAGCCGCCGCTTCGTTTTACTGGCCTGTACTTGTAGCGTTGTTTATTCCGCAGGTGCCTTTGGTGCTTGGTTGGCAACGGCTAGTTGGCGGGCAACTCAATAGTGGCTGGCAGCCGTGGTGGGTGTTCTGGTCACATGCTGTATATACTCTGCCTTACGCCTACCTGGTTTTGCACGGGGCTTACACCCGCTTTAACGAACAATGGTTAACCCGGGCGCAAAGCCTGGGCTATAGCGCCCGAGCCGCCTGGTGGCGAATTATGCTACCCATGCTAAAGCAGCCCATAGCAGTGGCTTTTGCGGTCGCCTTTTCGGTTAGTATTGCTCAGTACCTGCCAACGCAATGGCTGGGGCAGGGTTTAACACCCACTTTAACCACCGAAGCCGTTAGTGTTGCCAGCGGTGGCGACTGGCGTATTGGCAGCCTTTATGCGCTGCTACAAATGCTACTGCCACTGGTGGTGTTTATTGCTGTCGGACTCATTGGGACAAAAAGTTATGCTGAACATTCGTAACCTCGAAATAAAAAGGCGCACAAAAAATGGCACTGAGCCTTTATTCAGTCTGAATGAACTGACGGTCGAAAAAGGTGAAATTGTCACGCTGATGGGCCCGAGTGGTGTGGGTAAGTCGACCTTGCTGCGCTGGGTGCTTGGTGAGCACTTGCCTAACTTTCATATTCAGGGCGAGTTAAGGTTAAACAGCGAAGATATCAGCGAGCGCTCAATTGCCGCGCGCCAACTCGGCATGATGTTTCAAAAAGGCGGTTTGTTTCCGCACTTAACGGTTGAAGAGAACTGCTATTTTGCGCAAAAAACCCGTTCACTATTAAACCGTCAGCAACAAAAAGACAAAGCTCTCGCCATGCTAAACAATCTGGGGTTAACGGATAAATGGGCTGTTTACCCCGACAGCTTAAGCGGCGGGCAATACGCTCGCATCGCTTTAATCTGTTCATTACTAGCAGAGCCGCAGGCCATGTTACTGGACGAACCGTTTTCGTCATTAGATGCCAGTTTGCGGGAAGATGTCAGGCAGTGGACCTTTGCACAACTCAAAGACAAACAAATGCCGACCTTATTAGTCACTCATGACAGCGCAGATGCCTGTGGCCGCGTGCTTGAAATACAGGGCGCTGAGGTAAAAGGAGTCGCAGCCAATGTTTGATCCGAAAATACTGCCGCTAACCCGAAAAATTCTCGACCTCCCGGCGCGCTTACTCGTTCGTGTCGGCGTCACTGCTGATCAGGTCACCATAACGGGGTTTATCATCGGTTTGCTGGCGGTGCCATTTTTAGACTTTGAGCTTTATGAATTCGCGCTGGCGGCTATTTTACTAAACCGCTTGTGCGACGGTCTGGACGGCGCAGTAGCAAGGCGCACTCAGCTAACCGACGCCGGCGGCTTTCTTGATATTGTGCTGGACTTCATTTTCTACAGTGCTGTGGTCTTTGGTTTTTTGTTGGCGTCGCCCGAACAGAACGCCATTGCTGCGGGCCTGTTGTTAGTCACATTTATGGGTACTGGCTCTACTTTTCTGGCCTTTGCCAGCGTTGCCGGAAAGCGCGGTATTGAAAATCCGGAATACCCGAATAAGTCGCTGCATTATATGGGCGGTTTAACCGAAGGTTTTGAAACCATTTTAGCTTTTGTGGCGTTCTGCCTGTGGCCACAGCACTTTTCCGTACTGGCCTATATATTCGCTGCCGCCTGCTGGCTTACCGCAATAACCCGCATTATTGCCGGTTACCGCACACTGAAACAGCCAACGGCAAATCCGGAGGATACCAATGTCTGAAACGGCCTGGCGCTTAAGTATTTTCCTTGGCGTATTGCTTATTATGGTGTTGTGGGAAGTTGTCTCACCTAAGCGTAAGCCCCGCTACAGCCGTAAACAGCGCTGGCCGGCAAACCTCGCCATAGTTGCCGTCGATACGGTATTGCTGAGAATTATTGCGCCCGTTGGCCTGACTGGAGTGGCACTTGTTGCATCAGAAAATGGCTGGGGACTTTTTAATGACTTAAGCAGGGCGGGTACGGAAATACCCTTTTGGTTGGTTATGGTAGTCAGCATTGTCGTACTGGATATTGTTATTTACTGGCAGCACCGATTGTTCCACCGCATTCCTCTATTATGGCGAATGCACCGGGTGCACCATGCCGATCCGGATTTTGACGTCACCACCGGTTTGCGCTTTCATCCGGCTGAAATTGTGCTGAGTTTTTTTATAAAAGCGGCCGCCATTCTTGCTTTGGGCGCTCCGGCGTTAGCCGTTATTGTGTTCGAAATTATTCTTAACGCCTGCTCCTTGTTTAACCACGGCAACGTAGCTCTGCCCAAGCCTTTGGAAAAGCTCGTGCGCAAAGTGCTCATTACCCAGGAGCTGCACCGCATTCACCATAGTGTAGAAAAAGAAGAAACCAACAGTAACTACGGCTTTAGTGTCAGTTGGTGGGATCACCTCTTTCGTAGCTTTACCGCAAAGCCAAAAGCCGGCTCCGACAATGTGGATATTGGTCTGCACGAATACCGCGACGCAAAAATAACAACCAAACTTTGGGGGTTACTGAAGATTCCGTTTACCCGGAAGTAATAGACATGGCGTCCCCGGCAGGAGTCGAACCTGCGACCTATTGCTTAGGAGGCAATTGCTCTATCCAACTGAGCTACGGGGACGTGCCGCGAATTATGCCAGAAGCTGTCGCGGGTTTCACCCTCAGTTAACCGGTACCACCCAATCGTTTACCTGAATGTTGTGCAGCATGTTTCCTTTCGTCAACTTAGCGACAGCGGTAGATTGCTGCACCTGGGACACCTCAACTTCAAATTCACTGACCTGCCACTTCTGACGATAACGGCCCTGGTCGTCGGTAAAGTGGCTGGGTTGCACAATTTTTAGCTTGTCACCCCGTTGTACTCCGTGCTTTTCACCTAAGTTGAACTGAAGAGTATTTGCATCAACGGCAATAATTCTGGCTCGTACCGGTTTGCAGACTACCTGTTCTTTGACGCCGGAAGCTAAGTCGCGCAAGCCGCTGTCCAGTGCTGCACCAAAAGGTTCATTCCAGAATTGTGCGGTGGCAACATCGACGTCGGTGCTGCGGTCAAAGGTCCAGGGCTGGGTGTTCTCGACTCGTGCACGGGTTACTAGCTGTCCGGTGGTGGCGTCGAGAAGGTACAGTGTTAATGCGTAATGGCGGTCGGGGTCGCTGGACCAAAACCAGCTAGATTTTGTGTCCATCATGGCCAGGTCGTCAAACATGCCAAAGATAACAAACTGACTGTCATTGGCTAAACCAATGCTGCGGGACATGCGGCCTAACTCTTCCAGATTCAGGCCGCTGAGAGCCCGGTCTAATCCAGTGTGACGATGCAGGGTGTGGGCAATCTGCAACTGGCTGCCAACACCGCCTAATTCACGGGCTAAACGCTCGGCCGCAACTTTGCCTATTTCCCAAATTTGTCCCCAGGTACCATGAGCGCGGTCGCGAAGCTCAAATGGTACAACGGTCACGGAATTTTTGTAGCTGCTGCGGGTACAGTCGCCTTCGCGGTTCCAGATATCCGCGCGAAGCAAAACGATAACGCGGTCGTCACGTACTTCCTCGCGAACTATGGTTACCTGGTCAACATTGCCCTGACTATTCCACTGGGTTTCGGTGTTTTGTAAAACGCCGTCTACCACTTGCTGAATACTGGAGATGTTACCACCAGAGGTTAATAATGCCTGCTGAAGGGCGTTTTCTATGGCTTTCTCGCGGGCGGCATTGGTGTCACCATTAATAATGCGGGCAGTGCCCTGAGCTTCCACCCAACGTGCTTCGCTTGGCATAGCAATAAAGAAAACAGAGGTGATGAGTAGCAGGGTTTTCCAGTTCATGGTGTTAATGCATCCCTAGTGTCAGTTTTTAGTCGTTACTTTACCATCGGAATTACCTGCAAAAACCCTGCCATGTTTAGCTCAATATAAAGTGGGGCTTAATAATAGACGACGCGTTTCACTTTCTGCTGACGGTTGGTGCTTTGATACAAGCGGTGAACCTTTTCAAAGTCAAGGCGTAACTCCGTTGCATAGTAGTCGCCCACGGTATAGGTCTTAACCACTTCTGCGCCACGAATAACACCGTCAACTGAAGCCTGGAAACTGTCTTGGTTTAAGATCCAGTCTTCAACGGAGCTACCACCGGCAATACGTTGACCATACACTTGTTCGGCAAGCTCGCGGTAAGCGGCTAACTTGGAGGCGCGCATGGCGTTTAAGTCTTTTAGCTGTGCATTTTCGCCTTGCTGGGTTTCAATAGGGGCGTAACCAACCGCATTCAGCACCGGAAATTCACTTGGTGTCTGAGTGTCCCATTCAACGTGCTTTTGATCGTACACAATTTTGTTGTACGCACTACAGCCACTTAATAACAATGCGGATGCAAGTAGAGCGAAAGAGAGTAAATGCTTAGCCATAACGACCTCTGATTGAACAAAGTACTTATGGTTATAACGGCTGGGCTGGAAAAATCTTTAGCGTATTTTACCTTTGCTGTTATAGGTAAGAGTGTCTTTTCGTGCGGACTGTAAAATGGTTTGTTTTAACTGATCGATACTGTTCAGTGTTGACTGAACCACGCGTTCATTAACCTGACTTTGATGCTGAATGTCAGAAAGAGCAGCCTCAATGGTGGCAACCGCTTCAGCTAAGTCCGGGTCATCTTTTAACTGGTCGTTGTCCGGGTGTTGAGCCAACTGCTGGTCGAGTTCACTAATATGGACTAGCGCTTTTTCTTTGGCGTCGGTAAGAGCATTAACATCGGCGTGTTGGCGCTCGACAATGGCATTAAGCTCACGCTGCTGAAGCAACGCAAGGTTTTCCAGCGAGTCTGCCATATCCTGTAATATATCGTTAACAGGCGCCAACACGGTCATTATTCGTTGCTGCCGTTACTGAACATGTCAGACTCAAACTGAGCCAGTTTATTGGCCAGTTGTTCAACGTTAATTTTGTACGAGCCGCTTTCAATGTCGGCTTTAATTTTGTCAACTTTGGCTTGGTCAATGCCGCTGCTGTTCATTGCTTTTTCCTGTAAGCCACTCAGTTGTTGCGCTTCGCTGGTTAATGAAACAGCGTCACCACCTTTTTGCGAAACCGAAGCAGGCTTCGCCGGAGCATCGCTCTGTACTTGACGGTTACTTGACTTGCTATCAATGTTGGCATTTTTCAGCCCGGCATTGTTAATGTTAATTGACATGGTTTTTAGCCTCGCTAGATAATATGTCTCGGTTACTTATCGACCAAGCCTGCAAAAACTTAAATAAAAATTTCGGCAATTTTATAAAACATTATAAATTGACAGTCACTTCGTTTAGTCCTGTGACAACCGCTTGTATTGATTTGTTCGACCGTGCGTTTTCAACAACAACCGACTCACCTTTGAGACCATCAGCCAGAGCTTTTCCTGCTGCAGTAATTCGCAACGTTTTATCTTGGGCAACTATTGTAACGCTTTGCCCTTCACATACAAGACATGTATCGCTGGCACTTATTGCCTGACCTGCAGTAATGCGCTTTTTAATGCGGGCTCCCACTAAAGCTGTCATGTCAGTAAATACGTTTGAGCGAACCCGATTTAGGTCAACTTCAGAAAAAACTAAATCACTTTCGCTTATCATTTGACCTGGCGCCATAGGTGAGGCCGCGGTAACTACATTTTTATAGCGATAAATTCGTACGGGCACATAGGTGCGCCAGTTGGCTTTACCGACGCATTCAATTTCAATGGTGGTATAGCTGTCGAGGTTAGCATTAGTTGCCAGACCGACTTTTGGTTGCTGCGCACAAATTTTGGGAGCCATTCGCGGGTCGAGGTTATTGGCAACCACCTCCACACGACCGTTATCCGGCGCAGAAACCCGCTGTTCTACATAATTATGAGCCAGCTCCTGTAGCGCTTTGTAATTAAAGCGCAGGCTGTCTTCCGAGACTTTGGTTTCTGCATTAACGGAATTAAAGCTACAAACTATAAAAAAAATCGAACTGATCAGCAGCGATTTACGTACTATCATAAAAATACCTGATGTTATCCGTTAAGGTTATCTGGTCGAGTGCCGAAAAAAACGGTATAACGTCAAAAGTTCGGCAGTTCGATGGTTTCAGTATGGTTAATATAGATGTAAGCAAATACCGTGCCGAAGTAGAAGTAGCCTGCCACATAACAGGAGTGAATAATGGCTAGCATTCTCGATTCAGTGAATCAACGTACGCAAATGGTAGGGCAAAACCGGTTGGAGCTTTTGCTATTCCATTTAAACGGTAAACAGCGCTTTGGCATTAACGTATTTAAAGTACGTGAAGTATTGCCATGCCCCAGGCTGACTGCAATGCCTAACCGAAACCCGCTTGTTCGAGGTATTGCGCACATTCGCGGACAGGCAATATCTATTATAGATTTGAGTATGGCGACAGGGGGGCGGGCGCTAACCGATATTCAGAACCGTTTTGTCATTATATCTGAATATAACCGAACCATTCAGGGCTTTTTGGTTGAAGGCGTTGATCGCATTATCAACATTAACTGGGAAAGTGTCATGCCACCGCCTAAAGGTACTGGCAGAGACGCCTACCTGACGGCAGTGACAAAGATTGATGACGAGTTGGTTGAAATTATCGATGTAGAACGCATTCTGGCAGATATTATGCCTGCGAATACGGACGTCAGCGAAGAAGTTGCTAATGCAGCCATTAATGTGAAAAAAGAAGATTTGACCATTTTAATAACGGATGACTCCTCGGTTGCCCGTAACCAAATAAAACGTGCATTGCAGTCTTTGGGTATTACGCTCGAAGTCAAAAAGAACGGTAAAGAAGCATTAGACTACTTAAAAGAAAAAGCTAAGGAAGTGGGGGGCTCGGTTCACCCTCATGTGCCTGTTTTGGTGTCGGACGTGGAAATGCCGATTATGGACGGTTACACTCTGACCGCTGAGCTAAAAGCAGACCCGAATTTACGCGATATTCATGTTATTTTACATACATCATTGAGTGGTGTGTTTAATCAGGCTATGGTTAAGAAAGTCGGCGCGGATGATTTTATTGCAAAATTTCATCCGGATGAGCTGGCGACCGCCGTACAAAAATGGCTGAATACAGAAGTTATTGCGTAGCCTGGTGCCACTGCATCAGGTGCGATGTTAGACCTGACGTAAACGTCAGGTTACGAAACGAATGAAACTGAAACGGAAGTTGTTTATATAACGTGATAGATCGCGAATTAAGTTTATCGGAATATCAGGAATTTCGTCAGTTCCTTGAACATCAATGCGGTATCGTATTGGGTGAAAGCAAACTGTATCTGGTGAAGAGTCGTTTGAGCCCTTTAATGGGCCGGTTCAATGTCGACTCGCTGGCGGAGCTTGTAAAACGCTCAATGAAGCTAAGTGAGCGGGCTTTACGGGCAGCGGTTATTGATGCCATGACAACCAACGAAACCTTGTGGTTTCGTGACACTTACCCGTTCGAAATTTTGAACGACCGTATTCTTCCTGAATATAAAAACCACACCGGGCCTTTAAAAATTTGGTCCGCAGCCTGTTCCTCCGGGCAAGAACCTTATTCTATTGCCATGACGTACTTAGAGTATAAGGCGAAGAATCCGGGCGGGCTAAGAGCTGGCATAAAAGTAACGGCAACCGACATTTCTAATAAGGTGCTCGAGCAATGTGCAATTGGTGAATACGATAGTCTTGCTCTTGCGCGTGGTTTGTCGGCTGAGCGTAGAAAGAAGTTTTTTACGGACGCCGAAAGTAAAGCCGGCTCCATGAGAGTAAAAGACGAGCTTAAACAGTTCATTCATTTTCGTCACTTAAACTTGCTGGACAGCTATTCTTTGCTGGGCAAGTTCGATGTGATTTTTTGCCGAAATGTCCTTATCTACTTTGCCCCGGAAGTAAAGCGGAAAATTATTGCCCAATTCCGGCAATCGCTTAACCCCGGTGGCTATCTTTTCCTCGGTGCATCCGAATCAATTTCAGGACTTACTGACGATTTTGAAATGATCCGCTGCCAGCCAGGCATAATTTACCGAAGAAAATAGTTTCCTGCAGGAAATGTTCGCCTAAAAAAGCAATAATCCCTCCTTAAATTGGCACACTTCCTGCATTGTCTTCACTATCGAACACTGTGGAGACAAAAATATGGCACTTTCCATGGACAAACTTATGGGAATACAGCAACACACGTTGGGTGTACGTACTCAGCGCGCGGAGCTTATTGCCAATAACATCGCCAATGCCGACACCCCCGGCTACAAAGCGAAAGGCCTGGACTTCCAGCAAGCTTTACAGCAAGCGCAGCGCGGTATGGAAAACCACAAAATGGCGCGTACTCACGAAAAGCATTTCAGCGTTGAAATACAACCTCAGGGAACTGAAAAGTTCCGCGTACCTACGCAACCGGATACCGGCGACGGCAACACCGTTGATGTGCAGTTGGAACAAAACTTGTATGCACAAAATGCGTTGGAGTATGAAATGACCATGAACTTTCTTGATGGCCGCATCAGCGGTGTGAAGAAAGCCCTGGGCGGACAAGGGAGATAATAAGTCATGAGTCTGTTTAACATTTTTAATGTGTCGGGTTCGGCTATGAGTGCTCAGTCAGTACGACTGAATACAACGGCCAGTAACCTGGCAAACGCTAACTCAATCAGCAGCAGTGTTGATGAAACCTACCGGGCCAGAAACCCGGTTTTCGCAACGGCTTTAGCCGACGCTAAAGGTGACTATCGTGGTAATAGTCTGACGAATCAGACTCAGGCAGGCCAGGAAGCGGGTGTCAAAGTACTGGGTATCGTGGAAAGCCAAGACCCGCTGCAAATTGAGTATGCGCCAAATCATCCCATGGCTGACGAAAGCGGTTACATCTACCGTCCCAATGTCAACACCATGGAAGAAATGGCAAACATGATTTCGGCTTCGCGTTCCTACCAGACAAACGTGCAGGTAGCGGACACTGCCAAAACAATGACACAACGTTTATTGCGTCTGGGTCAAGGGTAAGCAGGAGATAACAAATGGAAGGCGTAAGCAATAACTCACTCATCGACAGCATGAAGTGGAAGAAAGACGAAGGTGCTGAATATGCTGATCCGGATGAGCAGGGAAAGCTGGAGCAGGAAGACTTTTTCAAGCTGCTAACGGAACAGCTGAATATGCAAGACCCGTCTAAACCGGTCGAGAACGATCAAATGATTGCTCAAATGACCAGTTTTACTATGGCGGAAGGCATCAGCGGCTTGTCGGACCGTTTTGATCAGTTCGCAAATGATATGACCTCAAACCAGGCCCTGCAGGCTTCAACCATGGTTGGGCGTAAAGTGCTGGTTCCGACTGATCAGGCTAATCTGGAATCAGGAGCCGGAGTCACCGGTATGATAGCCACGCCCCAAACGGCTCAGAACGTGAAAATTAGTATTAAAGATGGCACTGGTGCAGTAGTTCGTACCATTAATATGGGTGATATGGCTCAGGGTACCAAAGAGTTTGAGTGGGACGGGAAAATGTCCAACGGCGAGGAAGCTCCAGCCGGAAACTACTCATTCTCAGTGAATGCCAGTGTGGGTGGTCAAACTGAAGAACTGCCCATACAGATGCACGCTCGCGTGCAAAGTGTCAGCACCGGCGGTGACCGCGGTGTGGTTTTGAATCTTAAAGGATTAGGCGGCATCAAACTGTCTGATGTCTCTGAAATTAGTTAACAGATGAGGTGACTTATGTCATTTAATATTGCACTTAGCGGTATCAATGCATCGCAAAAAGATCTGGATACGACCGCGAATAATATTTCAAACGTTAAAACAACGGGCTTCAAACAGTCTCGGGCAGAATTTGCGGACGTTTATGCCAGCAGCATTTTTAATGCAGGCAATACCAAAGTGGGTGATGGTGTTTTGACATCGTCAGTCGCTCAGCAGTTCAGCCAGGGTACTCTGGACTTCACTGACAACTCGCTGGATATGGCCATTAGTGGTAACGGTTTTTTTGCGACAACAGACGGTCTTGGCTCTCGTGATCTGACTTACACTCGGTCAGGTGCTTTTAAATTGAACGATGATAAGTTCATTGTCGATAACCAAGGGAATTACCTGCAGGGCTATCAGGTTGATCGTAATAGTGGCGTGAATTCATCCGTTGCACTTGCAACGACGCAACCTATCCGAATTCCGGATGTGGCTGGTGCGCCACAGAGTACCGATAATGTATTTACTGCATTTAACGTAGATGCTCGTCGCTCTCCCATTGATGGAACGGCTAATCCCTTTGATCCGGAAACACCAAGTACTTATCACAGTTCAACGTCTGCAACTGTTTATGACTCACTTGGAGAATCCCACACGCTGTCGACGTACTACGTAAAAAGAGACAGTGCATCTAATCAGTGGGATGTTTATGCAACATTCGACGGTGATGAGATTGATTTAGATCCAACCGGGACAGCGACACCGTCTGCAACGAACTCTGTTAATGGGTTTACAGGCCTACAAGTCGAGTTTTTAGGTAATGGTGAACCCAACGTAGCTGCTGGGCAAACAACTTTTGATCCTGGTTCTTTAGATTTATCAGCCAATAATGCTGCAGGTAATCCTTACCTGAACAATGGTGCATCTGCTCAAACTATTCAGTTCAACTTTCAGGATTTGAGCGGCACAACGTCACCGACTCAGTTCGCTTCAGACTTTGAAGTAACTAACCTGGATCAGGACGGTAGCACTGTAGGCCGATTAACTAACGTTGATATCGACAAGTCAGGTTTAATTGCAGCAACTTACTCAAATGGTGATGTTCAGTATTTAGGCCAGGTAGCAGTTGTTCGCTTTGCTAATGAACAAGGCTTAACGCAAATTGGCGGAACTAAATGGCGCGAGAGTATAGACTCTGGAGAACCGCTTTCTGGCGAAGCTAATACTGGAACCTTTGGTGGAATCGAAGCGTCAGCACTTGAAAACTCAAACGTTAACCTGACCAAAGAGTTGGTTGATTTAATTTCAGCCCAGCGTAATTTCCAGGCGAACTCGCGTTCACTTGAAGTGAATAACACCATTAATCAGACCATTCTTCAGATTCGTTAATCGCTTTTATCTGTCGATTAAAAAGACGCCTTTGGGCGTCTTTTTTGTTTTTGGCATGAAATCTGCATTGCTTAACCCAGATGACAAAATTTTGGCTGGAGGTCAGCTATGGACAAGATGCTATGGGTAGCGATGAGCGGCGCGAAAGAAAACATGAACGCTGTCGCTGTTCGTGCCAACAACTTAGCGAACGCCAATACCACGGCGTTTAAAGGCGACTTGCAACAGGCGCGGGCAATGCAGGCCTTTGGTGAAGGTTTGCCGACTCGTGTCTTTTCTATGACGGAAAGCCCCGGGCAAAATTTTGCCAGTGGAGCAATACAAACAACCGGCCGGAACATGGATGTTGCCATTAAAGATCAGGGCTGGATTGCGGTCGACGATGGCACTGGCAATGAACGTTATACCCGCAACGGCAGCCTCGAAGTGGGTACTGATGGCTTGTTAAAAAACTCAACAGGCCAGACGGTACTCGGCAATAACGGCCCCATATTTGTTCCCATGCCCATAGACAACCTGGTAATAGGAGCAAACGGGAATATCTCGATACGCCCGATGGGCGCTCCGGCAAACGCGATGGAAGTGATTGACCGCATTAAATTAGTTAACCCGCCGAACGGCAATATGGAAAAAGGTAACGATGGCCTGTTTAAGTTAAAAGATGACCAGCAAGCCTTAGCCGATGCCAACGTAAAACTTCAAATTGGCGCTTTGGAAGGCAGTAACGTGAACAGTGTCGAAGAAATGACGCACATGATTGCTCTGCAGCGTCAGTATGAAATGAACGTCAAATTAATGAAAACGGCCGATGAGAACGCCCAGCGTTCCGAGTCGCTGATGAGAATGAGCTAAGCTTAGCCCAGGAGAAAGACCATGAACCCAGCATTATGGATAAGTAAAACCGGACTGGATGCGCAGCAGCGCGATATTTCAGTCATTTCCAACAACCTGGCGAACTCCAGCACCATTGGCTTTAAAAAGAGCCGGGCAGTGTTTGAGGACTTGCTTTACCAGAACATTAACCAGCCGGGCGGTCAGTCGGCACAGGACACCGAGTTACCTAATGGTTTGATGCTTGGCGCCGGTACAAAAGTGGTTGCTACGCAAAAAGCGCATACCCAGGGCAATGTTCAGACAACGGACAACTCGTTGGATGTGATGATTGACGGCAAAGGTTTCTTTCAGGTGTTGATGCCAGATGGAAACATTTCTTATACCCGCAATGGTCAGTTTTCTTTAAATGAAGAGGGCGAAATGGTGACCTCGGGTAATGGCTACACTATTGAGCCGGCTATTCAAATACCTGACGACGCTATGTCGGTCAGTATTTCACAAGAAGGCGAGGTTACTGTCACGCAGCCTGGCAACGCCGATAACGTGGTGGTTGGGCAGCTTAACCTGGTGAACTTTATTAACCCGGCCGGCTTACAGCCTATGGGGCAGAACCTTTATAAAGAAACCGCTGTAAGTGGTGCACCTTTAGAGGCGGTTCCCGGCGTTGACGGAATGGGTAACACCATTCAGGGCGCCCTGGAAACCTCGAATGTGAATGTAACTGAAGAGCTAGTGAACTTAATTGAGAGCCAGCGTGGTTACGAGATGAACTCTAAAGTGATTTCATCTGTGGATCAGATGCTGAGTTACATTAATCAGCAGCTTTAATTGTTGTCGTCATTAAATAACAACGGGTGATTCTATGCGTTTTTTACTTTTTTCTTTAACGGCACTGGTTTTGGCTGGCTGTGCGCAAACGCCGCATAAACCCATGCCGGATGACCCATATTACGCACCCGTGTTACCGGAAGAACGTGCTCAGCCGGTGGTACCTACAGGCTCTTTGTTTCAGGATGCTTACGCGGATAATCTGTATTCAGATATTAAAGCCCGCAGATTAGGCGACATTATTACCGTGACGTTGCAGGAGCAGACCACTGCCAGTAAAACGGCAACCACTGAAACCTCCAAAGAGAGTTCGGCAGAGCTAGGTGCCCCCACTATGTTTGGACGTGATATTACCGTTGGCGGTAACCCTTTGTCGGCTGGTGTAAATGGAACCAGGGATTTCAGCGGCGATGGTAGCTCTGATCAAAGTAATCAGTTAAATGGTGAAATTACCGTAACCGTTATTAAAGTACTGCCGAACGGCAACTTGATTGTTCGCGGTGAAAAATGGATGCGCATCAATACGGGTGACGAATATATTCGCTTAACCGGTATGATCCGCCCGCAGGATATCACTGCCGCTAACCAAATCCCGTCAACTCGTGTCGCCAATGCGCGCATTGAGTACTCGGGCACTGGCAGCCTTGCGCAGGTGCAGGAGCAGGGTTGGTTAACCCGCTTCTTTAACAGCCCGATATGGCCATTCTAAGGAGTAAGGCATGAGAACGCTTAAACTATTCGCGCTGCTGGTCAGTTTGTTGTCAATGCTGGCGGCACCGGTACAGGCTTCCCGAATAAAAGATATTGCCTCGGTACAGGGGGTTCGTTCCAACCAATTAATTGGTTACGGTCTGGTCGTTGGCCTGCCAGGAACCGGTGAGCAGACGCCATTTACCGATCAAACCTTCCGTACCATGTTGGGCAACTTTGGCATTAATATTCCGGCGAATGAGCGCCCTAAAATTGATAACGTTGCAGCGGTTGCTGTCCATGCCAACTTACCGGCTTTTGCAAAACCCGGACAGAAAATTGATGTGACAGTGTCTTCCGTCGGTAGTGCCGACAGCCTGACTGGCGGTACCCTAATGCAAACTTTTTTGAAAGGCGCGAATGGTGAAGTTTATGCCGTTGCTCAGGGCAGTTTAATTGTTGGTGGTTTAGGGGCTGAAGGCAATGATGGTTCGAAAATAGTTATTAACACGCCGACCGTGGGTCGTATTCCTAATGGTGGCGTTGTTGAACGTGAGGTTCGTTCTGGTTTCGGAGCGTCAGACTATCTTACTTTTAATTTGCACCAGTCAGATTTTACAACGGCCAAGCGCATGGCTGAGACTATTAATAACTTAGTCGGCGAAGGCACTGCGCAGGCTATTGACGCAACATCGGTCAGGGTTCGGGCGCCACGAGATTTAGACCAGCGCGTAAGCTATATGTCGACGCTTGAAAACCTGGAAGTTCAGCAGGCATCTGCGTCAGCGAAAATTATTGTTAACGCGCGCACTGGCACCATAGTGGTTGGTCAGAATGTCGAACTTCGCCCTGCAGCGGTTGCACATGGCAACATGCAGGTGACCATTGCTGAAAACGTGAATGTCGATCAGCCAAATCCATTCGCCGACGGGGAAACAGCGATTACGCCCCAGAGCATTATTGATGTCGACCAGGAAGATGCCCGCATGTTTGTGTTCGAGCCCGGAACCACGCTAAATGATCTGGTTCGTGCAGTGAACCAAATTGGCGCAGCGCCCGGCGACATGATTGCCGTACTGGAAGCATTGAAACAGGCCGGTGCGTTATCCGGTGAACTCATCGTTATTTAACGGCAGTTAATAATATGACGGTTTCAGACTCTCATCTAAAACAAGCGCAACACGCTATGGATACCCACAGCCTCGACGGGCTGCGGAAGCGTGCGTTTAAACCCGATGACAAAGAAGCCTTGATGGAAGCCGCCCAGCAGTTTGAAGCCATATTCCTGAACATGGTCATGGGCAGTATGCGTAAAGCGAACGCGGTGTTTGAAGAAGACAACATGCTGGATAACCGTTACACCAATATGTACCGCGATATGTATGACCAGCAATTGACCTCGGAGCTTTCAAATCAGGGAAGCCTTGGGCTGGCTGAGCTGATGGTAAAACAACTGGGTGGCGACGATAGCTACGTTCCTTCGTCTATGAACCGTAGCGGAGCAAACCTTGATGACCCGCGCATGAAGAACCGTGCGGATATGAACAATACCTCGCAGAAAGTCAGTGACCAAGGCGGCATTGATGCTGGTCTGTATTACGGGAATCAGCGGGTTAATACCGCCAAGCTGAGCGATGGCGATGCGACCTTTAACTCCCCGCAAAGCTTTATTGCTGCGCTAAAACCTCATGCTGAAAAAATAGCCAAAGAAGCCGGTTTGAACCCGGATGTACTGATGGCGCAGGCGGCGCTGGAAACAGGCTGGGGCAAGCGGTTGGTGCCGGGGCGTCACGGTGGCTCCAGTAACAACCTGTTCAACATTAAAGCGGATACCCGCTGGGACGGTGACAAGTCTCATGTAAGCACACTGGAATTTGACGGTGAAGTAGCCCGCAAAGAACGCGCCGCATTTCGCTCCTATGCCAATGTGGAACAGAGCTTGCAGGATTACGTAAATTTTATAAAAGAACATCCGCGTTACCAGCAGGCACTAAAAGTAGCGGATGATCCGGCGCAGTACGCGGAAGCTTTGCAAAATGCCGGTTACGCAACAGATCCGCAGTACGCGCAAAAGATTCAGTCGGTATTAAATAATCCGGCTTTTGTTGATAAAGAAATTTAGGAATGCGGCAGGCGGCAAAAAGTTGCCGCGTTGGCTAAATAATATTCGCTCGGTGCCGATACAGGTCACAGAGTAACTGGAGAGTCGTTGATGAGTTTTGACTTATTAAATATCGGTAAAAACGGCATATTAGCGCATCAGCAAAGCCTACAAACGACCGGTAAAAATATTAATAACACGAACACGGACAGCTACGTTCGCGAGCGCACTGAGTACACTGAGAGTCAGTTTGGTGGGCTTGAGCGTGTGCGCGTTCAACGAATGATAGACGAGTTTGCTAACCGTCAGTTGCGTACCGATATTTCAAAGGTCAGCTATTATGAAGCGAACCTCCAGCAGGCTGAGCAATTAGATACCTTACTTGGTGACAGCACCACGAATGTTGCTTCCTCTGTAGAGAGCTTTTTTAATACCTTGCAGGATGCAAATAATGACCCCGGCTCAGTTACCGCCCGGCAATTAGTTCTTGCCGAAGCTGATGCTATGGTCACTAAGTTTAATGACTTCTCCAGTTATCTGGATGACCAAAAAAGTATTATTAACGACAGGTTAACGCTATCGACAGATCGCATTAATTCCATTTCAGAAAACCTTGCTGAGCTAAATTCAAAGATCCAGTCGTCAAATGGTAAAAACAGTTCTAATGGCGATATCAACGCCTTATTGAATAAGCGCGATGAGCAATTACGTGAACTTGCCGAATTAGTGCAATTCAGCACGGTTGAGCAAAAAAATGGTGCAGTTGCGGTCAACTTAAAAAATGGGCAGCCGCTAGTTTTAGAAGATGGTCGCTTTAATGCGGTTGCGGTGAAAAGCAACCCGGATACTGAACGCTTAGAGATGGTACTAAAAAAAGAGCACAGCGGTGGCAGTGTTAGTGAGTTTTATGTGCCAACCGATGAAGTCGGTGGCGCTGTCGGTGGTTATCTGGAATATCGAGATGAAGTGTTAATGCCCACCCAGAAACGTTTGGGACAACTGGCAATTCGTATTGCCGACTCAATGAATACTCAAAACCAGAAAGGTATGGATCTGGATAATCAGTTAGGGCGTAAAATTTTTGATTTGGCCAAAACTGAGTCACAAGCTGTTCCTTATGCTGACAATACGGGGGCAGCAAACATCAGCGTTAGTGTTTTAGAGGGCAATAGTAAGTCGTTTCCTTCTGAAAACTTGCGCATTACTAAGACTGGTAACCCCGATGAATACGAAATTGTACCGGTCAATAGTGACGGTACGCTTGTTAGCGGTGCCGATACCATTACGGTTACTCAAGCATCTCCAGGTACGGTTGATATTGTTGAGTTGGGTATTTCTCTCGACTTAACCGGTGCTGCTAATGCAGGGGATCAGTTCTTAGCAAAACCAGCAGAAAGCGCCGCGTCGGAAATTAGTTTAGCCATTCGTCGCCCGGAAGACATTGCGTTAGCAAACCCTATTAGGGTGAAAGACGGTATGGATAACCAAGGCGCAGCTGGCATTGAAATTAGCGCCATCAATACACCCGATGACTATTACGATACGACCAATAACACCTTACTTGGTAGTGCTCCGGCTCGTATAGAAGTGACAGGGCAGACAGGTAATGCTTACGATCTGGAAGTGTACGATAAGGATGGTAATAATATAGGCACGATTACAGGAGCCACCAACCTCAACGGTATTCTTGATCAGGCTGGTTTGACCGACCCCGACTACGAAGTCGATATTAACGGCGAGCCAACGGTAGGCGATGAGTACTTCATTGAATACAACACCAATGGTTTTGATGACAACAGTAACGGGCAATCTATGGCCGATTTGCAGCGACAGCAATTGGTCCGCCGTTCCGGTGGTGAGGAAGCCGAACCGACAATGACTTTCAATGAGAGCTACGGACGTCTAGTATCGGATGTGGGCAGTCGAGTCAGCCAAAATCGAGTGTTGCGGGACTCGGCCGAAGCGATTAGATCACAAACTGAAGCACTTTACGAATCGCAATCGGGGGTGAATTTGGAAGAAGAAGCGGCTAATCTTATTCAGTATCAGCAAGCCTATACTGCATCTGCCCGAATCATTACAACGTCGCAGACTATTTTCGATACGCTGCTGACGTCCTTGAGGTAATAACTATGCGTTTAAGTACTAACTTATTTTTCCAGCGTGGTCTGGACAGTTTACAAACCTCACAAAATCAGCTGGATAAAATTCAGCAGATGCTGACTAAGCAGACCAAAATTTTAAGTCCTGCGGATGACCCAATTGGCAACTCTCAGGTGCTGGCACTGAATGAAAAAATTGGTCAAAACGAGCAGTTTGAACGTAATTCAGTAACCTTAGAAAACAACCTACGCCGCGAAGAAAGTGTGTTAAGTAGCATTACCGATGCGATTCAGAAAGCACGAACCTTGGCTGTGCAAGCGGGTAACGGAAGTTATGATCAAACCAACCGTAAAGCTATAGCCGCAGAGTTACGGAATATTGAAACTTCGATTTTCGACCTGACTAATGCTCAGGACGAATCGGGTGAGTATATTTTTGCGGGTTACCAAAACCGTACTCAACCTATGGAGTTTAATGACGCAGACCAAGCTTACGAGTATGTCGGTGACCAAGGGCAGCGCACGATTCAGTTGTCACCGACGTTGTATCTGCCGGCAAATGATCCTGGCAGCCGCGCCTTTTCTAATGTGTCTAAGCGTGTCGACTTTGAATTAACCGGTGGGAATAACTTTATTGAGAAAGTGGAAGTCACCGATCGCGACGCACTTATTGCTGATACGGAAGCACGTATTGACGCCGGTGATCCCACTGATTTCACGGTTAACTTTACTGGACCGGACACTTATGAAATTGATGACGGCGTTAACCCTGTGGTGACAGGAACGGTAACTGACGGCAAAGTCGAATACAACGGCATGGCGCTGGAGCTCAACCCAGACAATATGCCAGCTGCTGGTGATTCGTTCAGCTACTCTATTGGTGAGCCAGTGTCGCGTAACTTGTTAACGCAAATTCGAGACTTAGCCACCGCACTGGAAGAGTCAGGTCCTGAAAGCAAAGGTTTTCACGAGAGCGAAATTGCTTTTGCGCTAGATGACTTTAATACCGTCATTAGCGATTTAACCGACACCCAGGCGTCTGTTGGTGCTCGTCTTAATGTTATGGATAACGCAAAGCTGAGTAATGCTGACATTGAAATTGTGAACAAAAAAGCACGAGCCGATATTTCCGACGTAGACTATTCAGAAGCCGTAACCGACTTAGTCAAAAACGAAACCATTTACTCAGCCGCCCAACAAGTGTTCAGCCGGGTAAGCCGCCTAAGCTTATTCGATTACCTATAATCCAACGTCCCCGATATCTGGTGTAGCCTGCCGTTATTACGGCAGGTGAGATAATTAAACTACTAACTGACCGCTCTTTATATCTCTCCCCTCCTGACATCAATGTCGGGCTACATAAAAAACTTCAAATTTTTCAAAAAAATTCTAAAGCTCCCCCAAACCCTGCCGATACCCTTTGTGAGAGGAAATTTTAACCAGGCGAAACACGAAGCCGAACTCTTCCTCCAGCTTGGCAACAACGATTGAATCCAAGCTTAAGCAGAAACTTAGGAGCATTATCATGGCACTATATGTAAACACTAACGTCAGCTCACTGAACGCACAGCGTCAGCTGATGGGCTCAAGTAACTCGCTTGACCAAGCATTCGAACGTTTGTCGTCAGGCTTTCGTATTAACAGCGCTGCAGATGACGCTGCAGGCTTACAAATCTCAAACCGGTTGGGCTCTCAAATCGAGGGGCTAAACCAAGGCAACCGTAACGCAAACGATGCAATCTCTGTGGCACAAACTGCGGAAGGTGCACTAGAAGAGTCAACCAACATCCTTCAACGCATGCGTACTTTGGCTGTTCAATCTTCAAACGGTTCTAATTCTACTGACGACCGTGCCGCTTTGCAGAAAGAAGTATCAAGCCTGCAGCAAGAGTTATCACGCATCGCAGAGACTACGACCTTTGGTGGTAATAAACTACTAGACGGCTCTTTTGGTTCTCAAGCTTTCCAAGTAGGCGCTAACGCTGGCGAATCAATTAACGTGACAATTGGTGACGTGTCTGCAACCAGTATTGGTTCTAATAAAGTTAATTCAAAAGGTACCCAAGCTGGTATTGCAACAACGAATGGTACATTAACTAACCTTTCAACTTCTGCAGCCGACATTTTTGGCCCAAATGGTACAACTACAGGGCTAGATCTGCAGGGCACAGTCAGTGCAGCTGCGGAGAAAATTAACGGAGAAGGTACTGGTGTAACTGCTGAGGCGGTGACTGATGTCAAGTTGTCCGGTTTTGGGACAGGCACTGATGGAACTCTGAGCATTGATGGTACCGACTATGACTTAACTAAGTATGGTGATAATGTTGGAAAACTGGCAGAAGACATAGGCAAGCAGGGCATTAACGCTTCCGTAGAAGGCAATGTTTTAAGGCTTCAAGCGAGTGGAATTGATGGGGTAGTTTTAACTGGCAATAATGCGAATGACATTTCTTTTACTGGCGTGGACGCTGACGGTACTGACGGTGCGACTGCTAATGGTTCTGCAACACTTGCTTATGATGCTCGTTTGGAACTAAGCTCCAGTGATCAGTTCAGCATTGATAATTTTGACGCCGCGGATACCGGGTCAGTTAATGCGACCTCGACGCTGTCATCGGTGTCAGATGTTTCTGTAACAGACTACTCGGGTTCTCAAGATGCAATAGGAGTAATCGATGCGGCCATTGCGAAAATCGACTCGCAACGTGCAGACTTAGGTGCGGTTCAAAACCGTTTCCAAGCGACTATTCGCAACCAATCGAACATCGCTGAGAACCTGGAAGGTGCGAAGTCTCGAATCAAAGATGCTGACTTTGCAGCGGAAACTGCGAAACTGACTCAGGCTCAGATCCTGCAGCAGGCTTCACAGACTATCCTGGCGCAGGCGAACCAGCGTCCACAGGCGGCACTACAGTTACTGGGCTAATTGCTCAACTAACTTAACCGTTACTAAAAACCGGAGCTTTTGCTCCGGTTTTTTTATGCCTGTAATTCAAAGGGTTAACAATAAAATCGATACCGCTTAAAAAAATTCAATTAAACGCTAAAGTTTTCAGCATGGCTTACCGATAACATACATGGATAATTGTTTTAGTGCTAAACTGCACAGTAACTAAGGAAAAGGTGAGTATTATGGCAGATATGTCAGTTGAAAGCCGCGCGTTAAGTCCCTTAAGTAGTGCAGCGGGTGGTTCATCGAACAAGGCAGAACGGCCCCAGGACCAAAAGGTCATGGATGCAGTCAGCCAAGTTCAGGAACGCACCGCTGATAAAGTGGAAAAGCAGGCAAGCAATGAGAGTATTGCAGACACGGTAGAAGATATGAATCAGTCGTCGACTATTCGCAATACCAGTTTGCAGTTTGTGTTTGATGAAAAAGGCGAGCCACCGGTGGTTAAGGTTATTGATACTGACAACGGTGAAATGATTCGTCAAATTCCGTCAGAATTGGTTGTGAAGTTATCTAAAGCTATTGAAGAAATGGCCGATAACGAGAACAGTCGGATGGGGTTTTTATTCGACAACCAGATTTAAGTGAGGTGTTGATATGCCATTAATTTCATCAACGGGTGCGCGCTCAGGTTTAGACCTGCAGGGCATTATAGATGCGACATTAGAGGCCGAGCGTGTTCCTAAGAAAAACCGCTTGGACCAACAGGAAGGCCGCTTAACCGTGGAGCTATCGGCTGTTGGTGAGATGCGTTCGGCATTATCAAAGCTTCAGGAAAGTGCGGAGAAACTGACTGAAGGTAGCTTGTTTAGTGCCATGAAAGCATCAGTCACTCAGCCTGACTCTGGCGACATCGTTAGTGTTGAAAGTTCGGAAGAAGCCAACTCGGGTAACTTTGAACTGTTTGTTCAACAGCTAGCAAAAGGCAGCCGTGCAGTGTCTGCGGATGGTGCTTTTGCCAGTGCGGATGACGAGGTTAATACCAATGCGGGTTCGTTAACCTTTGGTGCCGGAGATGAAAGTTTTACGCTGAATATTGAAGCGGGCTCGACTCTGGAAGATATTCGTAAAGCGGTTAACTCATCTGAAGATAACTTTGGTGTTACAGCGGATATTATTAATACCGGTACTGAAGCCAAGTTAGTCTTCCGCTCGAGTGTCAGCGGTGCGGGTAATGATTTAACCGTTACTAATGACAACGCTGAATTTGACGCTATTTCAACTCAAGCCAACGGCGGTGGCGCTGGTGGTATGACTATAGCGGCTAAAGATCAGGCTACAGACGCCATTATTGAAATTGATGGTATTCAGGCTACTAACGACACTAATACCTTCGCTGATGTTATTCAGGGATCGACCATTACGGCAGTGAAAGAGTCCGAAGGTACGGAAAAGGCACAGTTGTCGATAGCACGTGACGATGCGGGTGTTCAAAAGTCCATAGACAGCTTTGTAAAAGCCTATAACAGCACGGTTGATTTACTCAGTGAAATTGGTGGTGAGAACAGCATGATGCAGGGCGATGCGACCGTTCGTACTTTGAAAAGCCAATTGAACAATGTGCTGTCCAGCACATTTGGCGAAGGACAAACACTGTTCGATTTAGGTTTTGGTTTGGACAACGATGGTCGTTTGCAGCAGGAAAACCCGGTCACTAACGTTAAGGATGTACTCGCTGCTAATCCATCGGCATTGCAAAACGTGATTGGTGGTGAAAACGGTATGGCGTCGCGTATGGAAACTTTATTAGACGGCTATGCTGGCGCTGGTGGTTCTTTACAATTGCGTCGAGACTCTATCAATGAAAGCTTGGACCGTGTTGCCGAGAGTCGTGAGTCACTGGAACTGCGTATGGGATCATTGCGTGAAACGCTGAACTCAAAATATCAGGCACTGGATTCCTTAGTTGGCCAGCTGCAAAGCCGAGGTAATGCAGTCAGTGCGCAGCTAGCAAACCTTCCTGGGTTTACCCGGGACAATGATTAATAGAGGTAATTACGTATGAATATGAAGCTTAAAGGCTACACCAAAGGCTCACTAGAAACCCGTGTTGCGGGTGCAGACCCTTATCAGTTGGTACAAATGCTGATGGCGGGTGTGTTAGAGAACCTGAATTACGCCAAAGGAGCGATTCAGCGTAAAGACCTTGAGAAAAAGAGTCACTATTTAAGTAAAGCCCAGGCCATTGTCGACTCTTTACGCTACAGTTTAGATGACAGTGCCGGCGCTGATGCGGCGGGTAATTTACGAGAGCTTTATATGTATATGAGCACACGTATCGCCGATGCTTCAATTGAATTAGACGTGGATATAATTGATGAAGTTGCGCGGTTAATGATTGATATTAAAGGCGCATGGGATCAAATTCCAGTTGAGCAACGGGATGTTGCGATGAACCAAATGCAGCAGGCAGCCGGGGCTTAATGTCTGAAGAGATCCGTTCACCTGAGCAGTTAAGTGCGCTCTATGAGCAGCTAAAGCAACAAGTGGCAGACTCAGAGTATGAGTCTGCGGCTGACACACTTCCTAAAATACTTTCCTTTTTAGAGCAATTACCTGATGGCTGGACAGAGTCTCGCGAATGGGTGACTGTAGTTGCCGAAGGTGATAGCTACCTCAATGAAGTACAACCAGAGCTAGAAAAAATCCTCGAAGAAACCAGCGCAGCTATTACTAAAATCGGTAAAAGCAAGAAAGGCGTTCGGGCTTATACCAAATAAAAAAACCGGCCCAAAAGCCGGTTTTTCTTTCCCTGCGCCTAAGCCCAGGTCAGTAATTCTTCTTACAGTGCTTTGATCTTAGCATTCAAACGGCTCTTATGGCGTGCCGCTTTATTTTTGCTGATAAGACCTTTAGTTGCGTAACTGTCCAGCATTGGGGTTACGTCTTTCATTGCAGTGTTTGCTGCATCTTTGTCTTTCTTCTCAATAGCTGCGATTACACGTTTAAGGTAAGTACGCATCATTGAACGACGGCTTGCATTGTGGCGGCGATTTTTCTCGGCCTGGATCGCACGCTTTTTAGCAGACTTAATGTTAGCCAAGGTGAACTCCTAAATTCATTAACAGAACGCTTCTCTTATAAAGGCCGCAGATTATGCCTTTTCTGCTGTAAAAGTCAACAGCTGAAACAATAAAAACCGGTAATATCTTCGATTTTCGTTTTACAATTTGCATGGCTAAAAATGAGTCGATGAGTTATATTCCATTCACGACCTGGAGGTTTTATGAAGCACTTATCAAGGCTTTTACGTAAGAACCGCGAAGAGATTCAGAAAATTGTTGAAAAGCACCACGCTAAAAATGTGAAAGTGTTTGGTTCTGTGGCTGTGGGCAATGAATCTGCTGACAGCGATATTGATTTGCTGATAGAAACCACACCAGAGACCACTATGTTTGATATAGGTGCGATTAAGTTTGAACTTAATAATTTACTGGGTGTAGAGGTTGATGTATTGACACCAAACAGCTTACCTATGCAGTTTAAAGACAAAGTAGAGCAGGAAGCTCGTTTAATATGACAGACAAAGAAAGTAGAGCAAAAGATTATCTTCATCATATTGTTAACGCTATTGAGCGGATTGAATCATACACGACTGACCTTGATGAAAATGGTTTCCTGAATAACGAACTCGTGCAAGACGCGGTTATTCGCAATTTAGAAATAATTGGGGAAGCTTCAAATAACCTATTGAAGCAGTGCCCATCTACAGTAGCCCAGTTCCCTGATCTTCCTTTAACTTCTGCTTATCAAATGCGAAATGCCATTGCTCATGGCTAATTTAAAATTGATTATGAGCTTGTTTGGCGTACCATTGAAAAAGATCTGCCACCCCTGCGTGAGCAAGTTTTATCGGCAATAAAAACCCTTGAAAAATAGAGTTATCGCTTCAGAACGCGATAGATAGTTAAGGAACAGCTGTGTCCAAAGCCCTCTTAAAATCAGGATTTATCGTCAGCGCGATGACCCTGATCTCGCGCGTGTTAGGTTTGGTGCGCGATGTGGTCATTGCCAACCTGATGGGCGCTGGCGCTGCGGCAGATGTGTTCTTTTTTGCTAATAAAATCCCCAACTTTTTACGCCGCCTTTTTGCCGAGGGCGCTTTTGCCCAGGCGTTTGTGCCGGTGCTCACTGAGTACAAGCAGGGTAAAGAACTGCCCGATCAGCAATTACTCATTGCCCGGGTATCTGGCACCTTAGGTACCATTGTGACGGTGGTCACCATTTTCGGTGTGGTGGCTTCCCCGGTTGTGGCCGCGCTTTTTGGTATGGGTTGGTTTTTAGATTGGTGGAACGACGGGCCGCAAGGGGATAAATTTGTACTGGCCAGTGACTTACTCCGCATTACTTTTCCTTACTTATGGTTTATTAGCTTTACCGCTATGGCCGGCGCCATACTCAATACGCTGGGCAAGTTTGCCGTAGCCGCTTTTACACCGGTATTTTTGAACGTGGCTATTATTGCGGCGGCTATCTGGTTGGCTCCGCAGCTTGAGCAACCGGAATATGCACTGGCCTGGGGCGTATTTTTTGGTGGGCTAATTCAGCTTTTATTCCAACTGCCGTTTCTGAAAAGAGCCGGGTTGCTGGTTAAACCCCAATGGGGCTGGAAAGACCCCGGCGTGACCAAAATTCGCAAATTGATGTTGCCTGCTATCTTTGGTGTATCGGTTAGCCAAATTAACTTACTGTTTGATACCCTCATTGCCAGCTTTTTAATGACAGGCTCCATAAGCTGGCTTTACTACTCTGACCGCTTGTTGGAATTCCCACTTGGGTTATTTGGTATTGCCATTGCTACGGTTATTTTGCCAGCGCTCTCATCACGCCATGTGGATAAATCGACTGAAAACTTCAGTGCTACGCTAGACTGGGGCATTCGTATGGTGCTGCTGTTGGGCGTACCGGCCATGGCGGGGCTTTTTGTATTAGCAGAGCCGATGCTTATGGTGTTGTTCATGCACGGCGCCTTCAGCCCGGACGATGCGCGTATGGCGTCCTACAGTCTTATGGCTTACTCCACCGGTTTGCTAAGTTTTATGATGGTGAAGGTGCTGGCAACCGGCTTTTACTCGCGGCAGGACACTAAGCGACCGGTGAAGTACGGCATTATTGC